>CAYFPX010000085.1:14600-18049 GCA_964344945.1 uncultured Enterobacterales bacterium
GGTGCCGCACTGGGTGCAGCGGCGGGTGGCCAGGGTCTCGGTCAGGGGCTCCCCCTGGTCGGCGCGGCGGGACTCCTCGCCGAAGGGCAGGAACATGCCGAAGACCGAGCCCACCACACTCAGGGCGGAGCGCAGGGGGTCGTCGTCCCGGTAGCGGTCCTGGAGCCAGGCGTCCGGGGGGGAGAACATCAGCCGGATGAGCTGGTCCCGCTGGGCGGTGCTCAGAGCGTCGAATCTCACGCCGACCAGGAGCTCGTGGTCGTCTTCGACCCGGTTCACCGGCTGGCCGGTCAGGGCGATGACCTCGCCGTCTTCGACCTCCAGCAACAGGTCCACCCGCTCGGCGACCGCCCGCCCGTCCCAGAGCCGGAGGCGCATGCCGCCTTCGGAGAGGTCCAGGGCCTCGGCCTTGCGCCAGGCGTCCTCTTCGGCGGCGGTGCCTTCGCCGGTGTCCGTGATCTGCTCGGCGTCGTGGTCCCGCATCCAGACCGTGCACTGGTAGGGGATGCGCCACTCGCTGCGCCTCTGAGGCCGCTCGAGCGCGACGAAGGCCGCGGCGCCCAGCAGCAACAGGTTGTACAGGTTCCAGGCGCCGACGAGCATCGTGGTGCCGCGCTCATCGGGGATGCCCAGCATGCGCATCGGCGTGATGGCCAGGCTGATCACGGCGAGCCCGCCGATCAGCAGCACCGGCCAGGCCCGGGACCAGTCGTAGCGGATGCGTTCGCTGCGCTCGCCCTTGGTGGTCACCTCGAAGGCCGCCTGACCGGGGAAGAGCAGGGTCGCCGTGGTGACCATCGCCGTGTAGGGCGCCAGAGCGGTCTCGTAGACCTCGGGCCAGAAGCTGTGGCGGCGATTGCCGTGCATCGCCGAGGTGCAGACGGTGGCCAGGAACAGGTGCGGGATGGCATAGACCAGGACGTCGAGCACCTCGGCCCGCAGGGGGTACAGGCCGAAGATCAGGAACATCGCCGGGGCCAGCAGGAACACCAGGCGGGGCAGTCCGAACAGGAAGTGGGCCGCCGCGGCGCTGTAGGTGATGCGCTGGGGCAGGGAGAGCCCGGGCTTGAGCAGCGGCACCTCGGTTCGGAAGATCTGGGTCATGCCCCGGGCCCAGCGCAGGCGCTGGGTGATGTGGAAGGCGAAGCGCTCCGTGGCCAGGCCGGCGGCCTGGGGAATGGGCAGGTAGGCGGACTGCCAGCCGGCGGCGTGGAGCTTGAGCGAGGCGTGGGCGTCCTCGGTCACCGTGCTGGTCGGGATGCCGCCGATGTCCTCGAGGGCGGTCCTCCGGAGCAGGGCGCAGGAGCCGCAGAAGAACGCCCCGTTCCAGAAGTCGTTGCCGCGCTGGATGCCGTGGTAGAAGAACGCCTGCTCGGGCGGGAGCACGCCCTCCATGTGGAGGTTTCGCTCGACCGGGTCCGGGTTGTAGAAGTGGTGCGGGGTCTGCACCAGGGCCAGGTCGTGCTCCTGGAGGAAGAACCCGACCGTGACCTGCAGGAAGGACCGGACCGGCACGTGGTCCGCATCGAAGACGGCCACGAGCTCGCCGTCGGTGCGGCTCAGGGCGGCGTTGAGGTTGCCGGCCTTGGCGCCCGCGTTGCCCTCGCGGGTCAGGTACCCGCAGCCCAGCTCGGAGGCGAGGCGGCGGACGTCCTCCCGGCGGCCGTCGTCGAGGACCCAGACCCTGGCGTCGGGGTAGTCCATCGACATGCACCCCACGAGGGTGCGGCGCAGCACGCCCAAGGGCTCGTTGTAGGTCGGCACGTAGACATCCACCGACGGAAGCTCGGCCGGGTCCCCGTCCAGGGGGACCACCTCTCGACGGCGCATCACGGCGGTCTGGAAGTAGCCGCCGAACATCATCGAGAAGGCGTAGAGCTCCGCGAGCAGCAGGGCGATGCTGGCGGAGGCGTTGCCGAAGGTGTCCAGGGCGAGGGTGCCCGTGACGCGCCAGTAGAGGTAGCGCAGCGAGACGGCCAGGCTCAGGAAGAGCGCCGCCAGCCGCCAGTCCGGGGTGGCCCGGGTGAGCAGGAGCCCCATGCCCATCAGGGCCAGGCTGATGCCGACGTGGGCCCGCAGCGGCAGGTCCAGCAGGGCGTAGACCACCATCGGGATGGTCAGGAGGAGCAGGCCGAGCCACAGGGTGGCGTGAGAAGCCCTGGGGTCCCGTGCCGGCTCGCCCTCTCGGGCCGGCTCAGAGGAGTGCACGGGCCGAGTCTCCCACGGGGGGGGAGATCCCGACGAACAGAAAAAAATTCGGCGAGGTACCCGTCGCCGCAGGCCCGCTAGTTGTCTTCGACTCGGGAGAGCCTTCGGATGTAGCGGGCCACCAGCGGCGTCACGGCGAGGGTGAGCATGATGCGCAGGGGGGACAGCGCCTTCGTGGCCACGTAGGCCGCCATGACGGTGCCGGTGCCGGCCGCGGCGCCCTCGACGTCGAAGCCCGTCAGGATGGCCCCGCTGAAGGCCACCATGCACACCGTGAAGACCGCCACGTGCACCCCGAGGGCGACGGGGCCGTACTCCTCGGTGAGGTCCTTGAACCGCGCCATCAACCGCTTCACGGGCTCAGCTCCTGTTCGCTGCGGGGTCTCCAGCCGCCCAGGGCCAGGGCGACCTGGTCCAGCCGGTCCTGTCCCCAGAAGAGCACGCCCCGGTCCCCGTCGGACACGTGGAAGCCCGGCACGCCGCACAGGCCGAGCCGGGCGGCTTCGGCGGTGTTGGCCCCGAGCTGCGCCTTGACCCCCGGGTCCCCGCAGGCCGCAGCGACGGCGACCGGGTCGTGGCCTGCGTCGGCCACGACACGGGCCAGGACCTCCGGGTCCCCGATGTTCCGGTCCTGGGCCCAGGCCGCCCCATAGAGTGGGTCGGTGAGGTCCGGAAAGGCCAGCGCGGCGCGCAGGGGGGCCACGGTGCGCAGGGGGAAGGTCTCGGGGAAGGTGAAGGGCACGCCCCACCAGGCGGCCTGGTCCCGCATGTCCTGGCGGGTCCAGCGCTGCCGGGCCTCGCTGAAGGTGAACAGCGGCACGTCGGGGGTGCCGATGTCCCGGAAGAGTCCCCCCAACAGGATCGGCACCCGCTCGAGCCGCGCCCCGTGCTCGGCCGCCAGGCGCTCGACCTGGGTGGCGGCGAGGTAGCTGAAGGGGCTGGCGAAGTCGTGGAAGAAGCGCAGGACCGGTGCGTCGCCCGACGGGCTGGCCGGCGGTGCTCGCCGGACCTCGCCGCCCAGAGCCTGCTCCACCAGGTGGGCCCGGTCGCCGCCCCACCAGATCCGGTCACCGACCGTGTAGGTCGGCACGCCGAAGGCGCCTTCGTCCAGGGCTTGCTGGGTGGTCTGCCAGAGGCCGGCCTTCACCGCCGGGTCGTCGATCACGTCGGGGTCCAGGCCATGGCCCCTGGCCAGCGGTGCGAGCACGGTCCGGTCGGCGAGATCGGCGCCGTGGACCCAG
>CAYFPX010000085.1:18059-29539 GCA_964344945.1 uncultured Enterobacterales bacterium
CTGCCCGGTGTAGCTGGTGGGGTGCGCCGCGATCTGCTCCGGGGTGCCCTGGGCCTTGAAGAACCCGCCCAGCAGCACCGGTCGCCACTGCACGGTCGCGCCACAGCGGGCCGCCATCGCCTCGACCTCGCGGCTGGCGAGCCAGGCGTAGGGGCACACCACGTCGAAGCTGAAGGTGACGGTCTGCATCAGGGGGAGTTCCGGCTGCGCCGCAGCCAGCGCGCGACGATGGGGGTGGTGGTGATGGTGATGGCCACCTGGACCGGCTTGAACATCAGGGTGATGGCCAGGGCCGCGCCCAGCGCGCCCGCGGAGCCGCTGGCGGACTCCGGCTGCCAGCCCGCCAGGATCGCCAGGGTCAGCCCGGTGAAGTAGACCGTGAACTGCCCCAGCTGGATGCAGATCGCGATGAGCCCGTACTCACGGACGAGCTCCTTGAGGCGGTCGGTCTGCAGCGCCTTCACCGTGAGAACATAAACCCTCTCCCTGCTGAACCCCGGCTGGTCCTGTGTTCCTCCTGTGCGTCGCGAGCCTCGCTGCCTTCGGCCAGGGCTGGGAGACCGGCGCCCACGACACCCGCCGGACCGGGCAGAGCACGCTCACCGGGCCCGCCGAACCGCCCCTCACCCACACGGTGGTGCTCGCCGAGTCGCTGGTCCTGAACGCGCCCCCCGCGGTCACCGCCGACGGCCAGATGCTCTGGGGCACCTGGGGCGTGGTCCAGCGCACGGTCGAGGGCAGCAACGACCCGAGGACCTGGGACAAGCTCGACGGCGCCGTCGTGAGCCTCGACGAGCAGCTCCAGACCACCTGGACCGGCGAGGACAGCCTGGAGACCACACCCTTCTGCTACGACTACGACGGCCGGCGGGACCTGTCCTGGTGTCCGGACGGCGGCGAGGTCACCTTCCACAATGGCCTGGTCGACAGCACCCCCACGCTCACCGGCGACGGCGAGGCCTGGGTGGCCCGCGCCGACGGGCGCCTCTACGAGCTGGACCTGGCGACCGGGTCCGCCGAGGTGGTGCTGGAGACCTGGAACCCGGAGGACCCGGACGACCCGGACGGGGGGGGCGCCCTGCTGTCCTCGCCCCTCGCCCTCCCCGACGGTGGCGTGCTCGTCGCCACGGCGGGTGCCGGGCCCTACCAGACCCACGCGGTCTACGCGGTGGCCAGGGGCGGCGGGGTGCGCTGGCGGCTCCCCTCGGACTCGGCTTCGCTGGACGTGCCGATCTGGGCCGCGCCCGCGCTCTCGCCAGACTCCGCCACCGCCTACGTCGCCGGGTGGATCGGCCCTGGGTTCAACGACAGCGACGAGGACCTGACGGCCGACGGCCTGCTGCTGGCCCTGGATCTGAGCGCCGACGACGACGCCACCGACGCCACCCGCGTCGCCTGGCGACGGCGACCCCCTGTACGTGCGACAGCTGGCGGTGGGCAGCGACGGCACCCTCTTCCTGGCCGGCCTGGCCTCGCCGAACGAGGTCGCCTGGGTCGCCGCCTACAGCGACGCCGGAGAGCCGCTCTGGACCACGGCCCTGGATCGAGACGACACGGAGCTGGTCCGCGGCCTGGCGCTGCGGGAGGAGGGCGGCACGACGACCCGCGTGCTCGCGACGACCGGCCGCCGGGCCAGCGGCGAGCGCGACGGCCGGCTGCACGCCCTGGACCCCACCGACGGCAGCGTGGTGTGGACCTTCGACCCCGAGGAGAACGGGGGCCGGGGGGCCCCCAGCGGGATCTCCCTGGACTTCGACGGCACCGCCTACCTCTCCACCCACGGCGCCGAGCGGCGGGGCTCGGTCTACGCGGTCGACGCCGACGGCCCGGAGCTCTGGCACTTCTGCCGCGACGAGTACGAGGGCGCACACCCGATCCTCACCCCCTCCGGTCACCTGGTGGTGGGGGAGGCCGACTGGCTGGAGTGCGCCGTGACCAGCCCGCTGAGCTCCACCTGCCGCAGCAGCGCGACGGACCGCGTGGTGCGCATCTACTATGCCGACGAGGACAGCGCGCCCCTGGCGTCGCAGGTGGCGTGGCCCTGCTGCCGCTGCCAGGCGGGTCTCACCCCGGCGGGATCCGCACCGCTGCTGGCCCTGCTGCTGTTGGTGCGCCGGCGGCGCCTGCGTTAGAGCGGCCGCCTTCGCGACCCCGGGAGGAGCGGTGCGACCGCCGCCTCCGACCCTGACGAGGAGCCGAGTTGCAGGCCGCCTACTTCGACGTCGACGGGACCCTGGTGGGCACCAACCTGCTCCACCCGACCCTGAAGTACCTCATGACCACGGCCTCGCCGCTGGAGAGCTTCACCCGCGTGCTGGGCGCTGCCCTGGACGCGCCGAACCTGGTGCTCGCCGAGCTCGAGGATCGCAAGCTCTTCAACGAGCGGCTCTTCAGCCACTTCAAGGGCCTGAGCCGGGACCGGATGGAATTCCTCAGCGACGAGGTCTTCGAGACGGTCATCCGACCGCGCATCTTCCGCGGCACCGCGGAGCTGATCGAGCAGTGCCGCAGCGCTGGGCTGCGCATCATCCTGGTCACCGGGTCGCTGGCCTGCACGGTCGCCCCGCTGGCGGAGCACCTCGGCGCCGACCAGGTCATCGCCAACCAGCTCGAGTACAAGGAGGGCTACGCGACCGGAAAGCTCAAGCGCCCGGTCGTCGCCGGCCCCGAGAAGGCCCGCATCATCGTCGCCGACGCCCGGGAGCGCGGCATCGACCTGGCGGGCTCCCACGCCTACAGCGACTCCTTCTCCGACGTGCCGATGCTCTCGCTCGTCGGCCACCCCTTCTGCATCAACCCCGACGCCAAGCTCGCGAAGCTGGCGCGGAGCTACCACTGGTCGATCCTCGACATCGACAAGCCGACCCCGGGCGAGCACGGCGTGAGCCGCCGCCGCAAGGCCTTCGGCTTCTTCGGCTAGCGCAGCCCAACCAGGTGACCCCCTGATGCCGTCCACGCACCCCTGCGTCGTCACGATCGACCACCGCTCCAAGCCCCGCGTCCTCTGGTCCGGCGACCAGCTGGTCGAGGTGGACCTGCCCGTCGGCACCCGGGTGATCTACCCGAAGCCCCCGATGGCCCCGCTGCAAGACGTGGACGCCGCCATCCGGTACGCGATCAACCACCCGCTGAACGCCGAGCCGCTCTACGCCAAGCTCCGCCCGGGCATGAAGGTCACCATCGCCCTGGACGACATCTCCCTGCCCCTGCCGCGCATGAAGCGCCCGGATGTCCGCCAGCGGGTCCTGGAGATCGTGCTGCCGCTGTTGCGGGACCACGGGGTGGACGACATCGAGATCGTCGTGGCCCTGTGCCTGCACCGCCCCATGAGCGAGGCGGAGATCCGCTACATGGTCGGCGACGAGGTCATGGACGAGTACTGGCCGGACCGCCTGTACAACCTCGACGCCGAGAAGCCCGGCGGCATGACCTACCTGGGCACGACCGACGCCGGAGAAGAGGTCGAGATCCAGACCCGGGCCGCCGAGAGCGACCTGATCCTCTACGTCAACGTGAACTTCGTGCCGATGGACGGTGGCCACAAGTCCGTCGCCGTGGGGCTGTGTGGCTACCGCAGCGTCAAGCCCCACCACAACCCGCACACCATCCGCCAGTGCAACTCCTACATGGACCCCGCGGCCAGCGAGCTGGCCACCCGGGTCGAGCGCATGGGCCGCCTGGTCAACAGCAAGGTCGACGTCTTCACCATCGAGACCACGCTGAACAACCGGATGTTCGACGCCAGTCTCGACTTCCTCGGCAAGAACGAAGACGACCTGTCGCCTGGCGAGGAGCGGCTGATGAAGGGCCTGGTCCGGACCCTGAGGTTCCTGCCCCAGCCCGCGCGGCAGGCCATCTTCGAGAAGGTCCCGTCGCCCTACGGCGTCACCGGGATCTTCGCCGGCGAGACCGAGGCGGTGCACGCCAGGACCCTGAAGCGCAACTACGACCAGTACCTGGTCCCGGTCGAGGGCCAGTGCGACATCATGGTCTGCGGGGTCCCGTACATCTCCCCGTACAACGTGAACAGCTTCCTCAACCCGCTGCTCGTGAGCTGCATGGTCAACGGGTACCGGGGGGCGCCCCTGGTCCGGAAGGGCGGCACGATGATCGTGTTCCACCCCTGCACGGACAAGTTCGACGCGGATCACCACCCCGCCTACATCGAGTTCTTCCACCGCATCCTCACCCAGACCCGCGATGCCGAGCGCCTGCACAAGGAGTTCGAGCCCGAATTCGCCCGCAACCCGGGCTACATCCAGCAGTACCGGACCGGCCTGGCCTACCACCCCGCCCACCCCTTCTACATGTGGTACTGGGGCGAGAACGGCCGCGAGCACGTCGGAAGGGTCATCGTGGTCGGCGCCGACAACGAGTACGTGCCCAGCGTGCTCGGCTACGAGACCGCGCCGACCTTCGCCGAGGCCCTGCGCATGGCCCGCGAGACCGCGCCGCCGGACCCGGAGATCACCTGCCTGCGCGTGGTCCCGATGATGATGGCCGACGTCACCGTGCCGACCCACGACGGCCCGGTGCTCGAGACGGCGAAGGCCGGGGAGACGGTGGACGCGTGAGCGCCGAGACCCCAGCGACCCTCGACCCGAGGGCCCTGTTCACCGGGGGCCGCTTCCTGGTCATCGGGGGCACCGGCTTTCTGGGCAAGGTCTGGCTGTCGATGATGCTCGACCGCTACGGCGACCAGATCGACACCGTCTTCCTGGTCTGCCGGGCCCGGAAGACCCAGACCTCGGAGGAGCGCTTCACGGCGGAGATCCTGCCGAACGGCTGCTTCGACCCCCTCCGGGCCAGGCACGGCAGCGGCTTCGAGGCCTGGATGCGGGACAAGATCGTCCCCATCGACGGCGACGTCACCCGCGAGTACGGCGGGGTCACCCAACAGGTGCGCGACCAGGTCCGGGGCACGCTGACCGCCATCGTCAACGTGGCGGGCGTCGTCGACTTCAACCCGCCCCTGGACTACGCGCTGAACTCGAACGCCTACGGCGCCCAGAAGCTCGTGCAGCTGTGCAAGGACGTCGGCAGCCCGGCGTTCATGCACACCTCGACCTGCTACGTCGCCGGCGACCGCACGGGGCAGGTCGAGGAGATCCACCCGCTGGACTGGCCCTTCCCCAAGGCCGACAGCCTCGACGCCAGCCACTGGGACCCGGAGCGGGAGATCGCCGAGTCCGCCGACCAGGTCGACAACACCCGGCTGCGCCTGAACGACGCCTTCCGCCAGTCCCACTTCCACGACCAGGCGCTCAAGAACCTGAAGGCCAAGGGCGAGCCCACTCGGGGCCAGGCCTTCGACGACGAGCTGAAGAAGGTCAAGCGGGCGTACGAGTCCGAGGAGCTGGTGGCCGCGGGTCTCGAGCGAGCCAACTTCTGGGGCTGGCACAACGTCTACACCTACACCAAGTCCATCGGCGAGCAGATCCTCTGCAAGTCGGGCATCCCGCTGACCATCGTGCGGCCGGCGGTCATCGAGTCCGCCTTGAACTACCCGAGCGTCGGCTGGACCGAGGGCATCAACACCTCGAGCCCGCTGATCTACCTGGCGCTCAAGGGCATGCACCGCTTCCCGGCGTCCAAGGAATCCATCCTGGACATCATCCCGGTGGACCTGGTGGCCAGCGGCATGATCCTGGCGCTGGCGGAGCTGCTCGAGGGCACGGCCAAGCCGGTCTACCAGCTGGGCTCCAGCGAGACCAACCCGCTGTTCATGTACCGCTTCGTCGAGCTGTTCTCGCTCTTCAAGCGGCGCTACTACCGTGAGGAGGCGGGCGGATCGGCCCTGGTGAACTTCCTCCAGGCCCAATTCGGCGCCGTGCCCGTGCCGGCGGATGTCTACTTCGCGACGGGCCCCACCGCGAAGGCCGAGAAGGCCGAGCGAGCCAGCAAGTGGCTCAGGAAGGTGGGCAACGACGTGCTGGCGCTCAAGCCCGTGCTCGACCCGCTCAGCAAGTCCCTGGCGGGCTTCGGCAAGACCAGCCGCATCACCGCCCGCATCGTCGACCAGTTCGTGCCGTTCACGGCGACCCACACCTACCGCTTCGTCGCCAAGAACACGCGGGAGGCCTGGGCCCGGGTCCCGGCCGACCAGCAGCCGGGCCTGCCCTGGGACCCGGACCAGATCGACTGGCGCGACTACATGCTCGAAGTGCACATGCCGGGCGTGGTGCGCCACGTGATGCCGGAGATCGAGGCGAAGATCTCCAAGCCGGCCAAGCCCCTGCGCCGGAACGACGATCTGGTCGCGTTCCTGGACGAAGTGGCCGAGCGCTACGAGTTCGCCCCCGCCCTGCTCAAGCCCCACCCCGACGGCTTCGAGCGCCTGAGCTACGCAGGCTTCCGGGCCCGGGCCCAGGCGACCGCGGCCCGCCTGGTGCGTGGCGGGATCCAGGCCGGGGACCGGATCATGCTCTCGGGTCTCAACGCCCCGATGTGGCCGGTGGCCTGGTTCGGCGTGCTGCTGGCCGGTGCCGTGGTCGTGCCGGTGGACCCGGCGCTCTCGCCCGCGGCGGCCAAGAACATCGCCGAGACCAGCGGCGCGGCCCTGGCCCTGCTGGACCAGAAGGCCCACGAAGCCTTCGGCATGGGGCTCACCTGTGCCGTGCGGGATCTCTTCGAGGCCACGGCCGAAGGTCCGACCGACGAGCTTCCGGAGCTCACGGTCCAGCCGACCGACGTGGCGAGCATCCTGTTCACCTCGGGCACCACGGGCACGCCCAAGGGCGTGATGCTGACCCACGACAACTTCACCTCTCTGTTGGCGTCGCTGTCCCGCATCTTCGAGGTCGGCGAGTCGGACCGCATGCTCTCGGTCCTGCCCCTGCACCACACCTTCGAGTTCACCTGCGGGCTGCTGCTGCCCCTGTCCTACGGCTGCCGGGTCACCTACCTGACCGAGCTGACCGGCGACGCGCTGGGCAAGACCCTGAGAGACGGCCGCATCACGGTGATGGTCGGCGTGCCGGCGCTGTGGCAGCTGCTGGAGCGGCGCATCAAGGGCCAGGTCGAGAGCCAGTCGGCCCCGGTGCGGCTGGTGTTCGATGCGGGCATGGAGCTCAACCGCATGGTCGGTCGCGCCACCGGGCTCGACATCGGCAAGCTGCTGTTCGGCCAGGTGCACGAGCGGCTCGGTGGCAACATCCGCATCCTCATCTCCGGTGGCGCCGCGCTGCCCAGGGAGACCCACACCTTCTTCGCCGGGCTCGGGCTGCACCTCACCGAGGGCTACGGCCTGACCGAAGCGGCGCCAGTGCTGGCGGTGGCGAAGACCGGCCCGGGCATCGCCCCGGGCAACGTGGGCAAGGCCATCCCGGGGGTCCAGCTCAAGATCAAGGACCCGGACGACAAGGGCGTCGGCGAGGTGCTCGCCAAGGGCCCCAACGTGATGGCTGGCTACTACGGAAACGCGGACGCGACGGCCGAAGTGCTCGATGAAGAGGGCTGGCTGCACACCGGCGACCTGGGCCGGCTGGACCACCGCGACCGCCTGGTGCTCGTGGGCCGGGCCAAGGACGTGGTCGTCACGAGCAGCGGCGAGAATCTCTACCTGGACGACCTGGAGAACCAGCTCGGCGAGATCCGCTACATCGCCGAGTACAGCCTGGTCGGCATCCCGGACCCGAGGGGAGGGGAGCGTCTCGGCCTGCTGGCCCGGCCCCAGGACCCGGACGAGGCCGGCGTGGACCGGCACTCGGTGCACGCCCGTGCCCGAGAGGCCCTCAAGGAGGCGATCGGCAAGCGGCTGCCGACCGGCGCCCGGCCCAGCGTGGTGCACCTGGTCGACGCGGACCTGCCGCGCACGGCGACCCGCAAGGTCCAGCGCAACAAGGTCAAGGAGGTGCTGGAGCGCATCGCCAGTGCCGCCGAGCGCCCCAGGGACGACAGCGCCCGGGCCTCGGGCCCGGTGCGGAACGCGGTCGCCCAGGTGGCGGGGATCAAGCTCTCCGAGGTCACCGGCGACACCCGCCTCGCCCAGGACCTCCACTTCGACTCGCTGATGCTGGTCGAGCTGGCCAGCGCCCTGGACGCCGAGGGCAGCCAGCCCGGCACCGAGGCCCTGGCGGCCTGCGAGACCGTGGCCGACGTGGAGCGCCTGGTCTCGGCGCCCAAGCCCGTCATCATCAAGGAGCCCGACCACCGGGACAACGTGCGCATCCCCGCGCCCCTGGTCGGTCCGCTGCGGTCCGGGCTGGGCAGCATCCAGCGGGGCATCTACGGCAACTTCCTGCGCACCCGGGTCACCGGCCGGGCGTTCATCCCCAAGAACCGCAGCGTCATCGTGGTGAGCAACCACTGCTCCCACCTGGACATGGGCCTGGTGAAGTACGCGCTCGGCCCCTACGGCCACAAGCTCACGGGGCTGGCGGCGAAGGACTACTTCTTCGAGGGCAACCGCTGGTGGGTGGCCTACTTCGAGCAGCTCACCAACCTGCAGCCCATCGACCGCTCCGGCTCCTTCCGCAAGAGCTTCAACCAGGCCAAGGCCGTGATCGAGGCCGGCAACGTGGTGCTCTTGTTCCCCGAGGGCACCCGCCGGACCGACGGCACCCTGGGCGCCTTCAAGCCCATGGTCGGCAAGCTGGCCCTGGAGACCGGGGTGGACGTGCTGCCGCTGTACCTGGACGGCACCTTCGACGTGCTGCCCAAGGGCGCGACCCTGCCCCGGGGGCGCAAGGTCACGGTGCGCATCGGCCCGCCGCTCACGGCCGACAAGCTGCGTGAGCTGACCACCGAGGACACCCCGGGCGAGGCCGCCCGCAACGCCACCAGCTACATCCGCGAGGCGGTGCGCTGCCTGCGGGACGGCGACGTGCTGGACCTGAGCCGGGTGGATGTGGGCGCGGGCCCGGTGGAGGAGGTCTCCCCCGAGGCCGCCCTGGCGGACCTGATGGGCGAGCTGCCCGGGCGGTTCATCCCCAACGCCTTCGACGAGTCCAAGTCCTGGTACTGGAAGCTCGGCGACGCCGACGACATGCGGTGGACCGTGCTGGTCGAGCCGGAAGAGGTGAAGGTCAAGGCCGGTCGGCCCCCGGGCGGCAAGGCCGACTGCGTGGTGGTCACCAATCTGGACCTGCTGACCCGCATCGTGCTCGAGGGCTACCAGCCCGAGCCGACAGAGTTCTTCTCCGGGGCGATCAAGACCAATGACATCCCGATGCTCATGGAGTTCGGGCAGTGCTTCCGGCTCGGCGAGGCCGGGATGGAGGCTTCCCCGTGAAGGTCCTGCTGACCGGTGCGACCGGCTTCATGGGGCGTCACCTGCTCCGGGAGCTGCTGGCGGATGGCCACGAGGTCATCGGCTCCAACCTCTTCGACAGCGACATCGGCGTCGAGCTGCGCGTGGCGGACGTCACGGACCCGGAGAGCGTGCGGGGGCTCGCCGAGGGCTGCGAGGTCGTGGTGCATGCCGCCGGCAACGTGAGCCACCTGCCGGAGTCCGCGCGTCAGCAGTGGCGGGTGCACGTGTTGGGGACCCAGCACGTGCTGGCCGAGGCGAAGCGAGCGGGGTGCCGTCGCTTCGTGCACATCTCCAGCAGCGGCACGGTGGCGGTGAGCCGGGATCCCGACGAGATCCGGGACGAGACCGCGCCCACGCCCATCGACATCATCCAGTCCTGGCCCTACTACCGCTCCAAGCTGTGGGCGGAGCAGCACGTGCTGGCTGCGGGCGGGATCGAGACCATCTCCCTGAACCCCTCCCTGCTGCTGGGACCCGGCGACCTGGAGGGCCACACGACCCGGCCCGTCCGGTACTTCCTCGAGGACCGGGTCCCGGGCATTCCCCCCGGCGGCATCTCCTTCGTCGACGTGCGCGACGTCGCGGTGGCTCTGGCGGTGGCCCGCGGCCGCTCGGGCAAGCGCTACCTGTTGGGGGGCGCGAACATGACCTTCGAGGCCTTCTACGGCCGGATGTCCCGCATCACCGGCCTGCCGGTGCCGCCCCTGAAGATCCCCCGGGTGACGGGGAGCGTGCTGCGCTGGCTGCCCGAGCTGGGCCGCGAGGGTGGCATCGGTGTGTTCCGCAAGGTCGAGCGCCTGGACCTCGAGTTCGGCTGCTACACCTGGTACGTCGACAACCGGCGGGCGATGAGCGAGCTCGGCTGGCGGCCCCGGGACCCGGGCGTGACCCTGCGGGACACGGTGGCCGACCTGCTGTCCCGAGCCGGGGGGCACGAGGACGTGCCGTGGTTGGGGGCCTGAGGGCTCAGCGCACGAGGAGCCTGAGGGCGTAGCCCGTGTCCCACGGCGCCCCGTAGGCGTGGTTGACGAAGGCGGACCCTTCGGGGTCGTCCAGCGGGCAGCCCTCGTTGTAGTTGGCGGACCAGGCCGGGCCGTTGCTGTGGTTGATCGAGTGGGACTGGCCCTCGCAGGCGTAGCCGTCCCAGTCGAGCACGGACCAGTAGAGCTCGGTGCTGCAGAGGCTGCTGGCGCTGAAGTCGCCCTCGGTCATCGCCCAGCTCTCGCCGGTGCCGTCGCCGCAATTCGCTGGGGTGGCGAGGTGGAAGTCGAGCACGCTCAGGGTGCCGTCGCCCACGCCCTCGTAGGCGGCGTACAGGCCGCCTTCGCTCTCGAAGAGCACGTCGGTGAAGGGCACGCTGGAGAACGCGTCGGCCAGGTAGTCCGAGGTGGTGGACAGCCCGCCGAAGGCCGCGCCGCTGTCGAAGGCGCTGCTGCTCAGCGTGCCGCCCCAGCCCTGGGTCGCGACCAGGGTCCAGCCGCCGCCGGCCCGGGTCTGCTCGCACCAGACGTCCTCGGGGTCCACGCCGGTGGCGTAGCCGTCGGGGTCGATGGTGTAGACGTCGCTGGAGGTGTAGCCCTTGTCCAGGACCTCCTGGCAGTCCACGCCGATGGCGCAGCCGCCGGAGGGCTCGGGCAGGACCCCGGCGTCGCTGTCGTCGCAGTCGTCGCCGCCGCAGGTCGCGTCGGCGTAGCTGTCGCCGTCGGCGTCGTTGTCGACGGCGCCGTCGCAGTCCCGGTCGGTGCCGTCGCAGGCGAGGGCCGCCCCGGGGTTGTAGGTGGCGTCGCCGTCGTCGCAGTCGGTGTCGTCGAGCACGTACAGGCTCGAAGGGGCCTCGCAGCCCGTGCCGCTCAGGCTGGCGTCGCCGTAGCCGTCGCCGTCGTAGTCCAGGTACCAGACCGTGTCGGGGTTCAGGGTGGCGTCGGTGTCGTCGCAGTCGTCGGCGTTCTCCACGGTGTCGCTGGGCTGCTCGCAGCCGGTGGTCGCGCCGGCGGGGTCGCCGTAGCCGTCCCCGTCCAGGTCGTCGTACCAGGTGCTGGCGTCCGTCGCGTCGGTGTCGATGACGCCGTCGCAGTCGTCGTCCACGCCGTTGCAGACCTCCTCGGCGTCGGGGTTCACGGCGGCGTCGGCGTCGTCGCAGTCCTGGTCGTCGGCGACCTCGTTGCTGCCTGCGCTGCAGGCCTCGCTGCTCGCGTCGGGGTCGCCATACCCGTCGCCGTCGGAGTCG
>CAYFPX010000086.1:0-15343 GCA_964344945.1 uncultured Enterobacterales bacterium
GCTCTGGCGAGGGGGGACCCTCGTGTTGGGCGCGTCAAGGCGCCTGCCGCGCGTCAACGGGCCGAACGCGGCCCTCATGCACCCTCAGGCGGCAGTTGAGGGCGACTACGCTTCGCGAGGCGGCAGTTCGAGCCGACTACAACCCGCCTCAGGGGGGGACCCTACCCTGGACCCCCAATTGGCACCTGTCGACGTCGCCACTGACGGTGTCGGAGTCGAGGGAACTTGAATTCTCGAGCGCTCGCCTTGGCGAAACCGGCGGACCAAGCATCGCAATGAGCTGGCTGAACGATCCAGGGTTCCCGGTGCCCGCTGGCCCAGGCATCGCCACCTGATCCCGGGTTGGTGGCCCCCAGTTTCCTGCAAGCTCCTAGTGTCCTGTCTCAGAAGTTCGTGGACACTCACTTGCCCTCGCCACGCCTGGCGGCCCGCTCTCGCGTTGATGTGACTCGGCCACACCGGCCGCTCGAGCAGACCACCAGCCGCGGCGATGGCTGCGTGATTGCCTCACGAACTTCTGAGACAGGACACTAGCCCGCCTCCGCCACCTCCGGCGCCAGCGTCGCCCGCAGCACCTCGCCCAGCTGGCCGGTCTTGTGCCACTGGACCCAGCGGGCGCCCTGGTCGGACAGGAGCACGCCTTCGCTCCGGGCCTGCTGGAGCGCCAGGACCTGGACCCGGGCGCAGCGCAGGGTCGCGGTCTCGAAGTCGATGGGCGCGGGGGCGGCCTGGTTGGCGAGCAGGCAGGCGCCCAGGGGCCGCCACTCGGCGCCGGCGACCAGGGCCACGCCCGGGCGCTCGGCGGGCAGGCGGGCAGGCAGGGTCGCGGGGTCCTGGTCGAACAGGGCCGGGCGGACCCGCACGCCGGCGGCGTCAGCGGTGGCGGGCAGGACCAGGCACAGGGCAACGAGCAGGGAGACGGTGCGCTTCATGGCTCTCCCATCGGCTCTTCGACCCCCACCTTGACGGTCGAATAGGGGTCTCGGCATGGACGCTTCCCGACGCTCTGAGCTCTTCCTCACCGGCCTCATCCTGGGCGGCATGGTGCTGGCCGTACTCTACGGCCTGGCGGCCCGGGAGGTCGAGGTCATCGGCGCCACGGTGCCCTGGCTGA
Organism: uncultured Enterobacterales bacterium; assembly: GCA_964344945.1. Taxonomy (GTDB): domain Bacteria; phylum Myxococcota_A; class UBA796; order UBA796; family CAJQPC01; genus CAYFPX01. Next base: position 1,115 of record CAYFPX010000086.1, read on the forward strand.
CCTGGACAGGCGTGCTCTTCAAGCAGCTGCTGCTGGTCATCATCTACCCGCTGGTGCTGGCCAGTATGGTGGTGGGGGTCGTGGACCTCGGGGACGTGCGCAAGGTGGGCGGGATCGCGGTCCCGGGCATCGTCTACTTCATGTGCACCACCGCCATCGCGGTGGTGATCGGCCTGGTGCTGGTCAACGCCTTCGAGCCCGGCGCCGGGGTCGAGCTGGGGGCGGCGGCGGCGCCCGAGGTCAAGCACGCCAACTTCGGCGCGTTCTTCCTCGACATGCTGAAGAACACCTTCAAGAACCCCTTTGCCAGTCTTGCCGGGGGCGACGTGCTGGCGATCATTGCCTTCGGGCTGCTGCTGGGCACCGTGACCAGCACGATGGGCGACGAGGGCAGGCCGGTCGCGGACTTCTTCCGGTCCCTGAACGCCGCGCTCATGCGGCTCACGGGCTGGGTGATGTGGCTGGCGCCGGTCGGGGTCTTCGGCCTGCTGCTCGACGTGATCGTGGCCCAGGGGGCCGAGGTGCTCTGGTCGCTCAAGAGCTACGTCGTCACCGTCGTGGTGGCCCTCGGAGTCCATGGACTGCTCGTGCTGCCGCTCATCGCCTGGTTCGTCGGCGGCGTGCCGCCCTGGCGCTTCTTCCGGGGCGTGGGGCGGGCCCTGCTCGTGGCGTTCTCGACGGCTTCGTCCGCGGCCACCCTGCCGACCACCATCGCCTGCGCCGAGGAGAGCCTGGAGGTCCGGGAGGACGTGGCGGGCTTCATCCTGCCCCTGGGCGCGACCATCAACATGGACGGCACCGCGCTGTACGAGGCCATCGCGGCGATGTTCATCGCCCAGGCCTACGGCATCGATCTGTCCATGGGCGAGCAGGTCGTGGTCTTCTTGACGGCGATGGCCGCGGCGGTCGGCGCGGCGGGCATCCCCAGCGCGGGCCTGATCACGATGGCGCTGGTGCTCACCGCCGTGGGCCTGCCCCTGGAGGGCATCGGGCTCATCCTGGCGGTGGACCGGGTGCTGGACATGCTGCGCACCACCGTGAACGTGAGCGGGGACGCCACCGGGGCGGTGGTGCTGAACCGGATCACCGCGCGGTGATCTGGGGCCTGCTCCTCGCCTGCACCGCCGAGCCGCCCGAGCACATCGTCGGGCTCTTCGAGCGGCTCGACAGCCGGGGTCGGCTGACCGAGTCCGAGCTGGGCTGGCTCGAGACCTGGCTCGACACCTACCACCGCCAGACCACCCTGCACTGCGACAGCACCTGGCGGGTGTCGAGCCGGGACGGGCTGCGCTTCCCGGGACCGGCGGAGCGGGTCCTGGGCGCCAGCTCGGTCGCGGACCTGGCGATCCTGCCCGACGGTCGCCAGGCCCTGGTCTACAACGACACTACCCCGGGGCGGCTGCTCCAGGTCGCCCGGGAGGATCCGGAGCGCTTCCTGCGCCAGGGCCTCGTGGGCTACGGCGGCCTTGGCCTGGCGGTGGACAGCGGCCAGGGCTTCGAGGAGGTGCCCCTGGACCTGCACCTCGACGCACTCCAGGAGGCGGTGGATCCGGACCTGGGCGTGCGGCCGGACGGCAGCCTGCGGCTCACCTGGTTCGGGGTCCCGGTGGGGTCGATGAACCCCGCCGCTCACGGTCCCCTCGCCTCTCGGAAGCCCCACCGCATCTACCGGACCACCAGCCCGACCCTCGGCGACTTCCCCACCCCCGTGGTGGCGATCGCCAGCACCGCGGGCAGCACCGGCGGCACGGACCCGACGGTGCTCGATCGCGCCGACGGCAGCGAGGTGCTCTACATGGGACCCCTCGATCACACCGCGGTCGGCTGGGTCTCCCCCGACGGCACCCGCTGGCCCACCGACGCCGCGCCCGGCGTGGACACCCGCCTGTCCGCCGCGACCCCGGACGCGGTGGTGGATCCCGCCGGTGGCTACCGCATGGTCTTCATGCAGAACGGCCGCCCCGGGGTGTTCAAGGTCGCCTTCAGCCGGGACGGCCTGACCTGGACCGGTGAGCGGGAGGTCTACCGGGATGTGGATGCCTTCAACGTCTCCGCAGCGGTGGACGGCGCCGGGACCTGGTGGCTGGTGTTCAACCGCTCCGACCCGGCGTGCCTGGCGAAGTGGGGGGTGCGGCGGGTGCGGCCCGGGGAGGTCGGGGCCGGCGCCCCGCCTTCGCCACCGCTCGGGGGGCCGCCGCGGCCTCCGCCGTGAGGCTCCCTCGGATCTCGCGGTCGGTCCCGGCCGATCCCGGTGTCTGACCTCAACGGAGGAATGGCCCTCCACTAAACTCCCCCTCAGCTCGGAGTGCCGGTGAGTCCCCTGCTGTTGCTGTTGTCCGCCCCCGCCCTGGCCAGTGGCCAGTTCGGCGGTGTGGCCGTCTCGTTCTCCGCCGAGGTCGACTCCCAGGGCTTCGACCCGACCCTCGACGTGGCGGCCCGACCCTTCATCACGGACAACGGGCGCTTCGACACCCACTGGGTGCCTCTGAGCCTGTCCTGGTCCTTCCTGGGGGGATCCGCCAAGATCTTCGACCGGGTCGACGTGGCGATCCTGGAGACCGAGCGGTCCTTGGAGCAGGGCCGCGCCGCGGTGACGGCGCGCCTGCCGGGCATCGTCTACGACTACGACATGCGCGTGGCGGACCTGGACATCCTCGGAGGCGGGGTCTCGGTCAAGCTCATCGGCGACCAGCTCAAGATGAAGGTCGGCATGGACGTGCGCACCCGCTTCGCCATGACCACCTGGGTGCCGTCCAACGCCACCCTCGCTCTGGGCATCCCGCTCGGTGTCGAGGTCCGCAGCCCCTCAGACCGCCCCTACTACCTCCAGGCGGACCTGGACGTGCGCCCCGCCATCGGCATCGTGGGCGACACCGGCTTCCTGTTCGACCTGCGGTTCAAGGGCCGCGCCGCCTACATCATCATCCAGGGTCAGGACATCGACATGCGGGTGTTCGGCGACCTGGACTTCGGGATCGACAACGCCGCCTACGACGAGACCATCACCGGTGAGGTTACCCGGGTGGCCTTCTGGGAGCTCACGGGCTCCGCAGGCCTGAGCCTGCGCTTCTGACCTGAACCTGCGGGGAGCGTGTGCGGGCGCTGTACGTGATGGACCCGCCGGAGACCCTGAACGTCGCCGGCGACTCGACCTATGCCCTGATGCTGGAGGCCGCGGCCCGGGGCCACGAGACCTGGTGGTGCCACCCCCGGGACCTGCGGGTGCTGGCCAACGTGCCCCGGGCTCGGGTGCAGCCGGCCCGGGCGCTGACCGAGGCGCCCTGGTTCGCCCTGGGCGAGTGGGAGCTCGCGGACCTGGGGTCCTTCGACGCCATCTGGATGCGCAAGGACCCGCCCTTCGACATGGACTACGTCTTCAGCACGTACATCCTGGACCTGGCGGTGCACGCGGGGGCGCGGGTCTTCAACGACCCGGTGTCCATCAAGGCCTGGAACGAGAAGATGGTCGCGCTCCAGTGGCCGGAGCTGTCCCCGCCCACCTCCGTCACCAACCGGGTCGACGAGATCGTGGCCCTGGCCGCCGAGCTCGGTCGGATCGTGATCAAGCCCTGGGACGGCAACGGCGGTCGGGGAGTGCTCGTGACAGGCCACGGGGACCGCAACCTCCGGTCCATGGCGGAGCTGCTGACCGACGAGGGCCGCGCCTTCTGCCTGGTGCAGCCCTACCTGTCCGAGATCGCGGCGGGGGACAAGCGCATCATCCTGGTCGATGGCGAGCCGCGGGGCTGGTTCCTGCGGGTGCCCGGCGACCAGGATCACCGGGGCAACATGCACGTGGGGGCCGAGGTGGTGGGTTGCGGTCTCAGCGATCGGGATCGCGTGATCTGCGCCGCGCTGGCGCCCCGGCTGAGGGCTGAGGGACTGCTGTTCGTGGGCATCGACGTGATCGGGGACCACATGACGGAGATCAACGTCACCAGCCCCACGGGGATCCGCGAGATCCAGCAGCTGATGGGGCGGGACCTGGCCGCGGAGCTCCAGGACGCCGCCTCCCGTCAGCTCAACGGGTAGCCTGCAGGGGTGAGGACCCTCGCGACCGTGGTGTTCGTGGCTGTGGCCTTGGCCCAGGACCCGGGCGACGGGCCCGACGAGGCCGACACCGTCGAGGAGTCGGTCACCGGCTCGGCGCCCCGGCGGGCGCTGGAGCCGGTGGCGCGGGACGAGGCGCCGGGTCCGGCGGATGTGCCGGCGGTGGTGGCCCATGCGTCCCTGGCGCTGCAGATGGACGTGGAGACCGTGCACCAGCTCTATGTGGGCATCGACCGGCTCTATCTGCGGGACTACGCCGGGGCCCGGGACACCTGGGCGGCGCTGGAGGCCCAGGACCCGCGCACGCCCATCACGGACATGGGCCAGGTGCTGATCTACCAGGCCCTGATGATGGAGAACTTCGACTTCGCCTACGACCAGCAGTACCAGCACCACGCCCAGGCGGCGGAGGAGAAGCTGCTGAAGGCGCTGGAGGTGCCGGGTCACGACGCCTTCGAGACCTTCTTGCTGGCGGGGATCCTGGGAATCGAGGGCATCCACGTGATGCGCAAGGGGGAGTTCGTCGCCGCCTTCGCCCGGGGGGTCGAGGCGATGCGGGTGAAGGAGGACTGCCAGGAGCTCGCCCCGGACTTCGTCGACCCGATCCTGGCCGACGGCATCTACAACTACTGGCGCACCGCCGTGGCCCAGTCCACGCGACTGATTCCGTCCTTCGGGGACAAGCGGGCCGAGGGCATCTCCCAGATGCAGGATGCGGCGCGGGGGGCGCTGTGGGTCGGTCCCAGCGCGAACCTGGCCATCGCCTATGCCTACATCGAGGAGCGCGAGTACGCCGAGGCGCTGGTCTACCTCGAGCGCAACCGCCAGCTCTACCCGGACAACGTGATCAACCTGCTGCTCCAGGCCCGGGTGCACCTCTACCTGCGGGACGACGCGGGGGCCCAGGCGCGGCTCGACGCGGTGGCCCGAGTGGCGCCGGACAACCAGCGCCAGCACTACTTCCAGGCCACCGTGCACCTGCGCACGGGGGCTCTGGAGGCTGGGCTGGCGAGCATCGAGACCTTCCTGGCCTTCACGCTGGAGGACCCGATCCGCGGGGCAGGCCTGAGCCGGAAGGGAGACATCCTGCTCGCCTCGAAGGACTGGGCCGGGGCCGAGGAGGCCTTCGAGGCCGCGGTGGACGTGTCCGGGCACAAGCCGGCGAAGAAGCGGCTCAAGCAGCTGGAGAAGTGGCGGAAGGAGGGCCGGATTCCCTGAGGTGTGCGCTCCTCCCCGCCAGCCAGGGTTGAGGCGCCCTGCAACCGGGATCCCCGCTGATCCCGTGGTAGTCAGCGCCCCATGACCCTGCCCGTCTGGTGGCCGCTGCTGGCGATCCCGTTGATCAACGGGCTGGTCGGCTGGATCACGAACGCCCTGGCGATCCGCATGCTCTTCGGGCCCATCGAGCGGATCGGGGTCGGCGTCGTCGGCTGGCAGGGCGTGATCCCCGCCCACGCCGAGCGCATGGCGGGGATCAAGGATCAGGATCAGGGGTCAGACCCTTGGTCCTCATCGTTTCAGAAGTGAGTGGGATCAGGATCAGGGGTCAGACCCTTGGTCCTCATCGTTTCAGAGGCGAGGATCACGGCTGAGGCCGGCTCAACGGTACATCTCAGCCACGCGCAGAGCGGAGGCGGAGGCCGCCGTGCTGGGGCGACCGCGGAGGCCGCAGGCCGGAGCGGCTTTGCCCCACAAGACAAGAGGAGGCCGGGCCATCATCTGGTCCCGGCCTCCATTCTTGCCTCGACGGACCCTGGCACGGTGGTTCCGTCGGGGGGAGGGGAGCATCCGCGTCGTCTCCGCACCTCCCGAAGAGCGTTCAGTCCATGGGAATCCGCAGCTCCATGCCGATCTGGAGCGCCTCGGAGCCGTTCAGGACGGCCTTGTTCGCCTCGAGCAGCTCGGGCCAGCGGTGGCTGGCGCCGTAGTAGCGGCGGGCGATCTTCCCGAGGGTGTCTCCGGACTCCACGAGGTAGGTCTGGTAGCGGGGGGTCGAAGGCACCGGCTCGGGGGCCTCGAACACGGTCGGCGGAGACGCCGTGTCGGGCACCACCGGGGTGGTGACTTCGGTGAGGGTGGCGGTGGCCGGCGCCGGGTTTGAGACCTCGGCGATCGGCTCGTCCACGCGGGCTTCGGCGGGGGTGCTGGAGCCGCCCCACAGGAAGGTCATGCCGGCGAGCACGGTCATGACGGTGGCGACGCCGGTCCAGGTCCAGGCCTTGCGCTGCTCGGCGCGGGCCCAGCGACCCAGCCGGGTGTTCTCGGTGCGGAGGCGGCGGGCCTCCTCGCGCAGGGCCTTGAGCTCGCCGTCCTGGCGGGCCTTGACCTGCTCGGTGCGCTCCTCGGCCCGCTGCAGCTCCTCGGTCCGCGCCTGCTCCAGCAGGCCGCGCAGGCTGTTCGACACCTTCAGGCCGCAGGCCGCCGCGGTGTCCAGCTCGCCCAGGGCCTCGGCCCACTTCTTCTGGGCGGCGAAGACCTTGGCCAGCAGCAGGTGGGCCCGAGCGTCGTTCGGGTCCAGGCAGAGCAGCATCCGCAGCCGGTCCCGGGCGCGGCCCAGGTGGCCGTCGCGGGCCAGGCCGAGGGCTTCGTCGAAGAGGGCCGAGGGCGCGTCGAGTCCCTGGTCCTCGAGGGCCTGGGCGATGTGCTGGACCGCCTGGATGGGGCCCTGGCCGCGGGGACGCTCGTCGAAGGCGATCGAGTCGTGGGCGTGCATGGATGTCGGGGAGGGAGAGGGTCCAGCCGACAGGGAGCCAGGCTGGGGAGGGGTGACCGGGCTGGATTTGAGGTCCGGATCGGTCCGTTGGAGGATCTGAACATGCTCCTATTGATGTGTCAAGACTTTTTGCAGGATCCGTCCAGATCCCATGGACCTCGACGGATCGGGCATCGAGCCCCCTGCGGCGGAGAGTTACAGGCGACTCGCGGAGGAATCAGGTGAAGCGAGTCGTCACGCCGCGCGCGTGGAACAACCGGGGCGAGGCGGTGGACTTCACCCAGCGGCCGACCGTGGCCGTCTGGCGTGGCATCCCGGGCGAGACCGCGCGGGTGAAGGTCGTGCACCGGGGCCAGCACCGGGTGCAGACGAGGTGGATCTCCGCCGACCAGCCCGACGCCTCCCGGGTCGAGCCCCCCTGCGATCGCTACGACCTCTGCGGTGGCTGCCCGCTGATGCACCTCGACGCCGAGGGCCAGGCCGACGCTCGCTGGGAGATCGTCCGCGGCCAGCTGGATCTGCACGGGCTCCAGGACGTTCCCGTGGAGGGTGTGGTGCCCTCCCCCGACGGCCTCGGCGACTTCCGCACCTCGTTGCGGCTGGTCTTCGGCTTCAGTGGCCGCGGCGGCATCCGCATGGGCGCACCTGGCCGGGGCACCCGCCAGCCCATCCCGATCCCGACCTGCCTGGTCGTCACCGAGGAGCTCCGCCGGCTGATGCGCACCCTCGCCGGCCGGGTAATCGACCTGGAGATCTGGCCCTGGGAGTCCGAGGACCGGGGCCTGCTCCGCTACGCCGTCGCCCGCCAGTCCCGGGCCACCGGCGAGATCCTGCTGACCCTCGTCGCCGGCCGCAAGGACCGCCTGCTCAGCCGCCTGGCCGACGAGCTCACCCAGCGCCTCGACAACCTGGTCGGCGTGCACCTGCACCTCAACAACGACCCGGGCAACGCCTTCTTCGACCGGGACGAAGACGGCGAGGTCCGCACCCGCAACCTGCTGGGGCAGGACTTCATCGTCGACCGTCTCGCCGAGGTCGACTTCCGGATCGGGCCCGGTGACTTCTTCCAGACCAACCCGGCCCTGGCGGATCGGCTCATGCGCGACGTGGTCGCCCTGGCCGAGCCCGCCGAGGGTGTGCCGGTGGTCGACGCCTACAGCGGCGTGGGCGGCTTCGCCCTGGCCCTCGCCAACCACACCGGCTGGGCCCTGGGCATCGAGGGCCTGGGCGGTGCCGTGCGGCGGGCCCGCGAGAGCGCCTCGGCCCAGCGCATCCCCGCCGAATTCGTGCACGCCCCAGTGCTCGACGCCCTGGGCGACGTGAAGAAGCGCCTGGCGGGCCGGCGCCCGGTGGTGATCGTCGATCCGGCTCGCAGGGGTCTGGAGGAGGGGGTGGTCGAGGGCCTGCACGGCCTGGACCCCGAGCGGCTGATCCTGGTGAGCTGCAACGCGGCCGCCCTGGCCCGGGATCTCGCGGCCTTCCGAGCCCTCGGCTGGCAGATCGAGAAGGTGCGGCCCTACGACATGTTTCCGAACACGCCCCACGTGGAGCTGGTCACTCGCCTGCGTCCGGCCGACGGGGGCGCCCGGGACGAAGCCCCGCGGGGACCGCGACGACGACGCGTCCGACGGTGATACCGTCTCGGCCGATGCACGCTCTGCTGCCGCTGCTGGCCCTGCTGCTCGCGCCGCCGTCCTGGGCCCAGGACGACGAGGAGGAGCTCGAGATCCCGCCGGACGAGCCTCGCCTCGACGACGACTTCTCGGAAGAGGACGACTACGAATTCGACGCGGACACCACCGGAGACACCCCCCTCGACGACATGCCGGTCGAGCCGGCCTACGACGGCCCGATCACGCCGATCCTGGTGTCCGAATTCCAGGCCATCAACAGCGACGCGGCGGGCTTCGCCGCCTTGTTGCGGCTGTTCCTGAACGACACCCTCGACGCCCGGCCGGAGCTGCGCGGCATCCCGGTCGAGGACGTGCCCTCCTTCGGCGAGCACAGCGCCCAGGTCTACCTGGAGAGCTGCCCCCCGGGCGACCAGATCGGCTGCGCCTGGGTCGTCGCCAAGCGGGTCGAGGCCGCCTACGCCCTCACCGGCGAGGTCGAGGCCCGCTTCGACGGCACCACCCGGGTCAGCGTCACGATCATCGATGTCTCCGGCGCCCGGGAGGTGCTGTCCTTCGACGTGGAGCTCGCGCTGGGTGAGGACCAGGCCCTGGCCGACGCGGTCTCGGAGCTGGTGGTCGCGGTGGCCCGGGGCGAGGTGGGCCTGGAGACCGACATTCGCGAGGCCGGCGAGCTCGACGCGCCGAGGTCCAAGGCCGAGAACCAGATGATCGCCCAGGAGCTCAACCAGCTCAGCGGCGAGCTCGGCGAGGTCACGGTCACCACCCGCGAGGACGAGATCGAGCGGCCCGAGTACACGGTCGACGACATGGCCGACGACATGGCCAGCGACGCGATCCCGCCCTGGGAGCAGCTGGGCATCCCGCCGGGCGAGTACCTGCGCTTCAAGAACTCCGGGAGGACCCTGATCCAGTGGCGGGCCGGCGCCCTGGGGCGCAAGGGCCAGTTCACCGCGCGCCTGGCCGCCGGCATGATGTACGGCGCTGTCGACACCATGTACGAGGGCCGGTACGCCCTCGAGGTCAGCGGCACCGAGTTCGTGGTCGTCGAGGAGTACGCCTGGCAGACCGTGCAGAGCGCCACCGGTGGCCACGGGGGCCTCTGGATCGGCTTCGGCCTGATCCCGATCCTCGAGGTCCAGGTGGGCGTGGGCCTGGTCTCGGGCACCTACACCCTGCGGGTCGGTGGCGAGCAGGCGGGAGACGACCCCCGGGATCCCCAGGAACAGACCACCCCCCAGGTCTGCCCCTGGGCCGGCGCCCGCGTCCTGGCGGTCCCGCTGCAGTGGAACCGGGTCCGGCCGATCATCGGCGGCGGCGTGCGGGTCCAGCGGGGCTACGGCTACGACCGCTTCTGGGACGCGGCCTCCCTGCAGGTGGACCCCCTTCCCGCGCCGTGGCTGCTCGAGGTCCAGGCGGTGCCCGGCGTTGAGATCGGCATCGCCCGGATGCCGATCTGGAAGAGGGAACGGGGTTACCGTGTGCCGTCCGGCGTGGACGTGTCGATCACCGTGCCGATCGGCGTGATCGTCGGCGGTCGCCTGACCGACACCTACGAGACCGAGCAGAAGGTCCTGAGCCCGGACTCCTACACCTCGCCGCCGCCCTTCAGCCTGTTCTCAGCCGGGCTCGAGATCGGCGCGACCGCTCGGCTCGGCGGCGCCACCTTCCAGGCCGCCCGGGACGCCCAGGAGATCGACGAGTTCGGCGACGAGGACTTCTAGCGCTAGTTCGGCAGCGGGAACAGCCGCGGGAAGAGCTCGCTCAGCAGCAGGTCCGGCACGTCGGTGAACTCGCGGTCCAGGGCCTCGTCCAGGCTGCCGTCCAGGTACATCGCCCGCAGCTGGTCCACGTAGCTGGCGCGTGCCTTGGGCTCGTCCGGAGCCTTCGCGGTCGCCTTGGTCCTGGTCATTCGCACCCTCATTGGATCGGCCTGGGGCCGGGCTCGGAGGGTCCGTCCTGGTCCGCTCCAGTACCCAGGTTGTCGGACCTTTTGCGCCGGGGCTTGAGGGGTGGACCATGGGCTGCGCGGTCCAGCCACGAAGCGAGGCGGGGTGCCGGCGGTCGAGCCACCGGCACCCCGCCAGGCTCCTCTTCGTCGAAGGCTCAGGTCAGCTCGGTGCGGAGCCGGAACTTGAGGCGCTTCACGCCCTGGGCACGGAGCTGGCAGGCACGGCTCTCGGTGACACCGAGCACCTTGCCGATCTCCTTCAGGGTCAGGTTGTTCAGGTAGTACAGCGCCACGGCGGTGCGCTCCTTCTTGGGCAGGTTCTGCACGGCGCGGACCACGGAGCCGCGGAGCTCGGCCTTGCACCACAGCTCGGTCAGGTCCTCGGAGTCGTCGCTCAGGCGCTCGGACAGCGGGGTCAGGTTGTCGTCGTCCACCGGGTTGTCCAGGGAGACGAGCTTGCGGACCTGGGCGTCGCCGGCCAGGGCGTCGAACTGGGCCATGGTGAGCTCGAGGGCGTGGGCCAGCTCGCTGCGGCTCGGCTCGCGACCGAGCTCGCGGTGCAGGGTGATCCGGGCGTCTTCGATGCGGTTGTACTTGCGACGGACGGAGCGCGGAACCCAGTCGGCCTCCCGCAGGGCGTCGACGATGGCGCCACGGATGCGAATCTCGGCGTAGGCCTTGAAGGGGACCTCGCGGGAGGGGTCGAATCGGTCGACCGCGTCGATGAGGCCGAGGGCCCCGACGTTGATGAGCTCGTCCACGTCCACGCAGGACGGGAAGCGACGGACCATGCGGCAGGCGATCGTCCTGACCAGGGGGTAGTGGTCCAGGATGAGCTGCTCTCGGGTGTCCTGCTTCTGGGGGCTGAGTGCCGTGGCGACCATGTTGTCCTCCGCCTGAGGGATGCTGACCGCCCACCATCAATGCAGGGGGTGTGCCAGGATCGGGAGGACCTGTTTTCAGGTAGTTACGGTCGGATCGAGGGGTTTCGTCTCGCTTCTGATACGGGTTGAAGATCACTCGCGTATCAGAGGACACCCCCACCTCGCGGGGCCTGTCCAATTGATCGGATCACCTGGATCCGGACTTCAGCTCTTGTGGTCTGTTTGTTCCCTGGGTGTGGTGTCGCCGGGCATCCTTCAAACGTCCGAGGACCGGCTGCGATAGAGTCGCCGGGCCCATGCAGGACCCACAGCAGAGCCTGACCCCGCAGACGGTCTTCGGCCGGCTCGCGCACTTCGTGATGCATCGGCGCAAGCCGACCATCGTGGCCCTGGTGATCAGCCTGGTGATCGCCCTGGGCTGCGCGGCGAAGCTCAAGGTCGACACCAACCTGCTCAGCCTCATGCCGGCCGAGGAGCCCTTCATCCAGGCCCTGCACCAGCTGGAGCGATCCGGCTCGGGCATGAACCTGCTCACGATCAACGTGCGCGGCCCCGACGACGACGTGAAGGCCTTCCTGGGCGACCTGGAGCGGGAGCTCGAGGCCAGCGAGCACGTCGAGCACGCGATCTTCGACCTGGAGCCGGACCTGTGTTGGCGGATCGGGGTGCTGCAGCTTCCGCCAGAGGAGCTCAAGACCATCCGGAACCGGGTCCAGGGCGGGCTGGCCCTGGGGCCCGCGGCGTCGAACCCGCTCATCGCCGCTCGGCTCTTCGACCTGGGGCCGCTCACCGACAAGCTGACCCAGGCCGACTGTGCGGCCATGCTGAAGACCGAGTCCGGGCTGACCCGCATGGTCATCAAGCCGGCCAAGCCGCCCCAGGACGTTCAGTTCGCGCGGGTGATCGTGGCCGAGGTCGACGCGACCCTGGAGCGCCTCGATCCCGAGAGCCGCAACGTCGAGGTGGTCTGGATCGGCGGCCCCTACCGTCACAACGTCGAGGACTACCACGCGGTCGTCGCCGACATGAAGTACACGGGCATCGCCGCCTTCGTCCTGGTCTTCGGCCTGTTGAGCCTGGCCTTCCGCGACGTGAAGGTCCTGGGCCTGATCTTTGCCCCCCTGCTGTGCGGGGCCGCCTGGACCTTCGGCTTCGCCGGGGTGACCGTCGGCTCCCTCAACATGTTCACGTCGTTCTTCGGCGCGATCCTGGTGGGGCTGGGCATCGACTTCACCGTGCACCTCTATGCGAGGTACCGGGAGGAGAAGGAGAACCTGGGCCACGTCGAGTCGGCGGTGATCAAGGCCTGGGACGCGGTCGGCCCCCCCTGTGGCGCTGCGGCCATCACCACCATGGGCGGCTTCCTGGCGCTGCTCTTCGCGGCCTTCGAGGGCTTCTCCCAGTTCGGCCTGCTGCTGGGTGCCGGCGTGATGTTCTGCCTGGTGGCGGTGGTGATCGTGCTGCCACTGTTGATCCAGTGGCGGGAGCAGAGCCCCAACTCCTGGACCCGCACCGTGCCCCCGGCTCAGGTGGGGGACATGCCCTCCTACAAGGGCGCCCCCTTGACCCTGCTGCTGCTCGTGCTCGCCACCTGCGTGACCGCGCTGATCGTGCCGCGCAACACCTTCGAGTACGACGTCTCGGAGCTCCGGCCCCAGGGCCAGTCCTTCAGCGACCTGAGCCAGGACCAGAAGGACCTGGTGATGCAGTCCTTCACGCCGTTGGTCGCGACCTACCCCGACATCGACTCCCTGCGGGGCAGCCAGGACCGGATCCAGGCGTTGATCGACAAGGGCGCCTTCTCCGAGGTCTCCAGCGTCTTCAGCCTGGCGTCCTTGCTGCCGGTGGACCAGGCGGATCGCCTGGGCGTGGTCGGCGAGATCGCGGCGTTGGTCGACGACCCGAACTTCCAGTACCTGCCGGCCCAGGTCCAGTCGAACCTGGCCCAGCTGGGCGGCGCGAAGCTCAGCGGCCTCGCCCGCGACGACCTGCCCGAGGGCCTGCTCCACCTGCTCGGTGCCGCCGAGGGGGGCAGCCGCCTGCTGCTGATCCCCACCGGCAACATGTGGGACCTGCGGGACTGTGCGCGGCTGGTCGACGTCATCCCCGCCAAGATCCCCGACGCCCCGGTGGCTTCCCAGTACCTGGGCATGGGTCGGCTCTTCGAGGTGGTCAAGGTCGACGCCCCCCGGGTCACGGTGCTGGCGCTGCTGTTCGTGCTGTTCGGGGCGTTGCTCGACCTCAAGCGGATCAAGGACGCCCTGGCCAGCGTGGCGGTGCTCGCCAGCGGCATGCTCTGGGCCGGGGCCGCCCTGGCGATCCTGAACATCAAGATCTCGATCGTGAACTTCATCGGCCTGCCGATCCTGCTGGGCATCGGGGTCGACGTGGTCATCCACCTCCAGCACCGGCTGCGGGAGGAGGGCCCGGGCGGCGTGCTGCGGGTCCTGGCCACCACCGGCTGGGCCGCGGGTGTGTCGGTGACCACCACCGCCCTGTCCTTCGCGTCCCTGGCCTTCGCCAGCTCCCAGGGCATCAAGTCCCTGGGGCTGCTGGTCCTGGTCGGCCTGGCCGCGGTCACCTTCTGCGCCTTCGCCATGCTGCCCATCGGCTGGATGGCCGCCTGGAAGGACCAGGCGGACAAGGACCGGCGGGAGCTGCAGGAGTCGGGGCGCTTCGAGTCGGTGAAGTAGGTTGACGGGTTGGGTCGTTCGGGCCCTGGCCCGCTGGCCGTGGCTTGGAGTCGTGCTGGCTCTCTCCGGGGCTGGGCTGTTCCTCCCGCTCGCTCTTCGTCACCACGCCGCGGGGGACCGCTGGGGTGTCGACCTGGCCCTTGGGGTGCTCAGCCTGCTGGCGGGTGGGGTCGGTTTCGCGCTGCGGCGCTGGGAGCGCCGATGGGTCTGCGCACTGCACCCCGACCCGGAGGCCCTGGCCGCGGCCCTGAGGAACGGGCCAGTCCCGGACTCCCACCCCGGGCTACGCCGCCTGGTCGTGCGCCGC
>CAYFPX010000086.1:15353-27283 GCA_964344945.1 uncultured Enterobacterales bacterium
TGCGCGCTGTTCTTCCACGGCCTGACCTACGACGACGACCGGGTCATCGCGCTGTTCTGCCTCTCGGGCATCTTCGGCGGCTTTGGGCTCCTTGCCCGTCGAGTCATTGGAATGTTGCGGGGGGTGTTCCTCGTCCCGAGTCGGCGAGAGTTCGACCGCCTTCGGCAGGGGATGATCGTGGTGCCTCTCCAAGTGCTGCGATTCGAGGTGGTTCGCTGGCATGGGATCCACGTCGGTGCGTTGAACATCACCTGTGTCTGGCCAGGACAGCGTGCGGAGATGCACGTGAGCTGCCCCCTTCCAGATGGCCTTGTGCTGGGGCGGGCGGAGGACGGTTCGCTTCGGCTGCTGGCAGTGATCGACACAGATGTTCAAGAGCGCATCTTCCCCGTGAGGTCCGACGGCTTTCCCTTCGCCCTGGACGTGGCCCCTCGCGCTCCCCTGCTGGTCGGACTCTCGAGTCTCGTCGGAAAGAAGGTCGATCTGACCGCGGTCCGCGCTCCAAGGTTGGGAGGGCGAGCGTTGCGGGCCACGGGGTTGTAGTCGGCCCGAACTGCCGCGTTGCGAAGCGTAGTCGTCCTCAACTGCCGCCTGCGGGGTGTATGAGGGCCGCGTTGGGCCCGTTGACGCGCGGCAAGGCCCTGGAGGCGCCCAACACGAGGGTCCCTCCCCGCCAGAGCGGCAGTTCAGAGCGACTACGCTCGGCCGAGCGGCAGTTCGGGGCGGCTACGCCCGGGTTGGGACTCCCCTGCTCAGGGCAGCAGGATCTTCCGCACCAGCGTCGCCGTCAGGTCGTGGCCCTCGAGGAACACCAGTCGCACGTCGCTGGCGGCGTCCCGGACCTGGATTCGCGCGACGTCCGGGTGGTCGAAGCCGTCGCACACCAGGCGGGTCGGGCGGCGCGCGGGGAAGTGGCTCTCCACGGTGACCGTGGCGCCGTAGGGCAGGTTCAGCGGCGCCATCTTGGGGGCGTGGGGGCAGATCGCGGTGAGCTGCATCAGGCGCAGGGTCGGGTGGCAGGCGGCGTTGCCGGCGCTGAAGGCGTAGGCGGTGGAGCCCAGGGCGGTGCTGACGATGAGGCCGTCGCAGACCACCCGCTCGACCACCTGCACGCCGTCGACTCGGACCCGCAGGTGCGCGGTCTGGCCGGTGGAGCGCTCCAGGTAGGCGTCGTTGAGCGCGACGTCGGTCAGGGCGTCGCCGGTGACGGTCTCGGCCGTCACCTGCAGACGGGGCACGGAGAGCTCGGTCCAGGCCTGCTCGCCCAGGGCCTCCACCAGGGTCTCCAGGGCGTCGGGCACCTCGTTGAGCATGAAGCCGACGCGGCCGGCGTTGAGCCCCATGTACCGGTGCTCCGGGCCGCCGGCGCGGATCGACGCCAGCAGGAAGCCGTCGCCGCCGAGCACCAGCTGCAGGTCTTCGGGCAGGTCCACGCCGTCGAGCAGCGGCGCCAGGCGCTCCGCCAGGGCCTGGGCGCGGTCGTTGCGGGGGTCCGCTCGCAGCACGGGGGGAGCTTAGCGCGTCTCCGGGATCAGCCGCGGATGCCGGACTCGTCCTCGATGTCGATGTCGTGATCGTCGGTACAGCCGCCGGAGGAGGTCACGGTGGTGGTGAGGGCGAGAGCCAGGTCCATCACGAGCTCCTCGGGGCACGGGTGCTTCGTGATCAGACTGTCCTCCTCGGTCCTGGTGACGCCATCACCCTCGGGTTCGCAGTTCAGGTGGCTGCCGTTCACGGTGTGGTTGCAGACGCTGAGCAGGCAGAAGGTGGCGTCCTGATCGGGTTCGCCGGCGTCGTGGACATTGCAGGAGTACTCGATGTTGCAGTTCTTCCCAGGACGCTCGCGCTAGCCTCAGTTGGTCCGCAGCGCAACGGTGATCCGGACGTGGGCATTCGGGTTCGTGCCCCCGAGGCTCAGCTGGAACTTGCCCTGGGTGCCGTTGACCAGGTCGGTCGTGGAGTCGGTGTCGCTGTCGTAGGGCGCCGTGCTGATGTCGGCGTTGGTCAACAGCGCCTGGCGGTTGTTCCAACGCTTGCCGTCGTTGCTGGACCAGTAGCTCAGCGACAGGGTGGGGCTGGTGCCGCCGGTGTTCGCAGCGAACACCTGGGCATTGAACATGTCCGCGCGACCGAGGATCTGGTTGTACTGGGGATCGCTCTCGTAGGTGCCGGTGCCGTTGATGGTCTCTTCGAAGACCACGATGGTGGCGAGGATGGGCATGGTCGCTCCAGGGTAGTGGGCTCGGGGCCCGCGGTGTGGTGGAAGTCCGGAAGGCACGGCTGAGAGGCCTGGAAGGAAGGTCTCTTTCAATCCCCTCTCACCAGGCTGCCGGGCATGGGTGGCATACCCCGTGCTGGGGGGGGGACGTCGACTGCCGGCCGATGACAACGGACCTCTCGATCGGCCTGTGGCGGGCTCTCGCCCCGTGCTCCGACATGACCTGGCGCTGGCGTGGTCCGGACGGGCTACCAGATCCCATGACCCCCCACCCCCTCGCCCAGCTCCTCCAGGACGCCGCCGGCTTCGTGCTCGTCGGTGACTCCTCGGCAGACCGCTTCCCCGCCTACAGCTACGCCAGCTACACCCGCGCCGGGGTCGCCTTCCACTGCCTGGACCTTGGCGGACTCTCCGAGAGCCGGGGCCCGGAGTCCGGTGGCCCCGTCTACAGCACCGTCCAGGACCTGCCCGCCGAGCGCAGCGACCTCGCCGTGATCTGGGTCCACCCCAAGGCGGCGGCCGCGGCGGTCGAGGCGGCCCACGAGGCCGGCTGCAGGCGGATCTGGTTCAGCTTCCAGACCGGCCACCGAGACGCCGTCGCCCGGGCCGAGGAGCTGGGCCTGGAGGTCGTCGAGATCGGCCGCTGCCCGGTGTACTTCATCGACGGAGGGCTCGCGGCCTGTGTGGCCCACCGGGCGCTGGTGCGGGTCAGCGGCACCCGCCGCAAGGCGCCCCAGACCGACCCGGAAGCCCCCCGACGGGAGCTGTACTGAGCGATGCTCCTCCAGCGCTACCACGGCCTCGGCAACGACTACCTGGTGCTCCAGGACCCGGCCGGCCTCGACACCCTCGGACCCGCCCTGGTGCGTGCGCTGTGTGACCGCCACACCGGCGTCGGCAGCGACGGGATCCTGCTCCCCGTCCCCGGCGGCCTGCGCATCTACAACCCCGACGGCTCCGAGGCGGAGAAGAGCGGCAACGGCCTGCGGATCTTCGCGCAGTTCCGGGTGGACCACTGCGGCAGCCCCCGAGCCATGGACCTGGCCCTGCCCCTGTGCGGCCAGACCGTGCACGCGGTGGTCGACGACGACGCGGTCACCGTGGCGATGGGCGTGGCCCGGGTCCAGTCCGACGTGCCGCTTCAGCTGGGCGACGAGCGGCTGGCGACCCACATGGTCGACCTGGGCAACCCCCACTGCGTGCTCTTCCGCGGCGAGGCGCTGGACACCCTGCCCTGGCGGCACTGGGGACGGCAGCTCGAGGTCCATGCCCGCTTCCCCAACCGCACGAACGTCCAGGTCGTCCGGGTGCTGGGGCCCGACCGGGTCGCGGCTCGGATCTGGGAGCGCGGCGCCGGCGAGACCGCGTCGAGCGGGTCCAGCGCCTGTGCGGTGGCCGCGGCAGCGGTCCACTCCCGGCGGCTCGCGCCCGGGCGCATCGCGGTGGTGATGCCGGGGGGCACCCTGGAGGTCGAGGTCTCCGCCGCCCTGTCCCTGTCCCTGCGCGGTCCCGTCGAGCACGTCGGCGCGATCGAGGTCAGCCCCGCGTGGCTGACGGCTCGCGGCCATTGACGGAGACCACCCTGACCCGCATCATGGACAGGGTCCGACCGACGCTCGAAGAGGAGCTCAACGAATGCGCGTGATGCTGATGCGCGCTCCCGCCAAGCACACGGTGGAGAGCGAGGTCCCCGAGGCCGTCGAGGCGGAGAACCTCTCCTACCCGCCCCTGGCGCTGCTCTCGATCGCCCAGTTCCTGCTGACCCACACCGACCACGAGGTCTGCATCCTCGACGCCCAGCTGCACAACTACAGCTACGAAGAGGTCGAGCAGAAGATCCGGGACTGGGCCCCGGATGTGGTGGGCGTCACGGTCTACACGGTCGGCCTGGTCGACACCCTGCGCACGGTCAAGGTCGCCCGGGGCTGCCCCAGCGTGAGGCACATCGTGCTCGGCGGTCCGCACATCTCCGACTTCCCGCGGGAGGCCGCGGAGCTGCCCGGCGTGGACGCGGTGGTCAAGGGCGAAGGCCAGGAGCCGATGCGCCTCTTGTGCGAGGCCTGGGCCAAGGGCGAGGCCCCCCGCGGCATCCCCGGCGTGGTCGCCCACGAGGACGACCCCGTCCCCGAGACCGACACCTACTTCTCCAACAACCTCGACGACTACCCGATCCTGGACCGGACCCTCATCGAGTACGACCGGTACTACGACGTGATGGGCCAGGGCGGCATCTTCACCACGATGATCACGTCGCGGGGCTGCCCCTACCGCTGCACCTTCTGCAACACCCCGCGGCACCGCTACCGGGTCATGAGCCCCGAGCGGGCCTGCGACGAGATCCAGGCCTGCCTGGACCTGGGCATCAAGGAGATCTACTTCGTCGACGACACCTTCAACATCACCAACAAGCGGGTCCACGCCCTGTGCGACGAGATCATCCGGCGTGGCCTGGTGTTCTCCTGGACCGTGCGCTTCCGGGTGAAGGGCGTCGACCGCGAGCTGCTGGAGAAGATGAAGGCCGCAGGCTGTGGGCGCATCCAATTCGGCGTGGAGCAGGGCACCGAGGAAGGCCTGTTGCGGCTGAAGAAGGACGTCACGGCTCGGGAGATCCAGTACGCCTTCAAGCTGTGCCGCGAGGTGGGCATCAACACCGTCGCCTACTTCATGATCGGCACGCCCACCGAGCGCACCCGCCAGGACGTGCTCGACACCATCGACTACTCGATCCGGCTCAAGCCGGACTTCGTCATGTACAACATCCTCACGCCCTTCCCCGGCACGACCCTGTGGGACGAAGGCGAGCGGGACGGCGTGCTCGACCCGACCCCCTGGTTCGCGTTCATGACCGACCCGAACGAGGACTTCAAGGCCCAGGTCTGGGACGAGCACTTCACACGGGAAGAGCTGCGAGAGCTGCTGGACTACGCCTACAAGCGGTTCTACTGGCGACCGAGCTTCGTGGCCCGGAACCTGTTCCAGGTCCGCAACGTGGCGGACCTGAAGCGCAAGGCGACGGCGGGGCTGCGGCTGCTGACGGGGTAGCCCTCAGCAGGGCTCCGGGACGCCCTCCCCACACCGCCACTCCCGCACCGCGTCGAACACCGGGTACGGGCTGCCGCTCGTGTCCAGCCACCCGAAGGCGTCCCAGGCCCCGTCCTGGAGCTGGAAGGGCATGACGGCGTGGATCCGGCTGTCGGGGAGCCAGTCGTTGTCCCAGGCCGACACGGTCCAGTCCGCGACGTCTTCTCGCGACCCGTTGGCGCCGGCATCGACGGTCCAGCCGGTCTCGGTGATGAGCACCGGCTTGCCGGGCACGCCCGCGGCCTGGAGCTCCTGCTGCCACCAGGCGAGCCCGGGTCCGCTGTCGCCATAGGCCTCGAAGAAGCCCCACCCCTCCCCGCTCGCCGGGTAGGCGTGGCTCGCGAAGCCGTCGAGCTGGCTGAAGACCGTCGGCACCTCTGCCAGCATCGCGGTGATGAAGGGCTCGCTGGTGATGCCCGCCTCCCAGCCCTCGCCGCCGCACTCGCACCAGGTCGTGCCGCCGGGAGCCAGGCCGGCGTTGATCACCTTGTGGCGGGACTCGCCCAGGGCGCGGATCGCCGCGGTCGCGTCCCGGAGCAGCGCCGCGTACTCCGCTGCGGTGGTCTCGTAGGTCAGCGAACCCCCGTCCGAGCCGTCGCAGGTCCACTCCGCGCACAGGTTCGGCTCGTTGAGCACCTCGAGCCACATCGGCCAGCCCTCCCGCAGGGGCAGGTCGTCGACCACGGCGGCGATCGCCGCGGCGTAGGTCCGGTAGTCCCGGTGGGCCGAGTCGTCGGACCAGTGCCGCACGTCGTGCTCACCCCAAGGTGGGTTCAGCCGGACCACCGGGACCAGGTCCCGGTCGTAGGCCCCCTGGACCGCGTCGATCCACTCCTGGGTCGCCCCTGTGGTGTCCCGCCGGATGCCGGGGAAGATGAGCTTGAGGTGCCCCCCGCGCCCGCTCAGCTCCGCCGCACGGTCCCACTGGGTGGTGTTGCCGGGGCCGACCAGGCCGATGCCGACCTTGTTCTCCGGGGGGGCCTCGCCGTCGGGCAGGTCGGTGTCGGTGCCGCGAGTGGCCTCGCCGTCGGCCTTGACCCGGCCCTCGCAGATCGGCGTCGCCCCCGAGTCCGCGGTGAAGGTGAAGGTCAGCCAGCCGGGACCGGTGACGGTGTAGCCATAGGACCAGGTGTAGGGCCCGGAGCCGGTGATGCTCTCGCTGCCGTCCGAGCGGGCCGGTCCGTCGACGGCCATGCCGATCCAGACGTAGCCGGTGTCCGCAGTGACGGCGACCTGGAGGGTCTCGCCGGCGACGGGCCGCGAGGTGCTCACCGCCATGGTGGCGTCGCCGGCCGTGCAGGTGAGCTCGGCCGAGGGCCAGGCGGTGCCGGTGTCGCCGGGGGTCCCGGTGTCGGCGGTGTCGGGGTCTCCGGTCTCCTGGCTGGCCCCGCGTTCCGGTCCCAGGGTCGGACCCACCCCTCCGCTGCTCTCGAAGCTGCTGCACGCTGCCAGGAGCAGTGCGATCACGGGGGACACGGGCGAGCCGCGGTGCCAGCGGACCCTACCAAGGCCCGTGTCCAGTGTTCGTCAGGCCTGTCGGCCCGTCGGCACCCTGGAGTGCTTCGATCCGCTCTGGGCGGGCATCCGGCGCGCGGCCCACGTCTTGCTTCGGGGCCCTGTCGAACCCCAACCCAGGAGCTCCTCATGCTCATCTCCTTCGTCATCGCCTGCGCCCAGCCCCCCGTCACCACCACCCCGGGAGACGAGACCCTGCCCTTCCACCTCGCCCGCCCGTCGATCCTCCAGGAGCCTGCGCCGGCCGAGCGCCTCGACCCCGTCGCGTCCGACCGGGCCTTCGCGGAGGCCGACACCGGCGAGCTCCTCGACACCGGCGACACCGGCGAGGAGCTGCTGCCGTGGTTCCTCGACGCCGACGCCGACGGCTTCGGCGCCGGCACCGCCGTGTGGGACGTGGTCGCGCCCGCCGGCTACGTCGCGATCGACGGCGACTGCGACGACGACGACGACCGCGCCCGTCCCGACCAGACCCAGGCCTTCGACACCCCCCGCACCGATGGCCAGTGGGACTTCGACTGCGACGGCGTCGTGCAGGTCGGCTGGCGCCAGGCGGGCGTCTGCGACGCCGACTGCGTCGTCGAGGTCCAGGGCTGGGCCACCGTCGACCCGCCCCTCTGCGGCGAGTCCGCCGGCTGGATCGACAGCTGCTCCGACGAGCACGCCGAGGTCTGCGAGCCCATCGTCGAGGCGGAGCGGGTCCAGACCTGTCGCTGAGCGCTGCGCACCCGCCACGCCCGGGCGTCCCCCAAGGGGTCGCCCGGGCGCTGTGCTTCGGGTTCAGGGGGCGAGGGGGTCGTGCCAGCGCACTCCGAGAGCCAGGCCGCGGCGGGCACCTGGTGCGGACTCTCGATGGTCGTGGCGTAGACCAGCAGGTTGACGTCGACCAGGATCATCGCCAGTCGGCCCCGCCCGCGTCATCCAGGGCCTGGTGCCAGCGGGTCAGGTCGACGCGAGGCCGCGCTCCGGGGCCCGGTTCGCGTGGGCCGCCTCCAGGCTGTCCCCAGGCACGCCGGCCCACCGCGCCAGCGCGGGCAGCGGATCCCGCCAAGTTCACCGCCTCGCGGCACGCCCCTCACGATACCCTCAGCCCCGGGCACGACGGACCGATGGAGACGGCATGATCTGGGCGCTGCTGCTGTCACTGGCGATCGCCGACGAGGACCCTCTCGCCCAGGCCCAGGCCGAGCTCGCGGCCTTGATCGCCGAGACCGAGGACCCGGAGCTCGAGCGCCGGCTCTTGGCGATCCACGCCCAGGTGGCCATCGCGAGGGGCCAGGCGGCCGCCCAGGAACCCCCGCCGCCGAAGCCAGAGCCCCAGGCCGAGCCGCCGGCCCCCGTCGCCGGCGCCGAGCCCCCCTGCACCCCCGAGGAGTACGACAAGCTCCGGGCCAAGGTCGACGACGCGGCTTTCTCCCGGGACAAGCTCTCGCTGCTGGAGAAGGCCTCGGCCCGGCTCTCCTTTTCCGTCGAGCAGGTGGTCGGGCTGATGGACGTGCTGGACTTCGGCTCGGACAAGGTCAAGGCTGCGGCGATCCTGCACCCTCGCGTGGTGGACCCCGAGGACTTCGGCCAGGTCTACGACGCCCTGGTCTTCGACACCGACCGGGAGGCGCTGCGGGCGATGGTCGAAGAGGACGCCACCCAGGCACCCTGAGCGGCATCTGGTAGACTGGCCCCGCCAGGACGGCACTTCCTCCCGAGGATCCTGTATGGCTGCGACCGCCGCGGTGAGCCAGCGCCCCTTCCACGTCGCGCTGATGACCATCTACAGCGTGGAGAACGCGGGCATCCGCTACCTCTCGGCGGCCTTGCAGCGGGCCGGCTACGAGACCACGATCATCTTCCTGCGGGACTGGCGGCACAACCGCCTGGTCCTGCCGCCAGACGAAGAGATCGAGATGGCCCTGGAGATCATCCGGGACAAGGGCGCGGACATGGTCGGCCTCGGCTTCATGAGCTCGCTCTTGTCCATGGCGGACCACGTCACCCAGCGCATCAAGGACCGCTTCCCCGACCTGCCCGTGATCTGGGGCGGCATCCACGCCACCAGCGTCCCGGAGGAGTGCATCCCCCACGTGGACTACCTGTGCGTCGGCGAGGGCGAGCCGGCGATCGTGGACCTGGCGAACGCGCTGGCCAGCGGCGGCGACGACACCAACATCCCGAACATCTGGGCCAACAAGAACGGCCAGATCTTCCGCAACAAGCCCCGGCCGCTGATCAACGACCTGGACTGGCTGCCCTACCCCGACGTGGAAGACGACAACAAGTACTTCATCGACGACGGCAAGCTGCGGAACGAGGAACCCTGGAAGCGCACCGCCGAGTACCGGATCTACTTCTCCCGCGGCTGTCCCTACAACTGCAGCTACTGCTACGTCTCGATCCTGCGCGACGTCTACGACGAGAAGGGCAAGAAGTTCTACCGGGCCCGCAGCGTCGAGCACATCCTCGGAGAGCTCGAGTACATCAAGCACCACTTCCCCAAGGTCGCCCGGATCAAGATCGATGACGACACCTCGTTCGCCTTCGGCCCCCAGTGGATGGAGGAGTTCATCGACAAGTACCCGAAGCGGGTCGGCATCCCCTTCGAGTGCCTGCTCATCCCGCCGATGATGCGTCCGGACATGCTCAAGCGCCTGATGAGCGTGGGCCTGGTCCGGGTCCAGACGGGCATCGAGAGCGGCTCCACCAAGGAGTCCAAGGAGATCCACAACCGCTCGCCGGGCAACAACGCCATCTTCAAGTTCGCCGAGGCGAACAAGGAGCTGGGGCTCGACGTGGTCTACGACGTCATCGTCGACAACCCCTTCGCCACCGAGGAGATGAAGCTCGAGACCGCCGAGATGCTGCTCGAGCTGCCGCTCCCCTACTCCATCTACTTCTACAGCCTGAACTTCTTCCCCGGCACCGCGCTCACCAACCAGATGCTCGCCGACGGTGTCATCGGGCCCGACGAGGTCGAAGGCCGCGCCACCAAGTCCTGGGAGCAGTTCCGGGTGTCCATGGACTACCCCCGGTCCAACGAGGAGAAGTTCTACCTGGCGATCTACTGCCTGGCCTCGAAGTCCTTCGTGCCCCGGAGCTTCATCCGCAAGCTGTTGGACGAGCGCGAGCACTGGAAGGAGAACGTCGAGCCGATCTTCTACCTGGCCTGGGCCGCGAACTACGCGCGCATGTTCACCGTGGCCATGCGCTACTTCCGTCGGGGCGAGCTGACCTGGTTCAAGATCAAGCAGTACGGCTCCCTGCGCAAGCTGATCAGCCAGTAGCCATGCCGATCCGACGCATCGCGAAGAGGCTCCTGAAGGGCGCGAAGGCGCTCAACGAAGAGGCCAGGCACCCGGGCCAGCCGCCGCCCCACAAGGCGAGCGACAACCCGTTCCACAAGCAGCCGCCCCAGCAGGCCTCGCCGCCCGCCCAGCCGCCGGCCAAGGACGCCGACGACGACGGCGACACCCCCTGGTACCTGGACGGCACCGCGCCGACCGACGGGTGGGAGAACACGAACGCGAAGGACGACGTCTGAGGCCTGTCACGAAGATGTGAGCGAGGCGGTATAGGATCCACCGCTCCTCCGTCCTCCCGTGGAGATCTGCTGATGGCGTTCGTGGTCACCGAGCCGTGCGTGAAGTGCAAGTACACCGACTGTGTGGACGCCTGTCCCGTCGACTGCTTCCACGAGGGCGAGAACTTCCTGGTCATCCACCCCGACGAGTGCATCGACTGCGGCGCCTGCGTGCCCGAGTGCCCCGTCGAGGCGATCTACGAGGAGTCGGACGTGCCGGAGAAGTGGACCGACTACATCGACCTCAACGCCCGCCTCGCCGAGTCCTGGCCGCTGATCACCGACGCCCAGGACCCCTACCCTGAAGCCGACGACTTCAAGGACGTGGAGGCGAAGCGCCACCTGCTGAGCGAGGCACCTGCCTGATGAGTCCCCTGCTGCTGCTGTTGAGCTCGACTGCCCTGGCCCAGGTGGCCGGCGGCACCCTGGTCGTGAACGTGCCGAATTCGCCGGGCGAGATCATGCTCGACGGCTTTCCCACCGGCCAGACCGCCCCCGCGACCCTGGAGAACGTCGCCCCCGGCACCCACCTGGTGCAGATGGAATTCGGGTGCATGGTCGGCGAGAAGGAGGTCACGGTCACCGCCGACAAGACCACCAAGCTCACCCTGCCGATGCAGTACAAGGGCGGGACCGGGACCATCCGGCTCAAGGGCGTGCCCTACACCGCCACCGTGCTCGTCGACGACGCGCCGGTGCGTCTGTGGGACGAGGGCGTCGAGGCCAAGTGTGGCAGCCGCAAGGTCACGGTGGAGGCCCCGGGCTTCGAGGAGTGGACCGGCGACACGATCATCACCTCGGGCAAGTGGGTCACTGTCGAGGTGAGCCTGGTGGAGTCGGAGATCCAGGAGACCGCCCCCGCGCCCAGGCCCTCGGCTCGCCCGGTCGACGACTACGACGACTACGACGACTTCGAGGACGACTACGACGAGCTCGATGAGCTCGACCGGGCCTACGCCGACGAGGGCCGCGACGACTACGACGAGCTGGACGAGCTGGACGAGCCCAGCGGCAACAGCCGCAGCAGCTCGTCCCGTGACCGGGATCGGGACCGGGAGCGCGAGCTGGAGCGCCGCCAGCAGGAGCAGGAGGCGCGCAAGCGGGCCGAGGAGGAACGCAAGCAGGCCGAAGAGGAGCGTAAGCGGGCCGAAGAGGAGGAGCGCCGCCGGGCCGAAGAGGAGCGCCGCCGCCAGGAAGAAGAGGCCCGGCGCCGGGCCGAGGAGGAGGAGCGCAAGTCCCGCTACGGCGACATCGACAGCCTGGACGAAGAGGACGAATTCGAAGAGGAGGAGGAACCCGAGCGTCGGGGCTCCACCCGTGACGACGAGCTCGACGAGCTCGACGACGAGGACGACTACGACGAGTTCGACGAGGACGAGCCCCCCCGCCGCTCCTACGACGAGGACGACGACTACGACGAATTCGACGACGAGGACTCGGACCGCTTCGACGACGAGGACGACTACGACGAGCTCGACGAGCTGGACAGGGACTCCGGGCGCAGTGACCGTGAGCCCCGTGAGCCCCGTGAGCCCCGTGAGCCCC
>CAYFPX010000086.1:27293-29317 GCA_964344945.1 uncultured Enterobacterales bacterium
GGACAGCGGCAGCGCTGAGGGTGGCAAGACCCTCAAGCTCGCCGGTGTGGGCGTTGGTGGCACGATGGCCCTCGTCGGCGGCACCTTCGCCCTGGTCAGCTCGATCCAGTACAGCGCGGGTCGCGAGAACTGGGGCGTCATCGTCGACGCCACCGGCGTCGGCTCCGAGCAGGAGATCAACTACTGGGACCAGTACGTGCAGCCGTACCGCAACCGGGCCATCGCGGGCGCGGTCATCGCGGCGGTGGGGCTGGCGGCTGGTGGGACCTGGTTCTTCGTGGCCCCCGACGGCACCGTGCACGTGGGCGTGACGCGGCGGTTCTGATGGTGGGCTGGCTCGCCCTCGCCTGCAGCGGCGGCGAGCTCCCGGGCCTGGGTCCCGCCGAGGCCGGACCGCGGTCGGGGTTGGTGGTGGCGTCGCTGCCATCGGCCCTGGAGCCCCTGTCTCGCACCCCGGCCTGCTGGGCGGGCCGCAAGGGCCCGCAGCCACGTCAGGTCTGCCTGGAGCCTGCGTCCACGGGCTTCGAGCGCCCGGTCTGGGCAGGGGCGATCCCGGGGGGCGCCACCTGGGTGCTGGAGCAGGCGGGGCGTGTGCGCCGGGTGGGACAGGAGCGGCCCGTCGCGGACCTGACGGATCGGGTCAGCGACCGGGCCGGCGAGGAGGGCCTGCTCGGGCTCGCCGTGCACCCGCGCTTCCCAGAGGACCCGCGCGTGTTCCTCTACTGGTCGGCGGCGAACCCGCGACGCTCGGTGGTCGCGTCCTTCCGGGCCACCCCGGAGCGCATCGACCTCGCCTCCCAGGAGATCCTGCTCGAAGTCGCGCAGCCCTGGGGCAACCACAACGGCGGCCACCTGCTCTTCGGGCCAGACGGCTTCCTCTACGTCGGGCTCGGCGACGGCGGCTCCGGGGGAGACCCCCAGCACCATGGCCAGCGGCCGGACACCCTGTTGGGCAGCATCCTGCGGCTGGATGTCGACGGCAAGAAGCCCTACGCCATCCCACCGGACAACCCCTTCGCCGGCGGCGGTCCTGGCCGACCCGAGGTCTGGGCCTGGGGCCTGCGCAACCCCTGGCGCTTCGCCTTCGACCCGGTCACCGGCTGGCTGTGGGCCGGGGACGTCGGCCAGGTCTCCTGGGAGGAGGTCCACATCGTGCGGGGTGGGGGCAACCACGGCTGGAACGTCTGGGAGGGCCGCCACTGCTTCAAGGCGGACACCTGCTCGGACGCCGGCGTGGTGCCGGCGCTGTGGGACTACGGCCGGGAGCTCGGCCAGAGCATCACCGGCGGGGTGGTCTACCGGGGCAAGGCCTTCCCGGAGCTGACAGGGGCCTTCCTGGTCGCGGACTTCGGCAGCGGGCGGCTCTGGGCCCTGTGCTCCGACGGCGCGGAGCTGCTGGGCGAGGCCCAGCTCGCCGACACCGACGCAAACATCGCCCACATCGGCGAGCTGCCCAGCGGCGAGCCGCTGGTGGTGGGGTACGACGGCACGCTCTCTCGGCTCACCCCAGCGCCGCCGGCGGGCTGTCGCTGAGAGCCGGGCGATCAGGCCCCTTCCGGACCGTCCCTTGGCACGGGCACCGCGAACCAGGGGTTAGAACGCGGCGCTTCCCGGAGTTCCGCTGATGTGGGCCCTCTCGCTCGTGCTGTCGACCGCACTCGCCGACGAGGGCATGTGGCTGCCCGAGCAGACCGGGGCGCTCGGTCCCCAGCTGGCCCAGGCCGGCATGACCGTGCCGGTGCGGGACCTGATGGACCTGAGCAACCACCCCCTCGGCGCCATCGTGTCCCTGGGCCACTGCAGCGCGGCCTTCGTCTCGGCGGACGGGCTGATCGCCACCAACCACCACTGCGTGACCGGGATGCTGCAGGTGAACTCCGACGCCGAGCACGACCGGGCGCGGCTGGGTCACGTGGCGACCACGCGGGAGCAGGAGCTCTCCGGGGGCCCGACGGCGCGGATCACCGTCACCGAGCGGCTCGACGACGTCACGGACCAGGTCACGGCGGAGATCCGCACGGGCC
>CAYFPX010000087.1:0-29158 GCA_964344945.1 uncultured Enterobacterales bacterium
GGCTCGGGCTCGGGCTCGGGCTCCGGCTCGGGCGTAGGGTCGGGCTCCGCCTGGGGCTTCGGGGCCGCGTCCTCCGGGTCCGGCGTCGCTCCGGGCTCCGCGGAGACCGCTGGCTCAGCCTTCGGGTCGGGGGTGGACAGTCCCTCCGCCGCCTGCTGGTCGACCGGCTCCGCCGCGACAGGTGTCGCGGCCCCGGCAGGCGCCACACCAGCGGCCGGGTCCGGGCTGGTGGCCGGGTCCAGGGCCGCTGGCTCCTCCCCGCCGGTGAGGGCCCACAGCCCGCCGCCGAGTCCGAGCAGTCCCAGCAGGGCCACGACCGGGACCAGGCGACGGCGAGGCGCGTCGGCGGGCGGCTCCACCGGCGGCTCCACCGCCTCGCGAGGCGCCCCGGGTGGGGCCCGGTCGTCCGAGCTCGGCGCCTGGGGCTCGGGCATCAGCGTGGCCGGCCGACCCTGTGGCGCGGGCTCCGCTTGCAGGGCCCCGGGCTCCAGCTCGAAGGTGTCGTGGGTCGGGGGCTCCGTGTTCCGGCGCACCAGGGTGGGATTCACCGCGTCGGTCCGGATGCTCAGGCCTGCGCCGGACTCGGCGCCGAGCACCACCGCCCGGAGCGCGGGCTGGTCTTCGAAGAGCTCCTCGGCGAATTCCCGCACGTTGGCCTGCCGGTCGTCGGCCTGTGGGGCCAGGGCCCGGTGGATCGCCGCCACCACCGCTTCGGTCAGCCCCTCCCGCGGCACGAGCTTGCGAAAGTCTCCCCGGGCCGTCGCGGAGAAGGTGTCGAGCAGGCTCTGGCGCCGCAGGGCCGGCTCGCCGGCGACCAGCTCGTAGGCGATGGCGCCCAGTGCGAACACGTCGGCCCGGGCGTCGACCCCTGCGGAGTCCTCGATCTGCTCCGGCGCCATGTACCCGGGGGTGCCCATGGCTGAGCCCTGGCGGGTCGCGCCGGTGCCGGCCGGGGTCTCGAAGAGCTTGGCGATGCCGAAGTCGGTCACCTTGGGCACCACGCCCAGGGGCGTCTCCGAGAGCAGGATGTTCGCGGGCTTCAGATCCCGGTGCAGCACCCCGGCCGCGTGGGCCGCCGCCACCCCGGACAGCACCTGGGCGAACATGCGCAGAGCGCGGTCGGTGGGTGGAGCGCCGTGGGACTGGAGCCAGTGCTCCAGGCTGCGGCCCTCGACGTACTCCATCAAGAGCCCGGTGCGGCCCAGGTGCTCGACCACGTCGGTGACGGCCACCACGTTCGGGTGCCGGAGCTGCGCCTGGATCTGTCCTTCGAGGATCAGGCGCTCGCCCAGGCCCTTGCGGTCCAGGGTGAGCAGCTTCAGGGCATGAAGCGAGCCCAGGCGGCGGTGCCGCACCCGGTAGACCTGGGCGATCCCACCCTGGCCCAGCAGCGTCTCCACCTCGAAGCGGTCGACCGTGTCGCCGGTCACCAGCAGGGTGTCTGCGCTGTGCTCGGTGCCTTCCTGCATCCTGCTCCTACTTTGCCGCCTACTCTCCCTGCCGCAAGCGGAAGGGCTTCTCCTGGAAGAGCTGCACACCCGCCGACAGCACGAACACGTCGGCCGGGTTGTTCCTGGCTGCCACGGTCCACATCGCCGACAGCGCCACCACCACGCGCTCGCTGGAGCGGATCAGGGCCTTGCCGCCGACCCGCACCGCCAGGGCGTTGAGGGCGGCGAAGCGATCCGCGTCGGTCAGATCCACCTCTTCGAAGTCCTGGCCCCAGGGCCGCCAGAAGACCGACACCGCCGGTCCGGCGGCGAGCTGGGGTGGGCCCCCCGCGAGCAGCTCGCCGTCCACCAGCAGCTCCCAGCCCGGCACGGGCACCAGGTCGTCGCTGTAGGTGTTCGGGAGCCGGTAGCGGAAGGTGGCGTCGACGTAGCCGGCGTAGTTCACCGGACCGAGCAGCCCGCCGCGGCCGGCGGAGGCGAAGGCCTCGAGGTCGGCGGTGCCTTCGCCCAGGTTGGTCACCCGGGCCCGCTCCGGGGCGGTGTAGGTGCCCTGGCGCAGGCCTGCGCCCACCGCGGCCGACAGCGGGGCGCCGTAGAGCTCGTCGAGGACCTGCACCTTGAGCCGGCCCCGGACCGGCGCGAAGCCGCGGGTCGTGTTGCAGGCCTGCAGGCCCAGGCTGGCGCAGACGGCCCCGTCGGTCCGGTTGAAGCGGTTGTAGGACCAGGGGATGTCGAGCTCCAGCTCCACCCGGGGCAGCAGCCCGTAGGAGACCTGGGCGGACACGCCGTACTTGCTCACCCCGTCGTCCACGGTGACGACGTCCTCGGCGTACTTGCCGCTGCTGAGCGCCAGGTGACCGAAGCGCTCCACCGAGGTGCCGGCGTAGATCGAGGCATCCCCGGGGGAGATGACCCAGGGGCCGCCACCGGCCAGGGCGGGGGCCGTCGACAAGAGCGCTGCGAGTCCGAGCATCAGCGGGTCCGGGCGAGTGGGGGAGGGGCGCTGGACGCGCTCTCGGGTGTGGATACGGAGGCACGAGCACCCCGGATCACCCGCAGGCGAGTCTCTCATGGCCGTGCGCTACGACGACGACCGCCGCCGCCTGAGCCTGGGGGTCCGCGATCTCGTCGAGGCCACACCCCAGTCCGGTCACCTGCAGCTGCGCCCGGCCTGGACCCTGCGCACGCGGGCGGCCGCGGGGCGGGAGGTGCACCGGGTGACCCAGGCCTGGCGGGCCGAGCACGACGCTGCCTACACCGCCGAGGTCGCCGTGAAGTGCCCCCTGGTGATCCGGGGCTGGGAGTGCACGATCCGCGGTCGGCTCGACGGCGTGACGGTCGAGCAGGGCCGGCTGGTGATCGAGGAGATCAAGTCCACGGCGTTGCCCGCCGAGCGGCTCTACGCCACGGCCGCCGACGACTGGCCCGCCTGGCGGGAGCAGGTCGCGCTGTACCTGTGGCTCCTCCACCTGATGGGCAAGCCTGCCGAGGGCCGCCTGGTCCTGGTCTCCCTGGTCGACGGCGCGCGGCACGTCGTCTCGGTGCACGCGGATCTGGAGGCCATCGCCGCCCAGGTCACCCAGCGCCTGGAGGACCTGGTCCAGGCCCGCGAAGACCACCTGGCCTGGCTGGCCCGCCGCCGCGACGCGACCGTGCCGTTCCCCCACGACGCGCCGCGCACCGGCCAGCCCGAGCTGGTCGAGGTCGTCGGCAACGCCCTCGACGGCGGGCGACAGCTGCTGCTGTCGGCGCCCACGGGCACCGGGAAGACCGCGGCCGTGCTGCACGGTGTGCTCCAGCACGCCTGGGGCACCGACCGGCGGGTGTTCTTCGCCACCGCCAAGGGCACCCAGTCCGCCATCGTCGAGCAGACCCTGCAGGCCTTCGCGAGCCGAGGCGTGCCCCTGAGGGCGGTGAGCATTCGCGCCCGCGAGCGGCTGTGTCTGCGGGAGGAGGGCGTGGACTGCCGGGCCGAGGTCTGCCCCTTCGCCGCCGACTACCACGACAAGGTGCGCGAGCACCGGGTGGTCGACGCCGCCCTGGCCGAGCTGGCCGACGCCGCGGCGCTCAAGGCGCTCGGCCAGCAGCACCAGGTCTGCCCTCACGCTCTGGCCATGGAGACCGCCCGCCGCGCCGACGTGGTGGTCGGCGACTACAACTACGCCTTCGACCCGGACGTGCGCCTGGCGCTGTTCGACGACGGCCCCTGGATCGTCGTCATCGACGAGGCCCACAACCTGGTCGGTCGGGCTCGGGACTACGGCTCCGGGACTCTGTCGGCGCGAGAGGCCGAGTCCGTCGCCGACCAGCTCCGTGACCTCGGGACAGGCTTCGAGCCCTGGGCGAAGATCTGCGATCAGGCCGGTGAGCTGATCCGCGACGCCGCCTGGCGGGTGGAGCCCGAGGCGCCGCGGCGGGGCCACGAGGCGGTGGTCGAGCCGCCCCGTGCCGCCCTCCGCGACCTGCGGGACCAGGTCGAGGAGCTCGCCCTGGAGTATGCCCTGGCCGCCGAGAGTCAGCCCGACGACCCCTACGCCGCCTGGTCCTGGGGGCTGCTGCGCTTCGTGACCCGGCTCGAGGCTGCCGGCGAAGAGACCGTGCACATCTACGGCGAGGACCGCACCCACGGGCCGGTGCTGCGCATGGCCTGCCTGGACCCCTCGGCCGCCATGGGCCCTCTGCTCGATCGCTACCGGGCCGCGGTCCTGCTGTCGGCCACCCTGCGGCCAGCCGAGTACCACCGGGACCTGCTCGGCCTGCACGAAGACCGCCTCGAGGTCCACGAAGCCCCCTCACCCTTCCCTCCGGAGCACCGTGAGGTCGTGCTCGCGACCCGGGTCTCCACCGCCTGGCGAGACCGCACCGCCCACCGGGAGCGCACCGCGGCCCTGGTCCAGCAGGTCGTCGAGGCGGTGCCGGGCAACGTGGCCGTCTACTACAGCTCCTTCGACTTCATGGCCTCGCTGCTGCCCCTGCTCGACCCCGAGGGGCGCGAGGTGCTGATCCAGGAGCGCGGCATGGGCGACAGCGCCCGCCAGGCCCTGGTCGACGCCCTGTGTGCAGAGGGCGCCCCGCGGGTGCTGCACGCGGTCTCCGGCGGCATCCTGGCGGAGGGTGTCGACTGGCCCGGCGGCGTGCTCCAGGCCGTCGTCGTGGTGGGCCCCGCGCTGCCCGCGGTGTCCCTGGAGCGCAGCCTGCACCAGTCCTGGTGCGAGGAGCGCTACGGCCGCGGCTTCGCCTACGCCTTCTGGGTGCCCGGCATGAGCCGGGTGGTCCAGGCCGCGGGCCGGGTCATCCGCAGCCCCGAGGAGCGCGGCGTGGTCGTGCTCGTGGGCCGCCGCTTCGGCTGGCGGGATCCCCTGGCGCTGCTGCCCACCGACTGGTCGCCCCGCAAGGCCCCCGAGCCTCACGTTCAAGTGCAGGGCTTCTTCGACGGTTAGCCTTCGTCCGTGCACTCCCCTGAGCTCCGGGATCACCGCAGGGCCTTCCACGACCTGGAGCGTCAGGTCGTGGAGCGCGTGCTGGCGCGGCCGGGTGAGCTGACCGACGAGCTCATCGACGGCCTGCGGTACGTCATCAATTTCGCCAAGCTCACGGTGCTGCGTGACAGGGCCGGCCTCGACCACCCGGTCGCCGAGCTGCTGCGGCCCCATGCCTGGCGGGTTCGCGACACCCTCGCGCCCCGGCTGGTGGCCGACGAGCCCACCCTGTGGCCCGCCCTGCGCAGCCTGCCGGAGCTGGTGAAGGCCACCCGGGACCTCCGGCGTCGGCTCGTCGAGGGCCTGGGCATCCCACCGGAGCGTCTCCGGCGCGAGGTCTGCGAGAAGAAGGTCGTCATCGCCCTCGGTGGGGGCGGAGGGGCCGGGTACGGCTACGGCGGCATCTTCAACCTGCTCGACCACCACGGCCTGGCCCCGGGCCTGGTCTGTGGCACCTCCATCGGGGCCCTCGCGGGCATCTTCCGGGCTCGCCGCACCCACCACGACCCGGCGGCCATCGTCGACTGCATGAACCGCCTGAGCTGGCAGCGGGTCTTCTCCCTGGGGCCCCAGCCCAGCCGCTATGGCCTGCCGGCCACTCTGCGCCTCCACCTGCGCCGGGCGATCAGCCAGTACTTCCTCGACCCCGACGGCCGGCCCCTGACCATCGGCGAGCTGGAGATCCCCACCTTCGTGGTCGCGACCGGGCTTCGCATGGACGCCCTGAAGCACGACCTGTCCTTCTACGAGCACTTCCTCGACGACGCCGTCAAGCCGGGCCTGGTCTTCCGGGCCTCCAAGATCCGCAAGGTGGGCAACCTGGCCAGCATCTTCCGGGAGCTGATGGCCGACCCCGACGCCGTGCACCCCGTGATCTTCGGCCGGGACCCGGGCACCGAGGAGGCCGACGTGGTCGACGCCGCGGGCTTCTCCGCTGCCGTGCCCGGCCTGCTGCACTACGACATCGTGCGCGACGACCAGCGCATGAAGCACCTGCTCGATGGCCTCTACGCCGAGACCGGCATCACCCGGCTGACCGAGGGCGGCATCGTGGACAACGTGCCGGCCCGGATCGGCTGGGAGGCCGCGATGGCGGGCCGCCTCGACGGACACCGCAACACCTACGTGCTGGCGGTCGACTGCTTCCCGCCCAAGCCCAGCTCGGTGATCTTCTTCCCGGTCCAGCAGGCCGTCCGGGGCAATGTCCTGCGCAACCTGCCCTACGCCCACACCTACGTGCCCCTCGGCAAGACCCTGAGCCCGCTGAACCTGGTGCCGGCGGTCCGTGATCTGGACAAGGCCGGCCGCTGGGCACGGGACGAGCTGGAGCCGCACCTGCCGGTGATGCAGGGGATCTGTCAGACCTTTGGGGACCTCGCAGAGCGCTAGTGTCCTGTCTCAGAAGTTCGTGGACACTCACTTGCCCTCGCCACGCCTGGCGGCCCGCTCTCGCGTTGATGTGACTCGGCCACACCGGCCGCTCGAGCAGACCACCAGCCGCGGCGATGGCTGCGTGATTGCCTCACGAACTTCTGAGACAGGACACTAGGCTTCCGGGCGCAAGGCCGCTCCGGCCTCCGGCCTCCGCGGTCGCGCGCGGGAACGGGGCCCTCCGGCTCCGCCCGGAGGTGCCGAGTCGTTCCTCCTCGCTCCGGTCGCTGCGCTCCCTCGTGCAGGCCTCGGCGGCTCCCGCCTGCGGGCCCGGTCGGCGCTGTCGGGCCTCCTGGCGCCGCCAGCGGCGCCGTGAACGCCTTGCAACGGGAAGCCACTCGAAGGCGTAGAGGAGTGAGGGCGCGGCAATCGCCGTCCCATGACATCCCCAGACCCGCGGAGCACGCTGTTCCGCGCTATCCTGCCCCAAGGTCCGGGCACTGAGGCCGAGGCATGCTGCAGATCCTTCCCGTCGCACTCCTGTCTGGTTGCAACGGCATCGACAACACCATCGACAACATCGGCGGGCCCAACGACCCGGCCCCGATCATGGTCGTCGAGCCCGCGATCCTCCAGTTCGAGGCCCTGCTGCTCGAAGAGTCGGAGACCCTCTCCTTCACGATCAGCAACGAAGGCGACGCCTCCCTGGACATCGAGTCCCTGGACATCACCGGCACCACCGCCTTCCGCATCGCCGGGGACACCAGCTTCTACATCCCCGTGGGCGAGAGCGTCGAGGTCCCCGTGACCTTCCAGCCCACGGCGTCCAGCAACACGGGCCAGGTGCGCATCATCAGCGACGACCCGGATCCGCTCAGCGACGTGGTCGACCTGGCGGGTGACGGCAAGCTGCCCGAGCTCCGCATCGTCCCCGACCCCTACGACTTCGGCAACGTGCCTCCCGGCTGCTCCTCCGGTGGCGATCTCACCCTGCAGAACGCCGGCCTGGCCCCCCTCGAGATCTCGAGCGTGGCCCACTCCGGCGTGGGCTTCAGCCTCATCCAGCCGACCCTGCCGGTCACCCTGGAGCCGGGCGAGGAGTTCCCGGTCGAGATCGTCTTCGCGCCGCCCGACTACGAGGAGTACGACGGCTCCCTGTTCGTCGTCAGCAACGAGGCCGCTGGCCAGCGCACCGCCGAGCAGCTCGGCACCGGCGACGACGCCAGCCCCTTCATCGACCAGTTCATCCAGCCCGACGGCCCGTGGGAGAAGACCGACATCCTCTTCCACGTCGACCGCTCCTGCTCGATGTGGAACGACGCCGACAACCTCTCCTCGAACTTCAACGACTTCCTCGTCGCCATGGAGGAGATCGAAGCCGACTGGCAGGTGGGTGTGGTCACCGAGGACAGCGGCTGCATCAACGGCGGCATCCTCGACGCCGACACGGTGAACGTGGAGTCCAAGTTCCGCAGCGCGGTCTTCGGTCCCCACCAGGACTACACCGAGGCCGGCCTCTACATCGCCGCCCAGGCGCTCAAGGACTCCGCCCTGAACGGCGGCTGCAACGACGGCTTCATGCGAGAGGACAGCCGCCTGAGCGTGGTCCTCATCTCCGACGAGCCCGACCAGAGCCCCCGCGGCTCCGAGGAGTGGAAGAACGAGATCAAGAGCAAGGGCGAAGGCATCCGCATCAGCGCTGTCGCCGGCGACGTGCCCGGCGGTTGCCCCTCCGCAGACGAGGGCTGGGGCTACTACGAGGCCGCCATCGAGACCAACGGCTACTTCCTCTCCATCTGCTCGGTGGACTGGGGCCGGAACCTCGAGCTCATCGCGGCCCTGGCCGGCGAGCCGACCGACACCTTCCCTCTGAGCCACACCCCGGACCAGGACACCCTCGAGGTCCGCCAGCAGGACAGCCCTCCGAACGGCTCCTGGCACGAGGTCACCGAGGGCTGGACCTACGACGAGGCCCAGAACGCCATCGTCTTCGACGCCGACAGCCTGCCGCCGGCGAACGCGCGGCTGGAGGTCGAGTACGTGGCGCCGCTGGACTGCGAGCAGTAGCTCTTGGAGCTGTCAGCTGTCAGCTGTCAGCATGGAACGGCGAACCAAGGCGGCGTGACCGGAGGTCGCCGCTGGATGGCCGAGCGCCGCAGGCGCGAGGCAGTCCGCAGAGCTGACAGCTGACAGCTCAGTCGGCTACGCCTCTTCCCTTCGACGCAGGCCAAGAGCCGCCAGCACCAGCGCATACACGCCGAAGCTCACCGGCCCCATGAAGCTGTTGCAGCGGGACCCGCCGCCGCGCAGGGTCGGGTCCAGGTCGCAGGGGTCGCCCAGGTGGTCGCCGTCGATGTCTTCCTGGTCGGGGTTGTACTCCAGCGGGCAGTTGTCGCAGACATCGCCCACCCCGTCGCCGTCGGCGTCGCCCTGCTCCGGGTTCAGGGCGTCGGGGCAGTTGTCGCAGGCGTCGCCGATGCTGTCCCGGTCGTCGTCGAGCTGGTCTGGGTTCTCGTGGTCCGGGCAGTTGTCGCACAGGTCCCCGATGGTGTCCTCGTCGAGGTCCACCTGGACCGTCTGGAACAGGGTCGGGCAGTTGTCGCAGACGTCGCCCACGCCGTCGTCGTCGAGGTCGGTCTGGTCGGCGTTGAAGTCGTCCGGACAGTTGTCGCAGCGGTCCCCGAGGCCGTCGAAGTCGGCGTCTTCCTGGCTCGCGTTGGCGATGCCCAGGCAGTTGTCGCACTCGTCGCCCACCCAGTCCAGGTCGTCGTCGACCTGGCTCGGGTTGTAGATCGCCGGGCAGTTGTCGCAGTCGTCGCCGAGCTCGTCGAGATCGGCGTCGAACTGGTCCGGGTTGTAGAGCTCGGGGCAGTTGTCGCAGACATCGCCGACCCCGTCGGGCCCGCCGGACTCGTCGACCTCGCTGTCGGCCTGGTCTTCGTTGTCGTCGAAGGGGCAGTTGTCGCAGGCGTCGCCGAGGGTGTCGGTGTCGTTGTTGAACTGGTCGTTGTTGGCCAGGTCGATGCAGTTGTCGCAGTCGTCGCCGACGTCGTCGCAGTCCCGATCGATCTGCTCGGGGTTGTAGATCTCCGGGCAGTTGTCGCAGGCCAGGATGGCCGTGATGTCCGGGTAGGGGTCGCCCTCGGGGTAGGCCAGCGTGCCGTCGCTGAAGCCGTCACGGTCGGGGTCGAAGGACTCGGTCGGGATCGGGTACTGGCAGCCATAGGACCAGTAGTCGTAGTAGTAGTCGGCGTTCGGCTTGGGCTCGCCGACCACGCCGCCGTAGGCGTCGGCCTCAGCGGTGTCGAAGAGCTCGGCGGCGCACTCCTCGTCGAGCAGGTTCACCGGGTTCTCGTCGGACACGTCGACCGTGTTGCAGTTCAGATCCTGGGTGTACTCGGTGTTGCGACACCAGTCGGCCGTGTCGCCGGTGTCCACGGCCGCCACGGGGGCGACCCACAGCCAGAGGCCGATCACGGCGTGTCCTCCTCTTCCTCTTCGGTGTCCTGGAGGAAGTCGTCCGGGTCCAGGGTCTCCCGCTCCTCGATCGGCGGGCCCTCGGTGGGCGGGGGCGCCCCGCCCTGCTCGGCCTCTGTGGCCTGGTCGGGCCGCTCGCGCAGCTCGATCTCGATGGCCTGGCCGCTCCAAGGGAGCAGGATGCGGCTCTCGTACGCCGGCAGGTCCTCGTCGGGCTGCAGCTGCCGCACGATGTGGAACTCCACCCGGCGGTTGGCCGCCAGCGAGGCTTCGTCGCCGCCCAGGACCTTCGGCTCGACCTCGCCCATGCCGCGGTAGGCCAGGCGCGAGGGGTGCACCCCAGCCTTGATCATGGCCTGGAAGACCGCGCCCGCCCGCTCGTTGGACAGCTCGAAGTTGTACTCGAACGTGCCCTCCTCCGAAGCGTGGCCCTCGATCACCACCGAGACGATCTGTGGGTTGGCGTTGAGGATCTCGGCGATCGCGTCGAAGGTCGGGTAGCTCTCGGGCAGGATGTTGGCGGTGTTGAACTCGAACTGGATCGGGTCGCGGATCTCGATCTCCGTGCCGCGGATCCGGGCGATCTGTTCCTCCTCCCAGACCGGCTCGTCCTCGATCACCTCTTCGATGAAGAACTCGGGGTCCTCCTCCTCGATGACGGGACGGTCTTCGAGCTCGGTGACGGCGATGCGGACCGGCGGCGGCACGACCTGCTTGGGCGGCGCCACCCGGACCCAGGTGAGGCCTGCGAAGGCCCGGAACTCGCTGGTGCCGTAGCCGTCGGAGATGCCCTTGCCGACGCCGACGTCGATCAGGAAGCTGTCCAGCATCGTGTACTGAGCGCCGCCGATGACCTCGAGGCTGTTCTCCGCGCCCCCCTGGAACAGGTAGGTCACGCCGCCCCGGGAGAGCGCTCCCGCGTGCAGGGCGACCCGGCCCGGCCACAGGTGGTACTTGATGCCGGTGTTGAAGCTGAGCTCCGTGCCGAGCACGAAGTCCATCTCGGTGTCCACCGGCGAGCGGAACATCAGGCTCAGGTCGCCCATCACCTCGACCGGGCCGAAGCTCGCGCTGCCCAGCAGCCCTCCGACGCCCCGAGGGTACTGCTCGCCCATGTAGAAGCCCTTGCGGCCGCTGGGCAGGCCGAAGTCCACGTGGCCGCCGAACTTCACCGGGCCGACCTGCCCGGCGTAGACCGTGGCTCCGAGCCAGGCGTCACCCAGGCCAGCGCCGTCGGCGCTGTACTGGACCACGTCGGAGCCCCACTGGAACATCAGCGGCAGGCGGGCACGCAGGGCGATGCGGTCGTGCACCTCCCAGGACACCCCGAGCACGTTGGTCTGCTTGTGGGTGATGACCGCGCCGTGCTCCTGGCCATAGCTGTAGACGATCAGCGGGTCCTTCTCGTACTGGACGAACAGGCCCACCCGCACGGTGCCCTGGCCCAGTCGCTCGGGACTGTCGACCCCCGGGATGGTGCCGGTGCCGAAGGTGGGGTGCAGCAGCTGCAGGTCGGTGGAGGTCCCGGCCGCCAGCACGACGCTCGAGAGCAGAGGCACCAGCATCAGAACCTCCCCGTCAGGCCGAGCCAGCCAGGGCCGACCTTCAGCTCCAGCTCCGGCAGGCGCTTGCCCGGGGTGGCCGGCGCCAGGGGGGGCGGCTCTTCGGGGCCGGTCTCCGAGGCTTCGCTGTCGGTCTCCGAGGCCTCGTCCTCGGTGGGCTCCTCGGCGCCTTCGGTCGGGGCCTCCTCCGGGTCCTCGGCCTCGCGCAGCTCGGCCTCCTCCCGCTCCAGGGCCTCGAGCTCGCTGTCCAGGTCGTCGACCTCGTCGGCGCCTTCCAGGCGCCCGTCGTCGCGGGGCGCCGGGCCCGCGCGGTCCGGCAGGCCCAGCTGCTGGCGCACGCCGGAGTTGTAGACCTCGAGCCAGTGATCGGCCTCGGCCTGGCTGTAGTAGTTGCCCGGGTGGCGCTGCCGCTCGGCCATGGCGTCGCGGCTGCGTGGCGCGATGGTCAGGGTGATGGCACCGGCCAGTCCGATCGCCACTGCGGTCCAGACCCGGTCCTCCTGGGCGGCCTCGTTCTGGGCCTCGTTCGCCGCGTAGGCGGCCTCGTAGGCCTCGAGGTACTCGCCGTAGTCCGAGAACTCACCCTCCTGGGGCAGGGGCTGCTGGTAGCGGGACTCGACGTTCCCGACCCCGATCAGGCTCGCGGCGCCACCGAGGATCATCGCTCCGCCTGCGCCGGCGATCAGGGTGCCCCGCCGGGTGGCCCAGGCCTCTTCCTTCTCCAGTCTCCCCACGGTCTCGGTGTCCCCGACCATGCGGGCGAACTGGTGGGCGGTCATGCCGCTGCCGGAGCCGGTCTTGACCGTCCAGTCCGGGGACCGATCGAAGGCGCCCTGAGGCTGCTGGGGGATGAAGCGCAGCCGCTTGGCCTGGTAGGCCTCCCAGGCCATTGGATCGATGGGCTCGGGCTCGGGCTCGGGCTCGGGCTCGGGCTCGAGCTCTTCCAGGGTGACCTTGGGCAGCTCGGCCTCGGCGGCCTTCTCGGCCTCGATCTCCGCCTGGAGCTCCTGCTCGATCTCGTCGAGGAAGTCGTCGTCGCTGCCCTCGGGCTCGGGCTCGGGCTCCGCGGGCGCCGGGTCGACGACCGGCTCGGTGGCGGTCTCGGCGGCCGGGGGTTGCTCGGCCTTCTGGCTCTCCGCCTCGACGGCGGGCAGCAGGTAGGCGGGCAGGCCCGGGACGTCCAGGTCCGGCTCCGTCGCCGGCTCCTCCGCCGCGGGCTCGCTGGGTGGCACGCGGATGGGCTGGCCAGTGGGACGCACGCGGGTCTCGCCGGCGTCGCCCTCGGCGGGGGCCACCTCGTCGGAGGCTGGCTCCGGCGCGGGCTCTTCCTCGGCCTCGGGCTCGGTCTCGCCCTCCGGCTCGGCCTCGGGCTCCTTGTCGAAGGCGCCCTCGGGAGGGACACGGATCGGCAGGCCACGCGGGCGCGCACGGTCCGAGTCCTCCTCCTCTTCGGCGGCGGTCTCGTCGGTGGTGGCGTCCTCCGGCTCGTCATCAGCGAGTGCCAGGGGGCTCCACAGGAGCAGGAACAGGAGTGTGTGCATCGACAGACAGCGAGACCGTGACCACCCTACTCGGTCGGGGGTGGGGACGGCAATCCGGCGCGGGGGGACGGTCAGGGGTTCAGAGCCCGGAGCCGAGGACCACGTAGGCGGCGCCGGCGTGGCTGTAGGTGGTGGACTCGAACTTGGCGCCGATGATCACGTCGTCGTAGCCGTCGGCGTTGACGTCGCCGGCGGAGGCGACGTCCCAGCCGGCGTAGTCGTCGGAGCTGGCGCCCTGGAGGGTGGCGTCGCTGCTGGAGAGGGCGTTGTCGCCCCGGGTCGGCCCGTAGACCAGGTGGGCCGCGCCGGACTCGGCGCCGAGGGAGTCGTCGCCGTAGACACCGATGATGAGGTCGGCGGCGCCGTCGGCGTTCATGTCGCCTGCGCCGGCGACGCTGGTGCCGGCGTAGTCGTTGTCGGAGTCCCCGAACCAGAGGGCGTCGTAGCCGGTCGACAGGTCGTAGTCGGCGGTGATCGGGCCGAGCAGCACGTAGGCGCCACCGCGATCGGTCCCACCCGCAGTGAGGTTCGCTGCGCCGACGAGCAGGTCCGGGAAGCCGTCGCGGTCGACGTCGCCGGGGCTGGTGAGGTTGAAGGCCTTGTCGTTGAGGGCGGCGCCCGTGATCTTCACGTCGGCCGTGGACAGGCTGGCGGTGCCCCCGTTCATGGGACCGTGCACGATGTAGCTGGCGCCAGCGTTCGAGCCGTTGGTGTCCTCCAGGGACGCGCCCACGAGGAGATCGGCGGAGCCGTCGCCGTCCAGGTCGCCAGGGCCTTGGACGCTCGCGCCGGCCAGGTCGTCTTCGTCCTCGCCGGTCCAGGTGGCCCAGGCGTCGTCGAAGGAGGCCGCGCCAGTGGCCGGGCCGAGCAGCACGTGCACGGCGCCGGCGTCCGTGGCGACCGTGGCGTCGCTGACGGCGCCGATGGCCACGTCGTCCAGGCCGTCGCCGTCCACATCGCCGAGACAGGCGACGGACCATCCCGCCTTGTTGCCGGCCTCGGCCCCCAGCACCACAGCGTCCTCGGTCTGGTCGGCCAGCGGATCCAGGTAGATCACGGCGGCGCCGGCCTGGTCGCTGTGGTTCCAGGCGCCGGAGACCACGTCCTGCAGGCCGTCGCCGTCGAGGTCGCAGAGCACGACCTCCCGCCCGGACTGGGCGTTGGCCTCGGGGCCGACGAGGGGGGCTTCGGCGGCCTCGGCGTCGACGGAGCCGGTCAGGGGCCCCAGGAAGAGGTAGGCCGCTCCGGCTTCGGTGCCGCCTGCGTTGGACTCCGTCATCGCGCCGATGAGCAGGTCGCTCCAGCCGTCGCCGTTGGCGTCGCCCCCGTGGACCGCGTAGCCGAAGCTGGCGTCCTCTCGGCCGCCGAGCACCCGCAGGGGGGCGTCGGCCAGGTCGACAGTGCCTTCGAGATCGCAGTCGTTGGCGGTGCCGTCGCAGTCGTTGTCGACGAAGTCCGAGCAGACCTCGGTGCCCTCGGGGTTCACGGTCGGGTCGTCGTCGGCGCAGTCGAAGTCGTTGGAGACGTACCCGAGGGGGGTGTCGCAGGCGAGCTCGTAGTTCGCAGCGTCGCCGTAGCCGTCGCCGTCGTCGTCGAGCCAGTAGGGCACGGTGCCCAGGGCGTCTTCGCCGTCGATCTCCCCATCGCAGTCGTTGTCGATGTCGTCGCAGAGCTCGGTGCCGTCCGGGTGGATGTTGGCGTTGTCGTCGTTGCAGTCGCCGCCGCAGACGTCGTCGAAGCCGTCGCCATCGGTGTCATCGCCCTCGTCGATCGTGTCGTCGCAGTCGTCGTCGGCGGAGTTGCAGGCCTCGCTGGCCAGCGGGTGCACCGCCGCGTCGAGGTCGTTGCAGTCCTCGCTGCTGGCGGAGTAGCCATCGGGGAGCTCGCAGGAGATGTGTGTCTCCTGGCCGCCGAAGCCGTCGAGATCGGAGTCCAGGTACCAGGTCTCCGCGTCGAGGGCGTCGTCCTCGTCGGTGTCGCCGTCGCAGTCGTTGTCCACGCCGTCGCAGAGCTCGTCGGCGTCGGGGTTCACGAGTGCGTCGTAGTCGTCGCAGTCGTCGTCGGCGACAAAGCCGTCCTGGTCGACGTCGTACTCGCCGGACGTGACCACGCTGGCTTCGTCGGGGTTCGAGGGCCCGAGGACGGCCGGGTCGCCGCCACAGGCCAGCACGAGGCTCATGAGGGGAGCCACCATCGAGGGGCCTCCAGGGGGGAACGCACCCAGAGTATCCCAGCCCCTGGATGCTTCGTCAGGGACGCGTCAGATCCCAGTCCGGGCCGCGGACCACTCCGCCGCTGCCCGGCTCCACCATCGGTGGGATCAGATGCCTCCACCGTAGAA
The DNA here is from genome assembly GCA_964344945.1 of uncultured Enterobacterales bacterium. GTDB lineage: Bacteria > Myxococcota_A > UBA796 > UBA796 > CAJQPC01 > CAYFPX01. The sequence continues at coordinate 15,223 of CAYFPX010000087.1, forward strand.
GACCACGCAGGCGCCACCGGAGCTGTTGACGGTGTTGTCGCCGTAGTCGCCCATGGCGAAGTCGTCGTAGCCGTCGCCATTCAGATCCCCGACGCCGCGCACCGCTCCGCCATTGAAGTCGCTGTTGGCGCCCGGTTCGATGGTGAGGTCTGCGTCGGTGCTGTAGACGTCGCCGCTGAAGGGCCCGTAGAACAGGTAGCTCGTGCCGAGGATGGTCCCGGCGTTGTCCTTGTACGGCGCGCCGGCGATCAGGTCCAGCTCGCCGTCGCCGTTCACGTCGCCGGCGAAGCCGACGTCGTAGCCCAGGCCGCCGCCCTGGATGTCCCCCCAGATCGTGAAGTCCGCGTCGCCGCTGGCGATGGTGCCGGCCAGGGGCCCGTAGAAGGCTCGCAGGGCGCCGCCGTTGGTGACCATGTAGTCGTGGCCGTAGCCACCGACGACCAGGTCGTCGTTGCCGTCGCCGTCCAGGTCGCCGCCGCCGTCGGCGTGCCAGATCTGGTCCTCGTCGCCGGTGCCGCCTTCGATCATCGCGCCCGCGCTGGACTCCAGGTCGACCGTGCCGCTGAAGGCGCCGTCGATCAGGTACACCCGGCCCGAGTTCTTGGCGATGGTGTCGTCGTAGCGGGCGCCGACGGCGAGAGTGTCGTTGCCGTTGCCGAGGACGTCGCCCACGAAGCGGAGCCAGCCGCCGACCTGGCCACCGCCTTCGGGGCCCTCGATCAGCGCGTCAGCGTCGCTCTCCGTGAGGATCACGTCGGCCAGGGGGCCGTAGTAGACGTACACGGCGCCGTCGGAGCCGCTGCCGGAGCTGGTGCTGTTGGTGTGGCTGCTGGCGCCGATGGCCAGGTCATCGTGGCCGTCGCCGTCGAGGTCCCCGATGGCGACCTCGATGCCGAAGTCGGTCTGGTCGCCCTCGTTGGAGATCACGACGTCGTAGCTGGGGCTCCCACTGACGGGGCCCAGGAAGAGCACCACGTCCTCGATGCCGTAGCCGCCCATGGCGACGTCGGCCTGGCCGTCGTTGTCGATGTCGCCCACGGCGAGGCCGCGGCCGTACAAGGAGCTGCCCTGGGCATCGCCGAGCAGGGTAGCGTCGGCGTCGTCGACGTCGCCGCCGGTGTTGCCGCCGGAGAAGACGTAGGCAGCGCCCGAGTCCTCGCTGATCTCGTCGGCCTTGGGCGCGCCGCACAGCAGGTCGTTGGTGCCGTCGCCGTCGACATCGCCGACCGCCACGCTGAAGCCCAGCCACTCGGAGTCGGAGGCCGCCCAGACCGCCACGTCGGCGTCGTCGACGGTGGTGCTGCCAGAGGGGCTGCAGCCGTTGTCGGTGCCGTCGCAGTCGTTGTCGGTCCAGTCGTTGCAGACCTCGGTCTCGCCGGGGTTCACGTCGGCGGCGGTCTCGTCGCAGTCGCCGCCGGTGGTGCTGTAGCCGGTGCCCGGGTCATCGCAGTAGCTGGCTTCGGTCGTGTCGTCGCCGTAGCCGTCGTCGTCGGCGTCGGCGTAGTAGGTGGTGCTCAGGCCCTCGTCGACCAGCTGATCGCAGTCTTCGTCGGTGGCGCCGTCGCACACCTCGGTGGCGCCCGGGTTGCGGGCGGCGTCGGTGTCGTCGCAGTCGCCGGCCTGGTCGACGTAGCCGAGGCCCGCGTCGTCGGCGCACACCAGGACCTCGGTGGCCGGGTCGCCGTAGGTGTCGCCGTCGTCGTCGAGCCAGCGGCTCACGGCCTCGGCGGCATCCGCGCCGTCGATCTCGCCGTTGCAGTCGTTGTCCTTGTCGTCGCAGACCTCGACACCCGAGGGGTTCACGTCGGGGTCGTCGTCGTCGCAGTCGCCGTCGCAGAGGGCGTCGAAGCCGTCGTCGTCTTCGTCGCTGGACTCGTCGATGTCGTCGTCGCAGTCGTTGTCGACGCCGTCGCAGACCTCGCTGGCCAGCGGGTTGTTGTCGGCGCTCTCGTCGTCGCAGTCCTCGGCGGTCGCGACGTGGTTGTCCGGGGCGTCACAGGCGATCACCGCGTCGCCGGCGCCGAAGCCGTCGTCGTCGTTGTCGGCGTACCACTCGGAGGCGTCGATGGCGGCGTCTTCGTCGATCTCGCCGTTGCAGTCGTTGTCGATGCCGTCGTCGCAGACCTCGTCGGCGTCCGGGTTCACCAGGGGGTCGTAGTCGTCGCAGTCGTCTGCGGCCTGGAAGCCGTCCTGGTCGACGTCGTACTCGGAGGCCGGCAGGGTGGCGTCGGGGTCCGGGGTGCTCGGGTCCGAGGTCTGGGGCTCACCGGTGCAGGCGAGGGCCAGGATGGCCAGGAGAGGGGTGGTCATGACGTCTCCGTAGGGAACTCCGGGGGGACGTACCTCGCCGCTCCCGAGTGCGCATGTGCTTGTCGGAAGTGGGTGGTAGGTTCGCCCTCATCATGGGCACTTCACTTCCTCTGCTGGTTCAGCTCGCCTGTCTGCCGAGCGGCAACGATTACCAGCACATGCGCCTGACACTGATGGACCAGGACGGCGATGGGCACTACGCGATCGCCTATGCCGGGGACCCTGATGCGGTCCCCGCAGACGACTGCGACGACTCCGACGCCTCCGTGAATCCGTCGCAGCCCGAGATCGCCTACGACAGCAAGGACAACGACTGCGACCCGAGCACGCCGGACAACGACCTGGACGGGGACGGCCATGCCCACCCGGACGACTGCGACGACTCGGATCCCGCGATCAACGCGGAGGCCGAGGAGACCTGGTACGACGACGTGGACCAGGACTGCGCGGGGGAACACGCCACTGGGCGGCCGAATCCCTTCGCGATCATCGGCTCAATTGACCGGGGCGCCGCTGTGAGCGACGTCGCTGAGGCCGCGAATTCAGATCCCACCGCCGTAGACGACGTAGCAGGCGCCGCCGTCGGTCGATCCACTGTCGGCCTTCCAGGCGCCGATGAGCACGTCGTCGTAGCCGTCACCGTTGGCGTCGAATGAGCCTGCGACCGCGATGCCGAGGTGGTCTCCGGCCTGCGCTCCCTCGATCTGCACGTCAGCGTCCCCAGGGGTCATGGCGCCAGTCACAGGGCCGAAGACCACGAAGGCAGCGCCTGCGTCCGTCGCAGAGGCGTCCTCCTGGTAAGCGCCCACGATGAAGTCATCGTTGCCGTCACCATTGAAGTCGCCAGCCGCAGACACGGAGTAGCCCATGTTGTCCTGCGCACTGTCGCCAGTGAGCCAGGCGTGGGTCGAGCCAAGGCTGACATCTCCTGAGAAGGGGCCGGCCATGATGTAGGCGCGTCCCGCGTCGGTGTTGCCGCTGTCGTACTTTGCGGCGCCAACGATCAGGTCGATCGAGCCATCTCCGTCGATGTCGCCGGCAGCGCCCGCGTCCCAGGCCTGGTGGTTCGCACCCTGGCCGACCAGCTTGGCATCTGCACTGGCCAGGTCGAGGACACCCGTCCAGGAGCCATCCACCAGGTAGATGGCGCCGGCATTCGTTCCCGCGTCATTGTTGAACTGGGCGCTGACGATGATCGTCGGGCTGCCGGTCCCCAGGACATCTGGCGCGATGGCGACCTCTGAGCCGGCCTGCGCGTTGTTGACGACCCCTTCGAGGGCGGCGTCTGCATCGGTCGCCGCATCGAGCGTACCCGAGAGGGGCCCGTAGAAGACGAAGGCAGCACCGGTATTGAGCCCACTCGTCGCGGTGTAGGTGCTGGCGCCGATGACGACGTCGTCGAACCCGTCACCGTTGAGGTCCTCACCGGAGGCCAGGCCGTGGCCGAATTGGCCGGTGCCCGTGATCACGGCATCGGCGACCGGGCTGGTTGCGGAGAGCGGGCCGTACCACGCGTACACGGTGTTCTCGCTGTAGTTGCTGACGAGCATGTCGTCGTAGCCGTCGCCGTCGAGGTCCCCGAGGGCGACCTGGCGACCCGCCTGGCCTGAAGCGCTGTCCGGGTACAGGGCGCCATAGGCAGTGCTGGCGTCGATGGAGCCTGACTCCGAGGTCAGCACATAGCCGGCGCCTCCGCCACTGGCGGTTGGCGCCCCACACATCGCGTCGTCCAGGCCATCACCGTCGACGTCGCCGCCGGTGGCGATCCGCCACCCGAGGATCGCGGCCTCGGTCGTGTCCATCGTGACGTCAGCATCCGCGATGGAGATCACCCCCACCGGCGTACACCCGTTGTCCGTTCCGTCGCAGTCGTTGTCGGCCCAGTCGTTGCAGACCTCGGACTCGCCGGGGTTCACGCCGACGTCGCCGTCGTCGCAGTCGTCGGCGCTGGTGGCGTAGCCGGTGCCGGGGTCGGAGCAGAACTCGCTGCCGCCGTCGGTCTCGTCGCCGTAGCCGTCGCCGTCGGAGTCGGCGTAGTACGTGCTGGTCGCGAGACCCTCGTCGATGTCGTCGTCGCAGTCCTCGTCGACCCCATCGCAGGTCTCGGTGGCGCTGGTGTTGATGTCGACGTTGTCGTCATCGCAGTCGTCGCTGTTGGCGACGTAGCCGGTGCCCGGATGGCTGCAGGCGGTCAGGTCGTCGTCGGCGCTGCCCTCACCGTCCCCGTCGGAGTCGGCGTAGTAGGTGACCGAAGGCAGGCCCTCGTCGGCGGTGTCGTCACAGTCCTGGTCCACCCCGTCGCAGGTCTCGGTGGCGTCCGGGTTGATGCCGGCGTCGCCGTCGTCGCAGTCGTCCTCGTTGTCCGCGTAGCCGGAGCCGGGATCGCTGCAGTGCTCGGAGCCGGTGCCCTCACCGCCGTACCCGTCGCCGTCGCCGTCGGTGTAGTACGTGGAGGTCAGGCCCTCGTCGATGTCCTGATCGCAGTCCTCGTCGGTGCTGCCGTCGCAGATCTCCGTGGCACCGGGGTTGATGCCGCCGTCGCTGTCGTCGCAGTCGCCGGGGTTGGTGGCGTAGCCGGTGCCGGGATCGGCGCAGAACTCGCTGCTGGCGCTCAGATCGCCGTAGCCGTCGCCGTCGGTGTCGGCGAAGTACGTGCTGAACAGACCCTCGTCGACGTCGGTGTCGCAGTCCTCGTCGGCGCCGTCGCAGGTCTCGGTGGCCGCCGGGTTGATGTCGCTGCGGGTGTCGTCGCAGTCGGTGTCGTCGGTGACGTAGCCGCTGGGGGCGTCGCAGTCGGAGACGCTGTCGGTGGCGTCGCCGAAGCCGTCGCTGTCGTCGTCGGCGTAGAAGGTGCCGCCGCCGGTGCCGCCTTCGTCCACGGTGCCGTCGCAGTCGTCGTCGGCGCCGTCGCAGAGCTCGCTGGCGCCGGGGTAGGCGCTGTTGTCCAGGTCGTCGCAGTCGTCGCTGTTGTCGACGTAGGAGAAGGGCTGCTCGCAGGCGGCGGTGGTGAAGGTCGTGCCGCCGTAGCCGTCGCCGTCGGCGTCGCCGTACCAGGTGGGGGCGCCCGGCACGTCCTCGTCGATGGTGCCGTCGCAGTCCTCGTCGGTGCCGTCACAGCGCTCCCCGGCGCCGGGGAAGTGGTAGGTGCTGCTGTCGTCGCAGTCTTCGCAGGCCGCCGCGCCGTCACCGTCGGCGTCCTCGTAGCCGGTGGACCCGTCGCAGTTGAAGTCCCGGGGATCGGTGCAGTCCTCCTCGGCGGCGCCGGGGTGGTAGCGGGGGTCGTCGTCGTCGCAGTCGCCGGGGGCGTCGGCGTAGCCGTGGGGCTCGCTGCAGGAGACGGTGGTGTCGTCGTCCAGGCCGTAGCCGTCGCCGTCGGCGTCCCGGTACCAGGTGGGGGCGTCCTCGGCGTCGGGCTCGTCGGTGGTGCCGTCGCAGTCGTCGTCCACGCCGTTGCAGACCTCGGTGGCGTCGGGATTCACCGCCGGGTCGTCGTCGTCGCAGTCCACGTCGGCGGGGTGGCCGTCGGCGTCGGCGTCTGTGGGGTCGGTCGGTGGCTCGGTGTCGGTCGAAGGGGCCGTGTCGGTGGGCGGACCGGTGTCGGTGGGCGGAGCGGTGTCGGTCGTGCCCGCGGTGGTGCCGGGGTCCGAGTCCGTGGTGCCGGTGGTGGTGTCGTCGCCGCAGGCGAGCAGGGTCAGGAGCAGGAGGGTCATCACACACCTCGGGACGCAGGGAGCAGGCTACCCTGCCGTCCCGCCCCGGAGTGCCCGTGTTGCTGCCCCTGCTCACGCTCCTCGCCTGCACCGGCGACGACCCCGATCCCGAGCCCACCTGGGAGGGCCGCAACCCCGGGGAGTGCAGCGACGGCGCCGACAACGACGGCGACGGCGCCTACGACTGCGACGACAGCGACTGCGTGGGGGCCCCGGACTGCGAGCCGGACACCGGCACCCCGGTCGTCGACAGCGGGGACACCGGCGGCACCACCGACACCGTCGACACCGCCGCCCGGGCCGAGGCCGCCCGACAGGCCTTCCTCGACGACGCGTGGCAGACCCTGCTGGACAAGGTCACCGACGAGGTCGACGAGGAGTGGGTCCCGGGCATCGCGGTGGCGGTGGTGGTCGACGGCGAGGTCCGCGACGCCGACGCCGTCGGGGTCTCCCAGTACGCCGGGGGCATGGCAGCGACCGCCGACACCATCTTCCGCTGGAATTCCGTCTCCAAGATGCACACGGCCACGGCCGTGATGCGCCAGGTGCAGGCTGGGACCATGGACCTGGACGCACCCATCACCACGTATGTGCCCGAGCTCTCGCTCCAGGGCACCTACGACGACCCGGACCAGCTCACCCTGCGCCAGCTGATGTCCCACACCGCCGCGCTGCCGGACTGGTACGACGCCCAGTGCGAGACCTCCCTCGACCAGCACTGGGACCAGGAGACCCCCTGGCCCTGGGCACCGGCGGGCTCGTTCTACAACTACAGCAACGACGGCTGGAGCCTGGCCGGACACGCCCTGGAGAACGTGCTGGGCCAGGACTTCCGCACCCTGATGGACGAGCAGGTCCTGGGCCCCACGGGCATGGGCACCGGCACCTTCGACGCCGCCTGGGCGATGGACAACGCGCCCTACGCCATCGGCTGGGACGGCTCCGGCTACTACACGCCGGAGAACTGGGAGTGCGGCTTCAACGACCCGGCGGCGGGCCTCTGGGGCAGCGTGCGAGACCTGGCGCTCACCGCGAAGCTGCACCTGGACGACGACGGCTCGCTGCTCAGCCCCGAGAGCGTCGCGGCGATGCGCAGCCAGCAGCCCACCGGCTACCCCGGCGAGAGCCACGTCGGCCTGGGCCAGTTCTCCTACGATCACCGGGGCGTGTCCTACGTCTCCCACGGCGGCTCCGGAGCCGGCTTCCGCAGCGCCTGGGCCATCGTGCCCGACCAGGACTTCGGCGTCGTGGTCGCGGCCAACGCCAGCTGGGCCGAGGTCGAGGAGATCGTGACCGCGGCCTTCGACGCCTACCTGGACTTCCCCGAGGACTGGGAGCCGGACCGCTACGACACCGATCCCGGCACCTGGTCGAAGTACGAGGGCACCTACGAGGACCCGGTCTACTACGGCACGATGATCGTGACCCTGGACGAGCGCGAGCAGCTCTTCGTGCGCCTGGTCGACAGCGGCAACGACAGCTTCCGGCTCTACCAGTACGGCGAGGACACCTTCTTCTACGTGCGCAACGGCTACTGGTACACCATGCGCTTCATGGAGGACACGGGCGCGGGCGAGTGGCGGTGGTTCGTGAACCGGTACTTCGTCGGTGAGCGGTTCGAAGGCGGGCCGGCCGGGCCCGCCCCGACCGCGAGCGAGTCCGAGCGCCTGGCGATGGAGCAACTGGCGGGCCGCGCCGAGGAACCCGGGCTGATGCTCTGGGAGGACTGAGGCCCGGCCTCAGTCGCCGAAGCCCTTGACCAGGTGCGCCCCCACGAACTGCGCGTCCAGGGTCATCGGGTCCCCTCCGTGCAGCGACGGTCCCGTGGTCAGGACCAGGATCGCCACCCGCTGCTCGTAGGGACTCACCACGGCGCCCAGGGGCACCGGGCCGGCGTGGCTCGAGGCCACGGCGGCGAGGGGCTTGCTGCGGTGGCCGCAGCGCAGGGCGAGGGTGAAGTCCTCCCGAGAGCGGGGCACCACGTCGACGGTGCAGGCCCGATCCTCCACGTACAGGGGGAAGGGCCGCAGCAGGGGGCTGCCGGGAGGGAAGTGCGGCGAGGCCTTCGCCTGGGCCTGGAGACCCAGGTCCTCCAGGTTCGCCGGGGTGGGGTGCAGCCGCGGCGGTCCGGTGATGGCGTGGGCCACCAGGGCCTGCCGCAGCGGCTCCCGCTCCACCCGGAGCACGTCTGCGAGCGTGCTGCCGTCGGGGAGCTCGCCCTGCAGGGTCGCCCGGGTCTCGTCGGTCACCAGGTCCTGGATCGTCAGCCGCCAGGCCAGGCCGTCCATCTCCGGGTGGCTACGGGCCTGCAGCCAGGCGAAGGCACCGGACGGCGAGAAGCCGAGCACCGCCACGGTGGGGGTGTTGGCCTCGGGGCGCCGGGGCAGCACGGTGGCCGGGTCGTCGAGCAGGCTCGCAGGCTGGGCGAGCGCGACCGCCAGCAGGGCCAGCCCGATCACGCCTCTCGCCCCCCCAGCCCCAGCTCCGCTGCATGGGGCTTCAGCGCGTCGATGATGAACTGGACGTGCTCGGTCAGGTCGGTCTCGAGCAGCGCGATGCCGGCGTGCACCTCGGTGCGCTCCACCCCGGCGGCGAAGCGCTTGTCCTTCAGCTTCTTCTTCACGCTCCTGGGCTTCAGGGTGGCGATGCCCTCGGGGCGGATCTTGGCGCAGGCGCCGATGAAGCCCGTCAGCTCGTCACAGGCGAGCAGCGCCCGGTCGAGCTGCGACTCGTAGGGCACCCCCCACTGGGTGTAGTGGGCGCTGATCGCGTGGGCGATGGCCGCCTCGCCGCGGTCGTTCAGCCAGTCCACGATGCGCTGGGGGTGGGTCTCGGGCCAGGTCTCGTAGTCGGCGTCGTGCAGCAGGCCCGCGATGCCCCAGGCCTCGACGTCGCTGTCGCCCTGGCCGTAGCGGTGAGCCGCCGCGCGCATGACCTCCTCGACCGCGCGAGCGTGCTGCCTGAGGGGGGTGCCGGGGGTCCACTCGCACAGCAGCTGCCAGGCTTCGTCACGGGTCAGGGACATCGGCGCTCCAGCGGTCTCACGGCTGGCCTATCCGGTTACGCAGCCCCCCCACTTCTGAAGCCGCAGGAGCGCCGATGTCGTCCGATCCGTTCAACGCACGCAGCACGCTGCAGACCTCCTCGGGCACCGTTGCCTGGTACCGCCTCGCCGCCCTGGAAGAAGCCGGCCTGGGCAGGGTCTCCGAGCTGCCGTACGTCGTCCGGCTCATCCTCGAGGCCGCCCTGCGGAACGTCGACGGCTTCAAGATCACCGAGGACCACGTCCGGCTCCTCGCCGCCTGGAGGGCCGAAGACCAGGGCGTCGCCGAGATCCCCTACCAGGTCGCGCGGGTCATCCTCCAGGACTTCACCGGCGTGCCCGCGGTGGTGGACCTGGCCGCTCTGCGCAGCGCCATGGAGCGCATGGGTGGCGACCCGGCCCGCATCAACCCCCAGGTGCCCGCCGACCTGGTCATCGACCACTCGGTCCAGGTGGACCAGTTCGGCAGCGACACCGCCCTGGACGCCAACACCAGGCGCGAGTTCGAGCGCAACGCCGAGCGCTACGAGTTCCTGCGCTGGGGCCAGCAGGCCTTCGAGGACTTCCGGGTCGTGCCGCCCAGCAGCGGCATCGTGCACCAGGTCAACCTGGAGTACCTGGCCGACGTGGTCATGACCAGGGACGGCGTGGCCTTCCCCGACACCCTGGTCGGCACCGACTCCCACACCACCATGATCAACGGCCTGGGCGTGCTGGGCTGGGGCGTGGGAGGCATCGAGGCCGAGGCCGCGCTGCTCGGTCAGCCCATCTACATGCTGCTGCCCAAGGTGGTGGGCGTGAAGCTCACCGGCACCCTGCCCGCCGGCTGCACCGCCACCGACCTGGTGCTCACCGTCGTCGAGCTGCTGCGGAACCACGGCGTGGTCGGCAAGCTGGTCGAGTTCTATGGCCCCGGCCTGCAGAACCTGTCCCTGCCGGACCGCGCCACCCTGGCCAACATGGCCCCGGAGTACGGCGCCACCAGCGGCTTCTTCCCGGTGGACGACGAGACCTTGGCCTACATGCGCCAGACCGGCCGCTCCGAGGCCGTGCTCGAGCTGGACGAGAAGTACCTCGAGGCCCAGGGCATGTTCCACAGCGCCGACAGCCCGACCCCGCGGTACTCCGAGTACGCCGAGCTCGACATGGGCACCGTCGTGCCCTCCATCTCCGGCCCCAAGCGCCCCCAGGACCGCATCGACCTGCCCAACGCCAAGAGCAGCTTCTTCCAGACCTGCACCCAGACCTACAAGGCCTACGAAGGCGCCCCGGTCGCCGCCAGCGAGCAGGGTCGCACCGACAGCTACCCGGACTTCACCGCCAGCGTGGAGCTCGACGGCGAGACCCACCGCCTGACCCACGGCGCCATCGGCTTCGCCGCCATCACCAGCTGCACCAACACCTCGAACCCGTCCGTGCTCATCGGCGCCGGGCTGTTGGCGCAGAAGGCCCAGGCCCTCGGCCTCACCGTGAAGCCCTGGGTCAAGACCAGCCTGGCCCCCGGCTCCCGGGCCGTCACGAGCTACCTCGACGCCGCCGGCGTCATGCCGGCCCTGAAGTCCCTGGGCTTCCACGTGGTCGGCTACGGCTGCACCACCTGCATCGGCAACAGCGGTCCGGCCATCCCGGCGGTTGCCAAGGCCGTCGAGGACCAGGGCCTGGTCCTGACCTCGGTGCTCTCCGGCAACCGGAACTTCGAGGGCCGCATCAGCCCCCACGCCCGGGCGAACTACCTGGCCAGCCCGCCACTGGTCGTGGCCTTCGCCATCGCCGGCACGATGGACATCGACCTGGACACCGAACCGGTGGGCACCGACAGTGACGGCAACAACGTCTACCTCCGGGACATCTGGCCCAGCGCCGAAGAGGTGCGCACCGCGTTGACCGCCAGCGTGAAGCGCGAGCTCTTCGAGGCCGAGTACGGCAACGTGTTCGACGCCAACGAGACCTGGAACGACATCGACTCGGCCGGCGGCGCCATCTACAGCTGGAACAGCGCCAGCACCTATGTCCAGGAGCCCCCGTTCTTCATGGGCATGGGCGTCGAGGAGCCCGCCATCCAGCCCATCCAGGGCGCTCGCGTCCTGGCCCTGCTGGGCGACTCGGTCACCACCGACCACATCAGCCCCGCCGGCGCCATCCCCGCCGACAGCCCGACCGCCACGTACCTGCGGTCCAACAGCGTGGAGCGCCGGGACTGGAACTCGTATGGCTCCCGCCGCGGCAACCACGAGGTCATGATGCGCGGGACCTTCGGCAACATCCGCCTGCGCAACCAGCTGGCCCCGGGCACCGAGGGTGGCTGGACCACCTACCTGCCCACCGGCGAGGTCACCTCGATCTACGACGCCAGCATGCAGTACCAGGCCGACGGCACCGACCTGGTCGTGCTCGCCGGCTCCGAGTACGGCACCGGCTCCAGCCGCGACTGGGCCGCCAAGGGCACCTTCCTGCTGGGCGTCAAGGCCGTCATCGCGACCAGCTACGAGCGCATCCACCGCTCCAACCTGGTGTTCATGGGCGTGCTGCCGCTGCAGTTCAAGGAGGGCGAGAGCGCTCCGAGCCTGGGTTTTGACGGCCTGGAGAGCTTCTCCATCGACTTCGGCGATTCGGTCGAGCCCTTCGAGGAGGTCACCGTCACCGCGACCCACCCGAGCGGCAAGGTCACGACCTTCGGCGCCATCGCCCGGGTCGACTCCCCGGTCGAGGTGCGGTACTGGCGAAACGGAGGCATCCTGCACACCGTGCTGCGCGACATGGTCCGGGAAGACCTGGCGGCGTCCAAGTGACGCGGCGGGAGCTGAGCCTTGGTCTGCTGGCGGCCCTCGGGCTCGCCGGGTCGGGGACCGCCTGCCTGTCCAGCGGCAAGCGCCGCGGGCGCCGGCGGAGTCGTCGTCGCACCCGTCGTCGGACGGGTAGGCGCGACGACCGTCAGGACGACCGCGAGGACCGGCGCGACGAGCGCAAGGACGACGACAGCGGCAGCAGCGAGCTCAGTCCCCAGGGGCCGGCGCTGTTGCCCTGATCACTCCTCCTGGTCGTGCCTCCCGCTGATCAGCCCCTCGAGCAGGAACACGCCCGAGTGGCCGGAGGCCAGCTCGCCGGTGGGCAGGAAGTCCTGGGACCGGGCGGCGACCGCTGTGAGGATGCGGTGGGCCGCCACGGCGTCGAGGCCAGAGTCCACGATCTGCAGGTCCAGGTGCAGGAGCGTGCGCACGTAGTCGGCGTCGGGCATGAACACGAGGGCTTCGCAGACCTGCTCGAGCTGGTCCAGGCTCAGCACCTCCTGGGGCACCGTGACCTCGCTGGTGGGGTCTGGCCAGGCGCCCAGCTGTCGCAGGAGCTCCAGCAGCGGGCGGGTCAGGCGGCCGTCCCGGTCGAGCATCGTGCTGGCGTCCAGCAGCAGGTCCACCTGGCGCTGGCGAGTCGGGCAGGTCGGCCAGGGCAGCCGTTCGGCGAGCGGACCGCCCATCGATGGCCACTCCTCGAGCCAGCCCTGCACCAGGCTCGCCATGGTCGCGTCCGCCGAGTCCATGAGCGGCTCCCACTGGCCCTGGGAGCGCAGCACCGCCAGGGTCTGCAGCCGCAGCGGCCGCTCGAGACGCGCCAGGGCGTGGTGTAGGAGGTGCCAGTCCACCGCCTCTTCCCAGGGGCGGGGCAGGAAGTCGGGGAAGGGGAGCTCCGGGTCCTGGCAAACGAAGCCGGTGGCTTCGACCCGGGATTCTGGTGAATCCATCCTGGACTCCGCAGAGTGCCGAACACCCATGCTACGACCCCGCAGGGGCACCGGACAAGTCCGGATGCCCCCCGTCAGGGCTCCAAGGTGAGCGAGTAGGACCGGATCTGGGTGGACGCGATCGTGCTGCCGTCGGCCCAGCCGCCGTCGGGCACGCCGTCGCGGCTGCGGGTCAGGGTCACGGTGAGCTTGCAGCTCTCGGCTTCGGCGCCGTCCTGTGAGACCAGCTCGCCGGGCTGGAAGATGTGGTTCCCGGCGTCTTCGGTGACCCGGGCGCTCTTCTTCTCGATGCACGCCCCGCTCAGGTCGATCTGCATCGGCCAGCTGGGGCTCGGCGGGTCCCAGGTCACGATGAGGGGGTCGGCGGAGCGCGACACCGAGGCGCCCTCCTCGACCTCCGGCACCTCGAAGGACTCCGGCAAGGTCACGGTCGACGCCGGGGCGCCACCGTCCGCCGCTCGCTCGAAGAGGATGGTGAAGACCGTGCCCGGCTCCTGGGTCGTCACGTCCTGGGTGTAGTAGACGTAGCTCCCCAGGCTGTTCTCCTTGAGGAGCAGCGGGCGGTCGCCGTCGTCGAGCGAGAGTCGATCGTCGCCGTCGACCTGGACGTAGGTGTGGGAGTCCGGCCTGCCGTTGCGCAGGACCGTCCTCACGTGGGTCATCTCGCCGTCGGCCTCCACGAACATCTCGGCCGCGATGTCGGAGGTGGACAGGTCGGAGGAGGAGGCTGAGAGACAGCCGGTGAGGGCGCTGAGCAGCGGCGCCCCGACGAGGATGTGCATGGGGGAGGTCTCCACCCCCGGAGGTCGGATCCAGGCGGGGGGGACTCAACCCCGCGGCGCTACTGGGCGCCTCGGGTGAGGGTCGCACTCCAGCTCTGGGCCTTGCGCTGTCCCTTGCGGGTGAGGGTCCCGCTCATGGCTCGACCCGTCAGGGTGCCCTGCAGGCGGAGCTCCGTGCCGCCGGTCTCCCAGAGCCGCACGGCGCCGGTGCTGGCGTCGATCTGGCCGCTCACCGTGTAGGTGCGGTAGGTCTGGCCGACGAAGATCTCGATCTCGCCGACCAGGCGGTCGCCCTGCTGGCCCTTCACCACCAGCCGGAGTGGCCGACCGGCCCAGCGACCGTCCCAGGTTCCGC
>CAYFPX010000088.1:0-29025 GCA_964344945.1 uncultured Enterobacterales bacterium
TCACGACAGTGGCGCGGCGGATGCCTGCGCGATCATCGGATCAACCCAGGTGACCGGAGTCGTTCAGTGGGGGCCCTGCATCAGGGCGTCGAGGTCCACGGCCAGCAGGCCGGCGTTCTCCGCCGGCGGCCGAGCCCCGCCGTCCTGGTGCTCTGGCGGCAGACCACCCTCGGGCAGCCACCAGGTCTCGACCCGGTTCTCGCGGGGCACCAGGAGCTGCAAGACCACGGCGCGATCGGTGGGCACGTGGCCGTTCGCCGCTGCACCGTTGACCTGCCAGAAGCCCCACGGAACCAGCGGCAGGCGCAAGGGGTCGCTCTGAGGCGTGGGGTCGAGCCAGTCGACCATGCGCGGCAGGGACTGGTCCTCTCGCGGCAGCGCTGCGGTCGGATCCAGACCGGGTGCGATCTCCGTCAGCGTGCGCAGTGCCCCCATGGTCTCGGCCAGATCCGGATGGCTCCGCGCCTGGGCCAGCCCGACCAGGACCACCAGTGTGACCTCGTCGGGCTCGAGCACGGACATGAGGCAAGCCAGCTCTTGATCCAGTCGGGTGCTCACCGCGAAGAAGAGGCCCAGGTCGTCCTCGGCGTAGGCGGCCAGGGCCAGGGCCGCGGAGTCGGCCACGACGTCGTGGTTCGAGGGGCAGGTCGGGGCGGCCTGGGCCAGACCGAGCCAGAGGGTCAGGAGCATGGGTCACCTCACGGTGTGCCCTGACGGAAGCGCCGTGCAGTCCCCGGATCAGAGGGGGTTGGTGCCCTGGACGAGGGACAGGATGCCGACTGGCCTCTGCTCCGCCCTCGGTCATCCGACCGATGACGTGGAACAGTGGCGACTCCTATCGTCGGCCGTGCCAAGGAGGCCGAGATGAAGCTGTTGACCGTCCTTTCCAAGCTCGCACCGATTGCTCTCGTGGTGGCCTGCGCCCCCAAGTCCGACGCCACCGACGCGGGGAGCGAGGAGCCCGCGCCGGAGCCGGCTGCCGCCGCCGCCGAGGAGGCCCCGGCCGAGGCCGAAGCCGCGGAGGCCGAGGCCCCCGTCGACCCGGAGCAGGAGAAGCAGGCCCTCGGCCTGACCTGCGCCGCCCACGATGCGGCGATGGCCGAGGTCGCGGAGGACGCAGACGACACCGCCCGAGGAGAGGCCTTCCACGCCAAGGCCGAGGCCTCGCTGGCCGAAGCCGGTCTGAGCATGGACATCGGGGTGCTGGGCGCCATCGCGAGCGCCGCCGCCGAAGACAAGGCCGGCCTGCTGGCAGCGGCCGTGGAGCGCCACGGGCTCCAGGAGGCCTGCCAGGGGCTGAGCGACGCGATGGCCAGCCATCCCCCGCCCGCGGCCGAAGGCTCCGAGGAAGGGACCGGCGCCGAGGACGGTGCAGGGGCGGAAGGCGCGGACGAAGCCGCGACCGACGAGCCGGCCGAAGCCCCCGCCGAGTAGTCGCCCCGGCCGGCGGGCCGGCGAGACCAGGGGCCCACCGACGAATGTGTGGGCCCCTACACGCACTGTGTGGGGAATCCCACAGACTTCGGTGCTCGACCCGCGTGGTTGCGCGATCGCGGTCCTGGCACGAGACATGCGAAGGCCACCTCCTCCCGGTGCCGGTGAACCCACAGAGCCGGCCTGGGTGAGGTGAGGCGCGTCCCCTTCGGCGCACCTCGCGGACCCCCCTACTAATGTCACCTCTGGAGCCATGATGAGCGATCGCACGGTGATCAAGAACAAGGCGACCGCGATTCGCCTGTTCAACTTCTCGACCCCGCAGATGCGTGCGTTCCACGTGAGCTGGTTCGCCTTCTTCCTCTGCTTCTTCGCCTGGTTCGGCATCGCGCCGCTGATGGCGATCGTGCGCGACGAGCTGGGCCTCACCAAGACCCAGATCGGCAACACGATCATCGCCTCGGTGGCGATGACCATCTTCGCCCGCCTCCTCATCGGCTACCTCTGCGACCGCTACGGGCCGCGCATCACCTACACCTGGCTCCTGCTGCTCGGCTCGCTGCCGGTCATGGGCATCGGGCTGGCGAACAGCTACGAGACCTTCCTGCTCTTCCGGCTGGCCATCGGGGCCATCGGCGGCGCCTTCGTCATCACGCAGTACCACACCTCCGTGATGTTCGCGCCGAACTGCGTCGGCACCGCCAACGCCACCTCGGCGGGCTGGGGCAACCTCGGCGGCGGCGTGACCCAGATGATCATGCCGCTGATCTTCGCGGGCTTCGTCGGGCTCGGCTTCGCAGACTTCTGGAGCTGGCGCCTGTCCATGGTCGTCGCCGGCCTGGTCTGCGCCATCACGGGCGTCGCCTACTACAAGCTGACGACCGACCTGCCGGACGGCAACTTCAAGGAGCTCCGGGAGCGCGGCGAGTACCGCCCGCCGGAGAAGGTCAAGGGCACCTTCGCCATGGCCTGCAAGGACAAGCGGGTCTGGGCCCTGTTCGTCGTCTACGCCGGCTGCTTCGGCATCGAGCTGACCATCAACAACATGGCCGCCCTGTACTACAAGGACTACTTCGGCCTGGGCCTCAAGACCGCCGGCCTGGTGGCAGGTCTGTTCGGGCTGATGAACATCTTCGCCCGCACCACCGGCGGCATCATCGGCGACAAGTTCGGCGAGCGCTGGGGCCTCAAGGGCCGGGTGCGGTGGCTCTTCATCGGTCTGTTCATCGAAGGCTGCGCCCTGATCCTCTTCTCCAGGATGACCATCTTGCCCATCGCCATCGGGACGATGGTGGTGTTCAGCCTCTTCGTGCAGATGTCCGAGGGCGCGACCTTCTCCGTCGTCCCCTTCATCAACAAGAAGGCCCTGGGCTCGGTGGCCGGCATCGTCGGTGCTGGCGGCAACGCCGGCGCGGTGGCCGCGGGCTTCCTGCTGCGGGCCGAAGGGCTCAGCTGGCCCGACGCCCTGTTGATCATGGGCGGCCTGGTGGTGTGCATCTCCTTCGTGACCGCCCTGGTCACCTTCACCGCAGAGGCCGAGGCCGAAGCCAAGGCCGAGTACGACGCCGCCCTGGCCGATCGCCGGGCCAAGGCCGGTGAGCGCAAGCCCTGGATCACCGTCCCGCCCCTGCCCGAGCTGGTCGCCGGCATCACCCCCGTGGACCTGCTGCGGGTCTTCATCGGCGGTGCCCTGGCGGTGAAGGGCGTCTACTTCATCACCAACATGCAGGGCTTCGAGCAGCTGGCCGGCAACCTGGGCCACAGCACCACCCTGGCCGCCTGGTACGTGGTGGCGGCCCACGTGGTCGGTGGGTTCTGCCTGGCCATCGGCCTGGGCACCCGCCTGGCCGCTGCGGTCAACGTGCCGGTGTTGCTCGGGGCCGTGGTCTTCGTGCACGCAGGGAGCGGCCTCTTCGCCCCCGACCAGGGGCTGCAGCTCTCGGTGCTGGTGCTGGTGATCCTCGGCCTGTTCGTCTGGCGTGGGGCCGAGGGCTTCGCGGTGGACCGCCTGATGGAGGACAAGCCGGTCGAGGGCAGCCTGGCCACCTGACCTGTGTGCCCCCCTCCATGATCCGGGATCCGGCACACCACAGTGTGCCGGATCCCACAGCCCGTGCCCGTCATATGGATGATGCGACTCGGTACAGCGCTTGCATACGGGGGGTGGCATGAGCCTGCATGACGCCCAGGCGCCCGCGGCACCCCTGACCTCCGACGACTTCGCCGTGCTCGGAAGGCTGGCCCTGCTCGGCGGCTCGAGCAGCTTCTCCGGTGGCCTCGATGACGCCCTGGACGTCCTGCGGGTCGGTGCAGGGGCCGATGCCTGCGAGCTCTTCCTGCTGGACCCCACCGCTCGGGAGCTGCTGCTCACGGCCTGCACGGGCCCCGACGCCGCAGCTTTCTGCAGCCGAGAGCGCTTCGACCTTGGCCGGGGCTACCCGGGCATCGTCGCCACCGGGCGCATGCCGCTGGTCACCCGCACCCTGCACCGGGATCCCCGCTACCTGCGGCGAGACGTGCAGGCCCTCGGCTACCACACCTCGGTGGTGGTGCCGGTCCTCCGGGGCGACCGGCTGCTGGGCACACTGCACCTGGCCTGGAAGCGGCCGGACCCGGACACCGACCGCGCGACGCGCCTGCTGCAGGCCGCGGCCCCGACGCTGGCGATGTCGCTGGTCGCAGCCCTGGCGGACCTGGCCGGACCGGAGCTCTCGGTCAGCGTCTGCCGCGAGCAGGCCCTCCGAGACCAGGCCGAGCGCTTCCGCCGCTTCGCAGGGGCCGACGAGGCGACGGTCCTGCTGCTGAACACCACCGGCAACGGCGTGAGCAGCTGCGGCTCCACGGGCCCGGCACACCTGATCTGCGAGCAGCGCACCACCGGCAGCGCCGCGGGCTGTGGTCCCTCGGACGACCACAGCCGCGGGATCGTGCTGGACGGCCGGCGCTCGAGCTGGCCGGCACCCTGCCGCACCCTGCCTCGGGGCTTCGCACGCGTCCTCGAAGTGCCGCTCCGCGACGGGCAACGCGACATCGGCCTGGTCGCCCTGGGCTGGCGCAAGCCGCCCCCGGGGCCGCGCACCCGCCTGCTCGCCCCCCTGATGTCCCTGGCCCGCACCCTGGCCCCCGACTTCCGGGAGGCCCGTGCGCCGTCGCCGCTGCCGGCCGTGCTGCCACCGGTCACGGCGGCTGGCACCCACCACCTGCGGCTCCAGTGCTTCGGTCCTTTCTCGGTCTTCCTGGACGGCAGCCTGGTCCACCGCCGCAGCTTCTCCCGCGCCAAGGCGGTTGATCTGCTGAAGATGCTCATCCTGCGCCAGGGCCGCCCCATCTCTCGCGATGCGCTGGTGGAGCGGCTGTGGCCCGACGCCGAGCTCGAGTCCGGGGCTCGCAGCCTGCACGTGGCGATGCACGCGCTCCGGCGAGCCGTGGAGCCCGATGTCGAGGGTCGGCAGTGGGAGCACGTGCTGAGCCGAGGGGACACCTTCCTGATCGACCTGGGCACCAACTGCGCCCTGGATCTCCAGGAGTGGAAGACCCTGCTCGCCGCCTCCCGGTCCGCCGAGGCCGATGGCGCCGAGCTCATCGAGGTCATGGCGCCCCTGGATCGCGCGCTCGCCCTGTACCGGGGAGAGCTCTTCGCAGACGACCAGGACGCCGAGTGGTGCCTGGCGGAGCGCCAGGCCTACCGGGACCAGCACGTGTCGACCCTGCTCCGCCTCTCGGCCCTCTGTGAGCGCCAGGGGTCTCCGGAGAGGGCCGTGTCCCTGGTTCGCCAGGCCGTGCTCTCCGATCCCTACCGCGAGGACCTCCAGCGGCGACTGGTCCAGGCCCTCTGGGACGCCGGACGCGTCGAGGAAGCCCGCCGCCAGTTCGCCGACTGCCTGGAGATCCTCCGCCAGGTGGTGGGCGTTCGCCCCAGCGCCAACACCCTTGAATTGGGGGTGTTGCTGGGAAAGTGGCCACAGAGTTCGAGCGAGGTCGGTCTTTGTAAGTGAGCCGTAAGTCCGGCTTCCTACAACGAAGGCAGAGACCATCCAGTGCCGGCCCACGGGGCCGGAAGGGTTCAGTCGATGCACGCCAGATTCGCAAGGGTCCGTCCCCTCGCCCTCCTGCTCACCCTGGCCGCGGCCTGGGGCTTGGCCCCCAACACCGCCCGGGCCGAGACCGGCGAGGACCTCTTCAAGTCACGCTGCGCCGCGTGCCACACCGTCGGAGGCGGCCGCCTGGTCGGTCCGGACCTGGCAGGGGTCGCGGATCGTCGGGCCCAGGACTGGATCGTGAGCTTCGTCCAGGCCTCCCAGAAGATGGTCCAGGCCGGCGACGCGGACGCCGTGGCCATCTTCGAGGAGTACAGCAAGATCCCGATGCCGGATCAGGACCTCACCGACGCCCAGGTCCTGGCGGTGATCGAGTACACCAGGACCGGCGGCAGCGCCGCGGCCCCGGCGGCCGAGCCCGCTGCGCCCGCAGCCGAGCCCGCTGCACCCGCGGCCGCGGCCGAGCCCAGCGAGGCCGACGTCGAGCGCGGCCAGGCCCTGTTCGACGGCACCGCCCGGCTCGCCAACGGTGGCCCCACCTGCAACTCCTGCCACGACGTCGTCAACGACGCGGTCATCGGTGGCGGTGTGCTCGCCCGTGAGCTCACCACCGTCTTCGGCCGCCTCGGCGGCGCAGGCGTCCGGGCCATCATCGGCGCTCCGCCGTTCCCGGTCATGCAGCAGGCCTACGAAGACCGGCCCCTGACCGACGACGAGGTCACCGCCCTGGTGGCCTTCCTCCAGGCCTCGGACCGCGACAAGGCCCTGCAGCAGCCCCGGGACTACGGCCCCAAGCTCGCCGCCTCCGGCGCTGTCGGCACGGGCCTGCTCCTCGGCCTCTACACCCTGTTCTGGCGCAGCCGCCGTCGCACGTCGGTGAACCAGGACATCTACGACCGCCAGATCACCTCTTCGAACTGACAGGGACACGACCATGGGTTGGATCAAAGACATCATCTCCCCGCAGACCCGCCAGTGGGAGGAGTTCTACCGGAACCGGTTCCAGCACGACCGCATCGTGCGCAGCACCCACGGGGTGAACTGCACGGGTGGCTGCTCCTGGCAGATCCACGTCAAGGACGGGATCGTGACCTGGGAGACCCAGCAGATCGACTACCCGCTGCTGGAAGACACCCTGCCGCCGTACGAGCCCCGCGGCTGCCAGCGCGGCATCTCCTACTCCTGGTACCTCTACAGCCCTCTGCGCATCAAGTACCCGCTGATCCGCGCCGCCCTGGTGGACGCGTACCGGGCCAAGAAGCGCGAGACCGGCGACGCCATGAAGGCCTGGGTCGCCCTGCAGAACGACGACACCGCCCGTCGCAAGTACCAGACCGCCCGTGGCAAGGGCGGCTTCCGACGCACCACCTGGGACGAAGTCCAGGAGATCATGAGCGTCGCGAACATCTACACGGCCAAGGAGTACGGGCCGGACCGGGTCGTCGGCTTCGCGCCCATCCCCGCGATGTCGATGCTCAGCTACGGCGCCGGTGGCCGGTTCCTGCAGCTCTTCGGTGGCATCAACCTGAGCTTCTACGACTGGTACTGCGACCTGCCGACCGCGTTCCCCGAGATCTGGGGCGAGCAGACCGACGTCTGCGAGAGCGCCGACTGGTACAACTCCAAGATGATCGCCGACATGGGCGCGTGTCTGAACATGACGCGCACCCCGGACTGCCACTTCTTCGCGGAGTCCCGGCACAACGGCACCAAGGCGGTGGTCTTCGCCCCCGACTTCAGCCAGGTCTGCAAGTACGCCGACCAGTGGGTCCCCCTGCACGCCGGCAGCGACGGCGCGTTCTGGATGGCCGTCACCCACGTCATCCTCAACGAGTTCCACCACAAGCAGAAGACGCCGTACTTCCTGGAGTACAGCAAGCGCTACACCGACAGCCCCTTCCTGGTGAAGCTGGAGAAGGCCGGCAGTCACTTCAAGCCGGGTCGTCTGCTGCGGGCCAACGAGCTCGAGCAGTACAAGGACGTCAACCAGGGCGACTGGAAGTTCGTCAACATCGACGAGACCACCGGCGACTTCGTCATCCCCAAGGGCAGCACCGGCTCCCGCTGGGACGACAAGCCCGGCAACTGGAACATGAAGTTCGAGAACGCCGCGGACGACAAGCCCTACGATCCGGTCCTGTCCCTGCTGGGGCGGGCCAAGGGCATCGCCCAGACCGAGTTCACCGAGTTCGGGCTCGACAACCACGTGCTGCGCGGCGTGCCGGTCATCCAGGTGGAGACCGTCAACGGCCCCGAGTACGTCACGACCGTCTACGACCTGATCATGGCCCAGTACGGCGTGTCCCGTGGCCTGAAGGGCCAGTACCCGGCCGACTACACGGACAAGGACGCCGCCTACACGCCGGCCTGGCAGGAGCTGTTCACCGGCGTCGACAGCAAGACGGTGCTGCAGTTCGCCCGGGAGTGGGCCGCCACGGCCAACACGACCGAAGGCAAGTGCATGATCATCATCGGTGCCGGGATCAACCACTGGTACCACGCCAACCTGATGTACCGGGCCGGCGCGATGGCGCTGATGCTCACCGGCTGTGTCGGCAAGAACGGAGGTGGCCTGAACCACTACGTCGGCCAGGAGAAGCTGGCGCCCGTGGACTCCTGGGGTGCCATCGCCTTCGGCAAGGACCACAACAAGGCGGTCCGGCTCCAGCAGGCGCCGCTCTGGCACTACATCAACACCTGCCAGTACCGCTACGACGGCCAGTTCTCCCGGTACAACACCGTGCCGGACAACAAGTACACCCGCATGCACACGGCGGACACGATCTTCAAGGCCGTGCGCATGGGCTGGATGCCCTTCTACCCGCAGTTCAAGCAGAACTCGCTGGAGCTGTGCGCCGAGGCCCAGGCCAACGGCGCCGGGTCAGACGCCGAGATCGAGGCCTACGTCCTCGAGAAGCTCAAGAAGAAGGAGCTCGAGTACTCGGTGAGCGATCCCGAGGCCCCCGAGAACTTCCCCCGGGTCTGGTACATCTGGCGCGGCAACGCGATCATGGGCTCCATGAAGGGGCACGAGTACTGCCTCAAGCACTACCTGGGCACGCACTCCAACGCGATCGGCAAGGACAACGAGGAGCGCACGAACGAGGTGCGGTGGAGGGAGGAGGCCCCCCACGGAAAGATGGACCTCATCACGAACCTGAACTTCCGGATGGACAGCTCGGCGCTGTACTCGGACATCGTGCTGCCCGCGGCCTCCTGGTACGAGAAGGCCGACCTGAACAGCACGGACCTGCACTCCTTCATCCACCCGCTGTCCGCAGCCATCCCGCCGGTCTGGGAGTCCAAGTCCGACTGGAACATCTTCCGGGACATGGCCGAGCACACCAGCGCCGCGGCGAAGAAGTACTTCCCCGAGGTGCAGAAGGACGTCATCTGTTCGCCCATCGCCCACGACTCCGCGGGTGAGGGTTCCCAGAAGGACATCCAGGACTGGTACCTGGGCGAGTGCGAGGCCATCCCCGGCAAGACCATGCACAAGATCACCGTGCAGGACCGGGACTTCACCGACATCTACAACAAGTTCATCACGCTCGGTGAAGGCATCCGTCAGAAGGGCCTGGGCGCCCACGGCAACCACTTCCAGGCCGCCGACGCCTACGACGAGATGATCACGTCCAACCACTTCCCCGTGGAGCGGCGCAACGGCGAGGTCCGCCCCTCCATCAAGGAAGACGAGTGGGCGTGCAACGCCGTGCTGCATCTCTCGACGCTCACCAACGGCAAGCTGAACGTGCGGGCCTATGAGAACGCGTCGAAGAAGACCGGCCTCGACCTGGTCAAGTACGGTGCCGGCAGCGAGGACGTGCGCATCACGTACAAGGACCTGCAGGCCCAGCCCCGGCGGTACAACACCTCTCCGCTGTGGTCCGGCCTGATGAACAACGGCCGCGCCTATTGTGCCTACACGTACAACGTGGACGCGCTGGTGCCCTGGCGGACCCTCACCGGTCGCCAGCACTTCTACCTCGATCACGAGCTGTACATCGCCTACGGCGAGAACCTGCCGACCTACAAGCCGGCACCGAAGCCCGAGGCCTACGGCGACCTGAAGGAGACCATCAAGGGCGGCGAGGCCCGCATCCTCAACTGCCTGACTCCCCACGGCAAGTGGCACATCCACTCCACCTACATGGAGAACCACCGGATGCTGACCCTGTCCCGTGGCTGCGAGCCGGTCTGGCTGAGCGAGCCGGACGCCGAGGCCCTCGGCATCCACGACAACGACTGGGTCGAGGTCTACAACGACCACGGCGTGTACTGTGCCCGCGCCAGCGTCAGCGCCCGCATCCCGCCCGGCGTCTGCATCGTCTACCACGTGCCGGAGCGCACGGTGGGCATCCCCAAGTCGCAGGTGCGCGGCAACAGGCGGGCTGGTGGGCACAACAGCTTCACCCGCATCCACCTGAAGCCCAACTTCCTGTCCGGTGGGTACGGCCAGTTCACCTACCACTTCAACTACTGGGGCCCCATCGCCCCCCAGCGCGACACCCACGTCATCGTCAAGCGCATGGAGAAGCTGGTCTGGTAGCTCGACCAGCGCCGCCCCCACACCTCACACACGGGACCCGACATGAACATCCGCTCTCAGATCTCGATGGTGTTTCACCTCGACAAGTGCATCGGTTGCCACACCTGCTCCATCGCCTGCAAGAACATCTGGACCGACCGCAAGGGCGCTGAGTACATGTGGTGGAACAACGTCGAGACGAAGCCCGGCACGGGCTATCCCGGCAAGTGGGAAGACCAGGACATCTACAAGGGTGGCTGGGAGAAGGACGGCGCGGGCATCGAGCTCAAGGGCGCCGGCAAGAAGAAGGGGTTGAAGAACATCTTCCACAACCCCTACATGCCGGTGATCGACGACTACTACGAGCCGTTCACCTACAAGTACCTGAACCTGATCGAGGCCCCGGCCGGAGACGACCAGCCGACGGCCCGTCCCATCTCGATGATCACGGGCGAGCCCATGGACATCAAGATGGGCCCGAACTGGGACGACGACCTGTCCGGCACGCCCGACTACGCGCGGAAGGACCCGAACCTGGTCAAGCTGTCGCCCGCCGAGCAGGAGGCCATGTTCCAGCTGGAGCGCATGGCGTTCTTCTACCTGCCGCGCATCTGCAACCACTGCCTCAACCCGGCCTGTGTCGCGTCGTGCCCCTCGGGCGCCCTGTACAAGCGCGGCGAGGACGGCGTGGTGCTCATCAACCAGGACGCCTGCCGCGCCTGGCGGATGTGCGTGACCGCGTGCCCGTACAAGAAGTCCTACTACAACTGGCACGCCGGCAAGTCCGAGAAGTGCATCCTGTGCTACCCGCGCATCGAGGCCGGCTATGCCCCGGCGTGCATGCACTCCTGTGTCGGTCGCATCCGGTACCTGGGCGTGGTGCTCTACGACGCGGACAAGATCCAGGAGGTCGCTTCCTGCCCTGAGAACGAGCTCGTGCAGCGGCAGCTGGACATCATGGCCGACCCGTTCGACCCGGAGGTCATCGCCTCCGCCAAGGCCAACGGCATCGCCGACTCGACGATCCACGCCGCCCAGTACTCGCCGACCTACAAGTTCGTGAAGGAGTGGGGCATGGCCCTGCCCCTGCACCCCGAGTACCGCACGCTGCCGAACCTGTTCTACGTGCCGCCCCTGCTGCCGGTGATGGCCACCGTCACCCAGGTGGACAACACGGCCCAGTCCGAGAAGATGCACGACATCGCCAAGTACTGGCCCGACAACTGGCTCTACGACACCAGCACCGACGAGCTCTGGGGCACCGTCGAGCAGGCCCGGTTCCCGCTGGAGTACATGGCGAACCTGTTCAGCGCCGGCGACACCCGCTGGGTCTCGGACCGCCTCAAGAAGCTGATGGCCGTGCGCATCCACCGCCGGCACGTCACGGTCGGCGACATCTCCGCGGCGAAGGTCGCCCAGGTCTTCGCCGAGACCGGTCTGGACGCCCAGATGGCGGACGACATCTACTACATGACGTCCCTCGCCAAGTTCGACGACCGGTTCGTCGTGCCCGCCGCCCACCGGGAGCAGGCCATCGAGATGATGGAGTTCACCGGCGACGTCAAGGGCAACATCGGCTTCGGCTCCAAGCGCGGCACCGCCCGCCGGGGGAGCTGATCGTGGCCCCCGCGACCGTCATCCGTCCCCACTACGAGCTGCTCGCCAGCCTGTTCGCCTTCCCGATGGGCGACTACGCCGACCAGGCGAACCGGGTGGTCGAGGGGCTCCTGCGGACCTACCCCGAGGCCGCAGCCGCCCTGGAGTGCTTCGTCTCCTTCATCCCGCTGGACGCCTCGGGCGAGCTGCGGGACGAGGCGCTCGATGAGCTCCAGGAGATCTACACCCGGTCCTTCGAGGTCCAGGCCATCACCACCCTGGACGTCGGCTACGTCTGCTTCGGCGACGACTACAAGCGGGCCGAGGTGCTGGTCAACCTGAACCGCGAGACCCGCGCCGTCGGTGTGGACTGCGGCTTCGAGCTCTCCGATCACCTGCCGAACGTGCTGCGGCTGCTGGCCCGCTGGACGGACACCGAGCTGGCCACGGAGCTGGTCCAGCAGATCGTGACCCCGGCGGTCGAGCAGATGATCAACGAGTTCGACCCGACTCGCATGGCCCAGCGCAACGCCCTCTACAAGAAGCACCACAAGACCATCATCGAGTCGAGTGTCTTGCGGGCGGCGATGTACCAGTACACGCTGGCAGCGGTTGCGAACGTGCTCCAGGCCGAGTTCGGCTACAAGGAGTCGGACCTGCCGCGCCACAGCACGGACTTCTTGCGCTCGATCAAGCGCGAGCTCGAGATCGAAGAACGCGGTGAAGGCAGCAGGCCCTCCGCACAACTCGGCACCGGCCTGCCGCGGCGTGAGCCGCGGGCCCTTGGAGGATGAACTCGTGGACACCCTGAACGCCTTTCTCTTCGTGGGCTTCCCCTACGCCGCGATCCTGGTCTTCATCATCGGCCTGGCGCTGAGGTACAAGAACCGCGGGTTCACCATCTCCAGCCTGTCTTCCCAGTTCCTCGAGGGACGAAAGCTGTTCTGGGGCATCGTGCCCTTCCACGTCGGTCTGCTGGTCATCCTGGCCGGCCACCTGGTGGCCTTCCTGGTGCCTGGCGCCATCCTGGCGTGGAACGGTGAGCCGGTCCGCCTCATCATCCTCGAGGTCAGCGCCTTCATCTTCGGCCTGAGCGTGCTCGCCGGGCTGCTGTCGCTCATGTTCCGCCGCTTCACCAACGAGCGGGTCAAGATGGTCACCACCCCGATGGACATCGTCGTCGAGGTGGTCCTGCTGGCCCAGATCGTCCTGGGGTGCTGGGTGGCGCTGGGCTACCGCTGGGGCTCCTCCTGGTTCGCAGCGGACCTGACCCCGTACCTGTGGTCGCTCCTGGCGCTCCAGCCCGAGACCGCGGCGGTCTACGCGCTCCCGTGGGTCATCAAGCTCCACATCTTCGGCGCGTTCGTGCTGGTCTTCCTGGTGCCCTTCTCCCGGCTCTCCCACATCTTCGTGGCGCCTCTGCACTACCTGGCGCGGCCCTACCAGCAGGTGATCTGGAACTGGGACCGCCGGGCCATCCGCGACCCGCGCACCCCTTGGAGCGCGGCGCGTCCGAAGAACAACTGAGTCTCCAACAGACGACCGACTGAGTCCGCTCGTCTCGACCCGAACACACCCGTCAGGAGGTGAGCCGTGCCCGAGTGTGTGGGCCCACGTCAAGGTGATGGCCAGCGTCGAGCCAGAGACCTCCGTCGAAGTCCACCGCTGCTCCCTCCTGGGCGGCATGAGCGAGGCCCCCACCTGTGAGGGCCTGTGCGTCGTCGGCGACGCCCGAGACCACTCCCACGAAACCCCAGAAGGTACAAGATGAGCTCCGACAACCGTGACTGGCCCAACTACTGGGACCCGGAAGATGAATCGTTCTGGGAGCGCTCCGGCAAGAGGGTCGCGAACCGCAACCTGTGGGTGTCGATCCCCAACCTGCTGCTCGGCTTCGCCGTGTGGATCTACTGGGGCATGGTCGCCAAGTACATCCAGAAGCTGCACTTCGGCTCCGGCGGCGAGCTCTTCAACTTCACCTTCATGAACGACGGCCAGCCCTACGAGGACGCCGCCTACCGAGCGCTGCTCTTCACGCTGCCGGCGGTCGCCGGGCTCGCGGGCGCCACGCTGCGCATCCCGAACTCGTTCATGATCGCCATCTCCGGCGGGCGCAACGTCAAGTTCATGACGACGACGCTGCTGATCTTGCCCGCGCTCGGTGCCGGCATCGCGCTCCAGAACCACGAGACGCCGTTCCACATCTACATCATCCTGGCGTCGCTCTCCGGCGTCGGTGGTGGCGCCTTCGCCTCCTCGATGTCGAACATCAGCTTCTTCTTCCCCAAGAAGATGCAGGGCCTGGCCCTGGGCCTGAACGCCGGACTGGGCAACCTCGGCGTCAGCGTGATGCAGTTCCTGATCCCCTGGGTCATCACCTTCGGACTGTTCGGTGGCCTCGGCGGCGACCCCTACCAGTACGCCAAGGACTCCGGCACCGCCGAGATGTGGGTGCAGAACGCTGGCCTGGTGTGGGTGCCCATCCTGGTGACCTGCGCGCTGCTGGCCTTCTTCTTCATGAACAACCTGCCCTTCCACAAGGTGGGCTCGACCCCCACGGCGGTCGCCAAGTACCTGTGGCTGACGGTGCTCGGCTTCGTCGGTGCCTGGACCGGCGTCGTGCTGCTGATCCTCCCCTGGGGCGGCTTCCCGGTGCTGGTGAAGACCTTCATCGTGGCCATCGTGGCGGTGGCCGTCACCCTGGGTGGCATGCGCTTCCTGACGCCGGCCGCCATCCAGGACCCGCTGAAGGAGCAGTTCGCCATCTTCAACCACAAGCACAACTGGATCATGACCTACCTCTATGTCATGACCTTCGGCTCGTTCATCGGCTACGCCAACGCCTTCCCCAAGCTGATCGACGACGTCTTCGGCGTGTACGCCGTGGGGGCGAACGCAGGCCAGCTCACCGGACTGTCCTCGGCGGGCTACATCTGGATCGGCGCTGGCGTCGGTGCCCTGATCCGCCCTGCAGGTGGCTGGCTCTCCGACAAGCTGGGCGGTGCGCGGGTGACCCACTGGGACACCATCATCATGATCGTCTCCACCATCGCCGCCGGGTACTTCGTCTCCCTGGCCATGGTCAGCGAAGACCCGACCCAGTACTTCATGCCCTTCCTGCTGACCTTCATCGTGCTCTTCGCCACGACGGGCATCGGCAACGGCTCGACCTTCCGCATGATCGGCGTGATCTTCGACAAGGACCAGCGCGGCCCGGTGCTGGGCTGGACCTCGGCCATCGCAGCGTATGGGGCCTACCTGATCCCGAAGATCTTCGCGACGCAGATCAAGGCCGGCACCCCCCACTACGCGCTCTACGGCTTCGCCTTCTACTACGCGACCTGCCTGGTGCTGAACTGGTGGTACTACGCCCGCAAGAACGCCGAGATCAGCTGCTGAGAGCCCTCCCCTCCACGACCCCGACAGGAGCCCCCCATGACCCCCGAGAAGTTCTGCATCGAGCCCTATCCGTGCACCATCGTCGACCCTCGCTCGGGGGTCCAGGACGGCCTGGGGGTCTGGCGCCGTGACGACGAGGCCGAGGTCGAGGTGCTCGACGAGCTGCTCTTCGCCGAGCTCAAGGAGCTCTGTCGCAACGCCGGGGAGCACATGCGGGACCGGCAGGCCCAGGAGTCCCAGCACCTGCTGATCCAGGCCCTCAACCACCTGCCCGAGCCACTCGGGCGGTGGAACGTGGCCGGCTGGGCGCTGCTGGCCCTGGGCCACGTGGCCGTGACCCGGGAGAACTGGGAGCTGGCCCGGAGCGTGCTCAGCGACGCGATGTGGAGCCCCGGGGTGTTCGGCAACCCCTGGGCCCACAGGCTCAAGG
The DNA here is from genome assembly GCA_964344945.1 of uncultured Enterobacterales bacterium. GTDB lineage: Bacteria > Myxococcota_A > UBA796 > UBA796 > CAJQPC01 > CAYFPX01. The sequence goes on from CAYFPX010000088.1 coordinate 15,425, forward strand.
GCCAGACCCACCTGGCCCTCGGCGAGCAGGAGCGGGCCCTGGACGACCTGATGCGGGCCTACCGGGCCCTCGGCTCCCAGATCCTCGAGGGCCTGCCCCAGGAGTGCGTGGCCCTGGTCGACGGCAAGCTGGACCAGGGCAATGGTGTCACTCCCCAGACCTGAGGGACGGGTGGCCCTGGACGGCCCGCTCGAACATGCCGTCCGGGCCCCAGACCAGCTCCCCGCCCGCGTGACCCGCCACCGCCCCCAGCCCGAGCTGCAGGGTGGTGCCGACGACGGCGGCTCCAACCAGCTGCCGGGCCCGCTGTTCGTCGCCGAGCAGCCCACCGACCACGATCAGCACCAAGGTGAGGCCCGCGGTCACGGTGAAGGCCTCGCCCAGGTCCTGGTGGTGCTCGATGCGTTCCAGCTCCAGCCAGTCCCTGGCGTCCAGTGCGGCGACCTCGCCGCTTCTCACGGAGACCACGGCGGTGACCAGCAGCAGGGCCTGCAGCAGGGCCACGAGCCACCAGCTGCGCCGCGCGAGCAGCGCCTTGACCCAGCACAACCACAGCACGGGCGCCATCACGGCCACGGCCACGGCCAGGCCGATGGCGACGTGCACGATGTAGGGGTGGAAGGGTAGATCCGTCACCGGACCCTCCTATCCGCCCCAAGAGGGAAGACATGCCCGATTCCGAGCCGAAGTACGACCTGATCGAAGCCGCCTGTGGCTTCTGGTTCCACGACAACGATCGGGTGCGCACGCCGTTTCCCCAGCACATCCAGGCCGAGCTGAAGCGCAACGCCCAGCGCACCTACCTGGACTGGCTGCGCAACCTCGAGGGCACCGAGCGCAGCGAGGTCGGCGACGAGGAGCTGGTGAGCTTCTTCGAGATGTTCCTGTTCCGCGAGGCCCTGGCCCTGGTGGGCGAAGAGGACACCGACCTGGTGCTCACCATCCACCACCCCTTCATGCCCCGCATCGGGGACCGGGTGAGCCACGAGGGCCACGGCGCCAGCGAGATCGTCGACCGCAAGCTCGAGCAGAAGGACGACGACAAGCTCTACATGATCGTCAGCCTGGTCGCCGACGAGTCCGGCGAGGCGTGGCAGACGGAGTTCCTGATCCCGACCTGATCCGCGCGCGGTCCATGGCCTCGCGCGCTGGCTGCACCGCGGCGGGCCAGCTGGACCTCACTCCACGTACCCCAACGACCGCAGCTGCTCGACCGTCGACTCCTCCAGCCGCACACCACCCTCCCCCACCCTCACCGGCTCCAGCCCACCCCGCCGCCGGGCGATGGCTTCGAAGAGCTCGCGGCCGACGGTCTCTCGGGCCTGAGGGTCCTCCCAGACCGGCTCCCCACCAGCCTCGTCCCGGCGGTACAGCGCGGCATTCCCGACGGTCGGCCGCACCACCAACCGCTGTCCGTCCCGGGCCGCGGACATGCACGGCGCACCGTAGAGGCAGCTCTCGCCGAAGAGCACCCGCCCGGTCGGCACCGCTCCGCTCCCGGTGAGCACGTCGGTCAGGGCCAGCCCCTGGGAGGCATGGACCGGCGAGGCGCCGGACCGCTCGACCAGGCTCACGAACAGGTCCGTGTGGTCCACCGGCTCCGTGACACGACGAGCCGCCACCCCGGGCCCCTTGACCACCAAGGGCACGTGGACCAGCTCCCTGAGCAGGTGCTGGCCGTGCTCGAAGCCCCCGTGCTCCCAGAATTCCTCGCCGTGGTCCGCCGTCAGCACCACGGTCGTCGATCGACCCCGGGCGTCCAGGGCGTCGAAGAAGCGCCCCAGCGCGTGATCGGTGGCCAGGACCTCCTCGTCGTAGCGGCGCACGATGTAGTCGCGCTCGGCCGGCGTGGTCTCGCGGGTGCCTTCGATGATCGGGTTCACCACCGTGTGGCTCATGAAGGGCACCGCCAGCGGCGCCTCGATGCCGTCGGTGAACACCCCGGCCGCGGGCGGAGGCGGGTCGTAGTCCAGGTGCGGCTCCATCACGTGCAGCACCAGGAAGGCCGGCTGGTCCGAGCTGCTCAGCCACGCGAGGGCCAGGTCCACGCTCTGCTCCGCGCTCCGGTGGGCGCCGAACTCGGCGCCGTCGGCGTCGTAGTGGTCGAAGCCCTGGTCCAGCCCGAACTCGGGCAGCAGGTAGGTGTTGTTGGTGATGGCCCCGGTGCGGTGGCCCGCGTCGCGGTAGACCTCGGCCAGGGTGAGGTGCGCTGCCGCGACCGGGGCGAAGAGCACGACGTCGTCAGGGTCCCGCAGCGCCCCGTGCTCGTGGGGCAGCAGCCCGGTCATCAGCGTGGCCATCGACGGCAGGGTCCAGCCCGACGAGGCCTGGGCGTCCTCGAAGACCACCGCGCCCGCCGCCCAGGCATCGAGGCGAGGCGAGGTCGGTCGGTCGTACCCGTAGAGCCCCAGGTGATCCGCACGCAGGGTGTCGACGACCACCAGCACGGTGTCCCCGCGGGCCGGGGTCGGCGGGGCCGGGACCGGCGCGGGCTCGGGCTCGCTGCCCAGGCACGCGACCAGCCCCCAGAGCATCACGACAGGGTCGCCCGCAGGAGCGCGAGCTGGCGCGTCACCTCGACCCAGGCGGTGCCCCCCTTGGAGGTGCGGCGCTCGGCCGCGCCGGCGGGGTCGAGCCAGGCCAGGGCGTCGGGCTCGAAGGCCGGGTGGTGCTCCCGCAGCCTCTCCAGGTCCAGGGCCCGGAAGTCCGTGCCCTGCTGCTCGCACCACTTCACCAAGCTGCCGGAGACGTGGTGGGCCTCGCGGAAGGGCACGCCCTTCGCGGCCAGGTAGTCGGCGAGCTCGGTCGCCAGCAGGAAGTCCCCGTCCAGCCGCTCGCCGTAGGGGTCGTTCACCGTGAGCGAGGACCACATGCCGGCCATCACCGAGACACAGGCCGTGGTGGTGCGCACGGCGTCGAAGAGGGCCTCCCGGTCCTCCTGGAGGTCGCGGTTGTAGGCCAGGGGCAGGCCCTTCTCCATGGTCATGAGCGCGACCAGGTCGCCGTGGACCCGCCCGGTCTTGCCTCGGACCAGCTCGGCGGCGTCGGGGTTCCGCTTCTGGGGCATGATGCTCGAGCCGGTGGCCCAGGCCTCGGCCATGCGCACCAGGCCGAATTCCGGGGCGGACCAGAGCACGAGCTCCTCGGCCATCCGGGACAGCCGCGTCATGCAGATCGCGCAGGCCGCGGCGACCTCGGCCAGGTGGTCCCGGGCGCTCACGGCGTCCATGGCGTTGTCGACCACCCCGGCGAAGCCCAGCAGCTCGGCGGAGCGGTCCCGGTCGATGGGGTGGGGCGTGCCGGCCATGGCGCCGGCGCCCAGGGGGCTGCGGTCGACCCGGCCCAGGGCGTCGGCGACCCGCTCCCGGTCGCGGCCGAGCGCCCAGGCGTGGGCGAGCAGGTGGTGGCCCAGCCAGATGGGCTGGCCCCGCTGGAGGTGGGTGAACCCGGGGATCAGGGTGCGGCCGTCGGCTTCGACCCGGTCCAGCAGCGCACCGATGCAGCGGGCGAGCTGTGCGTCGAGGGCGACCAGCCGGGTCTTGAGCCACAGGCGCACGTCGGTCGCGACCTGGTCGTTCCGGGAGCGGGCGGTGTGCAGCTTGCCGCCCACCTCGCCCACCAGCTCGGTCAGGCGCGCCTCGACGGCCATGTGCACGTCTTCGTGCGCCAGGCCCGGACGAAAGTCCCCGGCCCGCGCCTCGGCGAGCACCCGGGCCAGGCCGTCGCGCAGCTCGCGCCCCTCGGCGGCCGTGAGCAGGCCCACCTCTTCGAGCATCGTGGCGTGGGCGACGGAGCCCGCCACGTCTTCTTCGACCATGCCCAGGTCGACTCCGAGAGACTCGGAGAAGTGCAACATCTCGTCGGCGGGGCCCTCGCCGAAGCGGCCATCCCAGAGTGCCATGCCGGGCGTCTATCCCGGTCCGGCCACACAATCGCGGCGCGAAGTGGGGCTCGCGCGAGGCATGCTCAATTCTCCCTCTCTCCCGTCCGATCCCCCGGTGGACCCCGCACGGCGCCCATGCCCCGCCCGAACTACCACCTCTCCCTGCGCATCCAGAACCCGCTGTACTGCTGCCTCCAGCGGCGGTGGGGCGAGGAGGACGCCTCGATCCCCTGGATCGATCGGGAGACCCTCCACCTGCTCACGGCGGACTGGCTGACCAGCGACGCCGAGCACGCGGTCCTGGTGTCGCTGCCGGACCGCAGCCACCCGGCGCTGGTCCAGGTCAAGGTGTTGGAGTCCTACGACGGGGGCCGAAACCCCTTCGGCATGGGCGTGCTGAACGTGTGTGGCTACCGGGTCCCCGCCTTCCGGGACGAGGTCGCCCTGGACAAGTTCCTCCGGTCCCTCGACCCGGACCTGGACGCCGCCGAGATCAGCGGGCCGATCAGCTACAGCGGGCGAGCGGACATCGTGGACGCCCTGCGAGGACACCTGCGCGGCCCCCGGTCGGCGGAGTCCATCGAGGACCCGCCCAGCACACCGGGCCACGATCGCATCGCCATCGCGGACGAGCTGCTGGCCACGCCGATGTACAGCCGCAGCCCCAGAGCCAGCCTGTACTGTCAGTTCGACGACTGGGGCCCGCTGAAGGCGGCCCTGCGCAGTGGCCAGGGGTGGGTGCGGCTGGTCGTGCGCGCAGTCCCCCAGGTCGAGGTCATGGACGACCTGGACCTGGTGATGCGGCTGCCCGACGGCGTGATGGTCCAGCTCCCGGCCAAGGCGCTCAAGGTCCGCCGCGGCCGGCTGCTGCTCCAGGCCGACAAGCCCGAGCCCTGGGCGGTCCGGGCCCTGAGTCGCGCGACGGCCTGAGCCCTACTCCGGCGGGTGCGGCTTGCGCCGCCGGAAGGCCGGCTGACCCGACTGCCGCCGACGCTCGGCGACGGTCTTGTTCATCAGGCCGTAGATCTGCATGAAGCCCGCGGCGGCCGTGCGGTCGAAGGTGTCGCCCTCGTGGTAGGTCGCCAGGCCCTCCTCGTAGAGGGAGAACGGCGACCGCCGCCCGGTGATGCGGGCCAGGCCGGCGCTGACCCGGATGCGGACCTCGCCGGTCACCGTGCGCTGGGACTCCTCGACGAAGGCCTGCAGGGCCTCGCGCAAGGGGCTGAACCACTGGCCGTCGTAGATCAGGTTGGCGAAGTCCTGGCTGACCTTGCGCTTGTAGTTGAAGGTCGCCCGGTCCAGGCAGACCCGCTCCAGCTCGGTGTGGGCCATGTGGACCAGTGTGGCGCCGGGGGCCTCGTAGATCTCGCGGCTCTTCAGGCCGACGACCCGATTCTCGACCATGTCGATCCGGCCCACGCCGAAGTTCCCGGCCAGCTCGTTGAGGTACTCGAGCAGCGCCACGCCAGCCATGGGCCGGTCGTCGATGGCGACCGGGATGCCCTGGTCGAAGGTGAGCTTGAGCTCCACGGAGCCCCGGGGGGCGTGGGAGGGGTCCTTGGTGAGCTGCCAGGCGTCGGACGGGGGCTCGGCCCAGAGGTCCTCCATCTCGCCGCACTCGATGGCGCAGCCCCAGATGTTCTTGTCGATGGAGTAGGGCTTCTCCTTGGTCACCGGGATCGGGATGCCCCGATCGAGCGCGTAGTCGACCTCGTCGTCCCGGGTCAGCAGCTCCCACTCGCGCAGGGGCGCGATGGTCTGGAGTTGGGGCGCCAGGGCCATCTGGGTGACCTCGAAGCGCACCTGGTCGTTGCCCTTGCCGGTGCAGCCGTGGGCGATGGCGTCCGCGCCGTGATCGATGGCGACCTCGACCAGGCGCTGGGCCAGCAGCGGACGACCCAGGGCGGTGTGGAGGGGGTAGGTGCCCTCGTAGAGTGCCGAGGCCATGACCGCCGGCCAGATGAACTCCTCGACGAAGCGCTCCCGCAGGTCGTCGACGATGGCGTGGGAGGCGCCGGTGGCGAGGGCCTTGGCCTTGATGCCGGAGAGATCCTCCTGCTGCCCGAGATCGCCGGTGTAGGCGATGATCTCGGCGCCGTCGTGGTTCTCCTTCAGCCAAGGGATCATGACCGAGGTGTCGAGGCCGCCGGAGTAGGCGGTGACGATCTTCATGCGTGCTCCTGAAGGGCGCGGATCTGGTCCGCGAGCTCTGCGATGCGGGTGGTGTCGGACGGGGCGACGAAGACGGTGTCGTCTCCGGCGACGGTGCCCAGGATGAGTTCGTTCTTCCAGGTGTCGAGGAACGCCGCGACGCCCTCGGCCCGCCCCTGCATGGTCCGGATGACCACCAGGTTCTGGTTGTGGCGGACGTTGAGGACCTCCATGCCCACGACCTTGCGCAGGGCGTCGATGTACACGGGCCTGCGGTCCAGCGTGTACTCCGGACCGCGAGCCGTGTTGCGGCGCACGATGTTGAGGTCCCGCAGGTCCCGTGACAGGGTGGCCTGGGTGCACGAGATGCCTTCCCGCTCCAGCAGACGGACCAGCTCCTCCTGGGACTGGATCCGCTCGCGCTGGACGAGCCGCTTGATCATCAGGCGCCGGCGTTCACGGGACGTCATCGGGCCCGGCCTATACGGCGATCTGCATAACTATGCAATGCGGTTTCTGGCCGACACCCTCGTGAGGCCGCGAGGCGGCCACACCGAGCGCTAGGGGTGACGGAGTGATGACGTGAGTCGAAGGGCCCGCATCCTCCACGGACTGCGCTACGCGAAGGGCATCTCCAAGGCCTTCGAGCGCGGCGAGTGGCTGCCCGGGCGGGTCCGACAGCCGCTGCCCGGTGCGCCTGGAGGGACGGGCGAGACCCTGCCGCGGGGCGGGCCCTGGTCACGGGCTCGCCGGGAGCTGGGCTGGTTCAGCCACTCGGTGCACGGGGTGCCACTCCGGGGGCTGGCCCGACCGCTCCGGGTGCTCCACCTGACAGACGTGCACATTCGAGACCAGGGCCCCTGGCTCGACGCCCTGTGCGAGCGGATCGCCGCGTGCCGCTGCGACCTGATCGCGCTCACCGGCGACGTCGTGACTCGGGGCTGGACCGAGGCCGCGGCCAGCCAGTTCCTGCAGGCCCTGCCCCCGGCGGAGCTCGGCCGCTTCGCCACCATGGGCAACTGGGAGCACTGGGGCGGGGCACCGGCCGAGCGGTGGCGGCCCTTCTGTGCAGAGCACGGGGTGCAGCTGCTCCAGGACCAGGGCGTGGACCTTGGCCCCCTGTACCTCGCGGGCACCGAGGACCTGCTGGCGACCAGGCCCGACGTCGACCGCGCCCTCGCCGACCTGCCCGCCGATCGCCAGTCCCTGGTGCTCACCCACTCTCCGGGCCTCTTCCCACGCCTGGCGCGGCCCGAGGTGGGCCTCGTCCTGGCCGGCCACAGCCACGGTGGGCAGTTCCGGCTTCCCGGTGTCGGCGCCCTCTTCGTGCCCCGCGCGACCCATGCCTACGTGGCGGGCTGGTACCGGGAGGGCGAGTCCCACCTGTTCGTGTCCCGGGGGCTCGGGTGGAGCATCGCCCCGATGCGGCTGTGGTGTCCTCCCGAGCTCGCGGAGATCCGGCTGGCGCCCCTGCGGCGGTGACCGCGTCGAACGACGGAGGCCGCGCCGGCGGCCGCGGTGTACCGTCGGTCCATGCTCGGTTCCCTCCTCCTGCTCGCCCTCGCCCCCTTCCCCGCCTTCGGTGCGGACACCGAGGTGGGCACCCTCTACACCGCCTTGAGCGCCACCGACGTCCAGTCCCTGCTGGACAGCATGATGCTCACCAACGCCCGGACCGCGGGCGGGGAGAGCGCCGGACCGGCATGGCAGCTCACCCTGGGCGACACGGAGACCGTGCTGTTCCTGGACAACTGTGACGAAGATCGCTGCGGGAGCCTGCAGCTCTGGGCGGGCTTCCAGAGCTCGCAGCCCCTGAGCCTGGCGGTGCTCAACGCGTGGAACCGGGACCACCGCTTCACCCGGGCCTACCTGGACGAAGGCGTGGTGCACCTGGAGTCGGACCTCGATCTGAGCGGAGGGGTCTCGGTGCGGGCGGTGGTGGAACACGTCCGGTTGTTCCGGGCCAGCGCTCTGGCCTTTGCCGAGCACCTGAGCCAGGAGTCGGCGGCGCCGTGAGCGCCCTCTGGTGGACCCTGGGCCTGCTCGGCCTGTCCGGCGCGGCGCTGGCGGAGGACGACTCCGACGAGCCGGCCGGGGAGGAAGAGGCCGAAGAGGAGGAGGCCGAAGAGGAGGCCGAGCTCCCGGAAGACCCGCTGCTGGAGCGGCTCGAGAACTCCGAGGACCGGGCCTGGCCGTCGCCGGAGGTGCCGCTGAACCGGCCCCGGCCCGAAGGCCTGCCCCTGAACGTGATCACGGCGCCAGACCCCGTGGTGGTCGAGGAAGCGCCGGAGACCTCGCCAGAGGCCGAGGCCCTGGCGGTGGAGGACGCGCTGGTCCCGGAAGAGTCGCCGCCCTCGGGCGGGCCCGACTTCCAGCCCAGCTACCTGCCGGCGATGTTCGCGGCGGCCTGGACCGGCAGCTGGGTCGGGACCGCCTATGGCCTGCACTGGGGCAACGGCGACCCGGGAGCCGCGGCCTGGGGTGGGGTGCTGGGCGGGCTCGGTGGCACCGGCGGGGGCTATGGTCTCGGCCTGGCGCTCCAGCCCACGTCCGAGGACGCCACGGCCCTCGCCGTCGGGGCCTTGGCCGGCACCTGGTTGGGGTACGAGGTCGGCCAGCTCGTGCTCGCCCCGGAGGCCAAGGACCGCGGGGAGCGGGGCGTGGCCTGGTCGGCCCTCGGCGACCTCGCTGGGGTCGGGGCCGCCATCGCCCTGCACGGGCGCAGCCCCGACGTCTCCACCAGCATCGGCTTCACCCTGGCCGGCGCGTCGGGCTGGCAGCTGGCGGCGGGCATCGGGGATCTGGCGGGCTGGACGGACGAGGAGCAGCCGCGCCAGCGCGCCGCGCTGGAGCTCGCGCTGGGGGCGGGGCTGGGTGCAGGCCTGGGCGCGGCGCACCACCTGGACCTGTGGGAGCCGCCGGATCCCACCTGGGCGGCGGTCGGGCTGGCCGAGGGCACCTGGTTCGGCATCTGGCTGCCCTGGGCGCTGCACCACCAGCCCACCGCCACCCAGCGGGTCGGGGTGGCGCGGATCTCCCTGGCCGCGGGGTACCTGGCGTCGGTCGGGGTCTCGCCCTTCCTGGATCCCGACCCCAAGCTGTTGGCCCTGCAGGGCTGGGGCTTCACGGTGGGCTCCCTGATCGGGGCCGGCATCCCGCTGATGAACCCGGAGGAGGCCTGGCCCCGGCAGGCGGTCATCCCCATGCTGGCCGCGGGCCTGGCGGGGCAGGTGGCGGCGACGCCGGTGGCGTCCCGGTACCAGCTGCGGCCGGAGGACAGCGTCCTGGCGGCGATGCTGATGGGTTGGACCGGGTACCAGATGGTCGGCTGGGGCCTGATGGCCGAGGGCCAGGACCTGGGCCAGCGGCGCACCAGTGGCCTGGTGCTGTCCACCGCTGGGGTCGGGACCCTGGTGTCCTTCGGGCTGCCGGCGCTCATCGATCCGTCGCCGCGCCAGTCCGTCATGATCCTGAGCGCCGGCACCTGGGGGACCTGGTACGGCGCCTGGGGCAGCTACCTGCTCGGCGCGAACAGCGCCCAGACCTGGACCGCGACCTTGAGCACCGGTGACGTCGCCCTGCTCGGCATGGCCGGGGCGACCGCCTTCGGCTTCGACCCCAGCTGGGCCCAGCTGGGCATCGTGAACGCGGCGGGGGCCGCGGGTGCGGGCTTCGGGGCCCTGGTGGGCGTGCTCGCCTCGCCGGAGCCGCGCACGGTGAGCTTCGCCTCGCTGGTGGGCACCACCCTGGGCCTGGCCGGCGGCACCGTGCTCTCGGCTGTGCGCTTCCCGAACGACGGAGGCGCCACCTCGTCCTGGGTCTGGCCCGGCCTCCGTCGTCCTCGGCTGACCCGGCTCCCGGTGCACGTGCTGCCGCTGGCGGCGCCGTGGGTGTCCGAGGAGGGCGACGTCGGCGTGCTGGTGCAGCTGGCGGGTGTCGGTCGGCAGGAGGGGGAGTGATGCTCGGCACCCTCTGGCTCTCGGTGGCCCTGGCCCAGGAAGCTCTGGAGCCGGAGTCGGTCGAGCCCGTCGAGGAGCCCGCGCGGGGTGACCTCTTCGAGCGGGCGGGCCTGACGCCCAGCCACGAGGCGGACACCGGGGCGCCGCTGCTCATCCCCTACGGCGGCTTTGCAGGGCACGTGGTGGGGGCGGCGTTCTTCGTGGTGGCGACGGGCGACGAGGGCATCGGCCAGTCCTTCGCGGCCGGCATGCTGGGGGGCGCAGGGGGCATCGGCGGCTCGGCCTTCTACACGCGGAACCGCTCCTTCACCCGGGACCAGGCCATGCTGGCCTGGTCGGCGGGTGCTTGGGGCACCTATGGCGGGCTCCAGCTGGCGCGGCTGATCATCCCCACGGACGGCCGCCTGGCGGACCAGCGCACGGCCGCGGCGACGGCGCTGTCGAACGTGGGCGCGACCGGCCTGTCCATGCTCTTCCGCACCCGGGCGCCTGGGCTCGAGGACTCGGGGCTGTGGCTGGGGGCGGGCCTGGCCGGTCATGCCGCGGGCAACGGCCTGGGCAAGCTCCTGGCTCTCGACCTGGTCGAGGATCGCCGCCAGCAGGTCTCGCTGGAGCTGGGTGGTGCGGCGGCGGCCGGGCTCGGCAGCTGGGCGGTGCACCGCTTCCTCGGCGTGGACGTGCCGGGGCCCGGGCTGACCTCGTTCTATGCAGCGCAGGGGGCCTGGTTCGGCTTCTGGGTGCCCTTCATCGCCGACGCCGACGGCACCTCCAGGCAGCTCGGGGGGTCCATGCAGCTGGGTGCGGCGGTCGGAGCCGCGGCGACGATGGCGCTGCAGCCCCTGGCCTGGGGTCACCCCGAGCGGGTGGTCGGGCAGGGTGTGGGCTTCGGCCTGGGCAGCCTGGTCGGGTACGGGGTCACGAGCCTGTGGGACACCGACCCCACCGGCCGGGGGCACGGCCTGGGGGTGGTCGCCGGGGCGCTGGTCGGCGAGGTTGCTGGCGGGTGGTTGGCGCACCGGTATCGGCAGGAGGTCACGAGCTACAGGCTGACCTCGGGCCTGGGGGCCTGGGGTCTGTACCAGGGCATCGGCTGGGCGATCTGGGCGGAGTCCAAGGAGGCCGACGACACCGTGGTGCGTGGCGAGGACCCCTCGACGCGGTCGGGGGGCCTGTTCACGCTGTCGGTGGGGCTGGGCGCGGCTGTGGGGGCGGCGCTGCCGTCGCTGGTGGACATCGACCGCTCGACCGCCGCCGTCTCGCTGTCCGCCGGGGCTTGGGGCACGGCCTATGGGCACTGGGTCAGCACTCTGGCCAAGACCGACCCTCTCGACCGGCAGCGCAACCGCCTGCTGGCGGGGGACCTCGCGCTGGTGGCGGGGCTCGCCGGGTCGCTGGTGCGGCCGGTGTCGGTGGGGGATGCCTGGATCGTGAACGGGTGTGGTGCCGCGGGCGGCCTGATGGGGGGTCTGATCGGCATCGCGGCCAGTGGCGGGGATCGGGCGTCGACCTGGGGGTTGACCCTGGGCTCGACCGTGGGGCTGGCGGGCGGGGTGGGTCTGGCCTGGTGGCTCGAGGAGCAGGGGACTGCTCTGGACGTCTCCTGGCTGGGCCCCCGGCGGCCCGGTGGTCTGCCGAGCCGCTCGCCGTTCACCGCGTCGGTCCTGGCGGCGCCCTACATCGGCGACGACGGTGGCACCGGGGCGCTGGTGCAGCTGACGCTGTTGGAGAAGGAGTGAGCTGGCTGTTCCTCCTGTCGGGCTGCGAGCTCTACCTGGGGCCTTGGGGGGCGTGGGCCTTCCACGGCGAGGGGGAGGCCACGGCCATCGGTGCCGAGGACCTGCCGGTGGGACTGGACGACGGGCTGGCCGTCACCCGGTCCGAGGCAGACAGCCTCGTGCCGGGATGGGTCAACTCCGTCACCGTCGACGGGGAGCTGTTGCTGGCGACGCACAGCAGCGACGTCCTGGTCTTGTGGGACCTGGACGGCTGGGTGCGCCACACCGTGTCCGACGTGGCGCTGGACGTCAGCGAGCGGTGGGACGCCCTGGTCCAGACCCGGCTCGTCGTGGACTCGGTGTCGGGGGGGCTGGTCGTGCTGCACCCGGTGGCGGGCACCGTCCGGGTGCACCGGGAGTCGGCCGGCACCTGGAGCTGGTCGGACCTGAGCGTCGAGCGCTGGGACGACACCACCGACATCGCCCACACCGTGGCCGGAGACGCCCTGGCCTGGGTGACCAACTGGGACGAGCTCCAGGTGTACGAGGGCGGGGAGCGGGTCACGCCGGCCATCCTCATCGACTCTCCGGAGGACCTGCTCCACGGGGCCGACGGGCGGCTGGTGCAGGTGGGGTATCGGTGGGAGGACGGCCAGCGCTACGTGGTCTGGGACGGGTGCCGCTTGCCGGTCGAGGTGCGCGGTCACGTGGGCCTGGTGCCCGGTGCCACCGGCGTGGAGCTCTTCCACGCGGACGCCTTCGACCGGATGAGCCTGTATCCGCTGCTGGACGACTGCAGCCTGGGTGAGGCGCGCGGGAGCTGGCAGACCCCCTACGCCCGTGGGGAGTCCGAGCCGGTGCGGTTCGGCGAGGCTCTGATCTGGGCGGTGCCCGTGGACCAGGACCCGGTCTACGCGAACCCCGACGAGCGGGACGAGTACTGGGAGCTGGAGGTGGCCGACTCCCGCTGGCAGTACAGGCACCTGGAGTAGCTCAGGCGGCCCGCTCGGTGCGGAGGGCCTCACGGAGTCCGAGCTGCAGGCGGATGGCCTGAGCGAGTGCCTTCGGGACGGCTGAGGTGCGCAGGCGGCGGGCGGAGCGGGGGGTGGTCTCGAGGAGGTGGGCGGCGGCGCCCGGACTCAGTCCGAGCCCGTCGGCGAGCTGGAGGGCGGCAGCCTTGGCCCGGACCAGGTCGGGTTGGATGGCGCCGAGGGTCTGGCGGGCCACTGCGCTGAGCACAGCCTGCGGCAGCAGTCTGGCGTCGTTGCCGGCTGCGAGGGGCTCCGCCGGCAGGTGCCTGGCCAGGTCGGCTCGCCGCAGGCGGGGAAGCGCGCTCCGGACCCTGGGGACGAGCTCGGGGGAGACCACCCGCAGGCCGAGGAGATCCCAGAGGCTGGAGGCCTCACGCAGGGGGTCACCCTCCGTGCCGTGTCGCTCCGCCTGTCCCAGGATGTAGTGGAAGGCGTTCCACAGGTGTCGCTGCGTGTTGACGGGGGTGATGCGCGCGGGCTCGAAGCCGATCGGCAGATCGAGGCGCTTCGTGATGCAGCCCTCCGCCTTGTTCGCTCCCCGCCCCGCCGTGCGCCGGTCGCACTGCAACAACAGGTGCAGGTGGTTGTCCGGGATGGCGAAGGCCAGGAGTCCGTAGCGTGCTGGGAGCTCCAGCAACGCCCGAGCGGCCTCGCGCCGGGCTTCGGGGGTGGGCGTGATCAGGCCATCGTTCACCAGGTGGCTGGTGACGTGGAAACCTGTTGATGTCATTTCGAACTCCCTGTTCGGGAGTGCGGATGGGTGCCGGGATGTGCGCACGGTGTCCAGGAGAGTCCAGCACTTTCTGTCCCAAGGCGAGAGATGGCCGCTCAGCGGTCATCGCTCCGTCTGGGCCCGGCCCAA
>CAYFPX010000089.1:0-15775 GCA_964344945.1 uncultured Enterobacterales bacterium
ATGTCTACTTCATCTTCCTCCTTCCCAGGCTTGGCCTGGCGCACCAGCGATCAGCAGGGTGGTCATGGCGCCGTGGACAGAGACCTTGGCACAAGCATCGGACCTCCGCCATTCACCGGTCGGGCCCGAGCGGTCAACCCGGGATCTCCCCGAAGCCGTCCCGGGTGATCCAGACCACCGCCAGCACCCCCGCCAGGGCCGCCCCGTCCAGCCAGAGGGGCGTGCCGGTCTCGGCGCGCCCGGTGACCACCAGGGCGTACCAGATCCCGTTGTTGAGCACGTGGGCAGCCACCGGCGCCCACAGCGATCCCGTGATCACCCGCAGCCACCCCAGGTAGAGCCCCAGCACCGCGGCGCCCGCGGCGTGCACCGGCTCCAGGTGGAAGAGCCCGAAGAGCAGGGCCGAGATCGCGACCGCGCGGATCGGACTGCCGTCGCTCCACAGGCCCCGGAGCACCAGGCCTCGGAAGAGCACCTCTTCGCCCAGCGGGCCGAGCACCACCAGCCCCAGCACGAGCAGCCCCCCGAGCAGGCCACCGGCGCCGGGCAGGGCCGCCAGGCTGCCCAGGCCGTCGAACCCGAGGCCGGGCCAGGCGGCCTGGAGCAGCACCACCACGCGATCGGCGACCAGGCCAGCGGGCACCACGAGTGCGACGGCCCACAGCCGCTCGCCCCCGCGGACCCCGAGCCGCCGCCAGGCCCCCTCCCCCACGCCCTCGAGGCGCCGGGCCACGACCCCCAGGATCAGCGCGGTCTGGAGGGGCAGGGCCCAGGCATGCAGCCAACGGTCGTAGTCGGGGTTGTCCCCCAGCTCCAGCTCGCCGGCGGGCACGCCAACCGCGGCCCCCGCCAGCACGGCCCCCAGGATGCCCGCGACCACCAGCGCCGCGAGGGCGAGCGCTGCCCCCACGACGGCGTCGATGGTGTCGGGCCGGTCCCGCTGGCTACTCGTCGTCGTCGGACTCGACCTCGATCTTCAGGCCGCCGACGTTGACCGTCTTCTTGCCGTCCTTGTCTTCGCCCGAGACGGTGAGGGTGTCGCTGCCGCTGCCGAGGGTCACCGACCCGCCGTCCTCGGTGGACCTCACCTGGATCGAGCCGCTGGCCTCGCCGTTCTCCAGCTCGACGTTCACGTCGCCCTGGGCGTTCTCCGTGGTGGTCGTCTCCTTGGACTCCGAGCTGCCGCCGATGTTGATGGTGCAGCCCGAGGCGAGCAGCCCGAGGGCCAGGATCTTCAGTGTGGTGCGCATGGAGACCTCCAGGTCTGCCGAGGCTACCGCGCGCGTGATCCGGGATAGGGCCAGCCGGTGGCTGACACCGCCCCCACGCCGGCCGAGAGAGCCCCGGCGCTCACGATGGCCGAGCTGCTGCGCCTGGCGGTGCCCAGCGCCATCTTCGCGGTGCTCACCCACGGCTTCCGAGCCGTCGACCAGTACTGGATCCAGGGGGTCAGCACCGAGGCCCAGGCGGCCATCGCCGCCTCCACCTTCGTGGTCATCCTGTTCTACGCGAGCTTCGTGCTGGTGGCGGCGGGCGCCGGACCGCTCATCGCCCGGGCCGAGGGCGCCCGGGACCGGGCCGGGGTCCGCGAGGTGCTGGGGGCCGGCGTGGGCGGCGCACTCGTGGTGGCCGCCGCGGTCACCGCCGCGGGCGTGCTCGGCGCCGAGACCCTGGCCTGGACCGTCGGCCTCAGCGGGCACACGGCTTCGGAGTTCGCCACCTACCTGCGGGTGCTGTCCTGGACGATGCTGCCGCTGGTCTTCACCCCCCTGGTCGACCAGGCCTTCGTCTCCCTGGGCAACGCCCGCATGCCGATGTTGCTGCACGGGGTGAGCCTGGCCCTGAACATCGTGCTCACGCCGCTGCTCATCTTCCAGCTGGACCTGGGCATCGCGGGGGCGGCGCTGGCCAGCAACCTGAGCCGCGGCGTGACCACCTTCGCCGGGCTGGCCCTGCTCGCCCGCCGGAAGGGGCTGCGACCCGGCGACGTGGGCCTGGGTCCGTCGGTCCGCCGCATCCTGCGGATCGGCGTGCCCGCGGCCATGGGCGTCGCCACCTACACCCTGGTGTACTGGGCGATGCTGAAGACCTCGATCTCGCCCCTCGGCCCGGCGGTCAACGCCGCCCTGGGCATCGGCTTCAACGCCCTGGAGGGCTTCGCCTGGCCGGCCTTCCACGGGGTCAGCCTGGCCGTCGGCAGCCTGGTGGGGCGCAGCCTGGGCGCCAGGCGACCGGACCAGGCCTGGCGAGCGGTGCGGCTGGCCCTGCCCCTGTCCACCGGGCTGGGCCTGGTCGCGGCGGCCACCTTCTGGTTCGGCAGCTCTGCGCTCACCGACCTGTTCACCGAGGACCCGGTGGTGCACGCCCACGCCACCACCTACGCCCTGATCCTGGCCTGGTCCCAGCCCTTCGTGGCCTGGGAGGCCCTCTCCGAGGGCGTGCTCAACGGCGCAGGGGACACCCGGGCGGTGTTCTGGGCGTCCTTCCCGTTGAACTTCCTGCGCATCCCCCTGGCCTGGTGGCTCGCCTTCCCCATGGGCATGGCGGCGCCGGGCATCTGGTGGGCCATCAACCTCACGACCGTCGCCAAGGCCGTGGTCAAGGCCGTCTGGGTCCGCCGCGGCGGCTGGGCCGCCCTGGAGCTCTGAGTGCTCGCCCCCCACCCCCTCGCGCTCCGCGGTGCCCGGACCCACAACCTCCAAGCCGTGGACCTGGACCTGGAGCCGGGCACCTTCACGGTGCTCACCGGGGTCAGCGGCTCGGGCAAGTCGTCCCTGGCCTTCGACACGCTGCACGTGGAGTCCCAGCGCCGGTACGCCGAGGTCTTCTCCCCCAGTCTCCGGGCCCTGATGGACCAGCGCCCCCGGCCGCCCTTCGACCGGCTCGACGGCCTGCCGCCCAGCCTGGCGGTGGCCCAGCGCGGCGGCCCGGCTCCAGCGGCCCGGGCCACCCTGGGCACGATCACCGACGCAGCCTCGCTGCTGGCCCTCCTGTTCGCCCGCCGCGGCACCCCCCACTGCCCGACCTGCGACCGGGTGCTGCACCACACCGAGCCCCAGCGGATCACCCGCACCCTGCTGGCCCTGCCCGCGGGCACGCGGCTGTTGGTGATGGCGCCCTTGGAGGATCCCGAGGGGGACCCGAGAAGCCTGCTGGACGCGGTGGCGTCTGCGGGCTTCGCCAGGGTGCGCGCCGACGGCGTGGTCACGCGGCTGGAGGAGGTCCAGGGCCGGCCCCGGCGGCTGGAGATCGTGGTCGACCGCATCAAGGTCGGCCCGGATCGCAAGGAGCGCCTGGGCGAGGCGGTCCGGCTCGCTCTGCGGGCCGGTGGCGGCCGCCTGGTGACCGAGGCGGACGGCACGGAGACGGCCTGGGCCGAGCGCCCCTGGTGCGGCCACTGTCGGCGGTTCTGGCCCGCGCCTTCGGTGCGAGGCTTCTCCTTCCGCTCCCCGGTGGGCGCGTGCCAGGACTGCGGTGGCCGGGGCGCGGTGGACGGGGCGGCCTGCCGCGGCTGCGAGGGGGAGCGCCTGCAGCCGGCTGCCCGGACCGTGCAGCTGGGCGGACAGCGCCTGCCTGCGCTCGCCGCCGGTCCAGCCGGTGCTGTGGGCGGCTGGCTGGCGGCCTGCTCTCGGGACCCGGGCACCGCTCCCGTGGTCGAGGAGCTGGGCCGGCGCCTCGCGGTGCTGTCCCAGGTGGGCCTGGGGTACCTGGCGCTGGATCGGGACGCCGGCACCCTGTCCAGCGGCGAGCTCCAGCGAGCGCGGCTGGCGGCGGCCGTCGGCAGCCGGCTGGCCGGGCTGCTGGTGGTGCTCGACGAGCCCACCGCCGGCCTGCACCCCGCCGACACCGCCAGGCTGGTCCAGGTCCTCCGGGACCTGCGTGACCAGGGCAACACCCTGCTGGTCGTGGAACACGACGCCCAGGTCATCCGGGCTGCCGACCGCGTCCTGGACTTCGGGCCCGGCCCGGGCACCGCCGGCGGTCGGATCGTGTTCGACGGCACCCCCGAGGCCCTGGTCGCCGCGGACACGGCGACCGGGCGCGCACTGGCCGAGACCGCCGCGCCGGCCCGCGCGAGCCGGGAGTCCGGCCCGGTGGTGGTGGTCCGGGGCGCCGCGGGCCGCACCCTGACAGGCCTCGACCTGGACCTGCCGACCCGGGCCCTGACCGTGTTCACGGGACCCAGCGGGGCCGGCAAGAGCACCCTGGTGCTGGACACCCTCCTGCCGGCCATGGCCGAGGACGGTCAGCCTCTGCCGGTCGCCGAGGTGACCCCCCCAGCCCCCTTCCGTCGCATCGTGCGCATCGACGCCGCGCCCCTCGGCCGCAGCCGGCACTCGACCCCGGCCACCTACACCCGCCTCTGGGACCGGATCCGCAAGGCCTACGCCAACACCAAGGAGTCCCGGATCCGCGGCTGGGGGGCCAGCCGCTTCACCCTGACCCGCAAGGGCGGGCGCTGCGAGGCCTGCGGTGGAGAGGGCGTGCGGCGCATCGATCTCGCCTGGCTGGCGCCGGTGGAGGTGCCCTGCGAGACCTGTGGGGGGCGACGCTTCGACGAGACCACCCTCGAGGTCCGGGTTCGGGGGCTCGATCTCGCCCAGCTGCTCGCGCTGTCGGTGTCCGAGGCCCGGGTGCACCTGGCGGGTCTGCCGGGCATGGATGCTCCCTTGCGGGCCCTCGAGGAGGTCGGCCTGGGCTACGTCACCCTGGGCCAGCCCACCGCCACCCTGTCCGGCGGCGAGGCCCACCGGCTGCGCCTGGCCCGGGAGCTCGCCGGTGTCGACGGCGGGCCCGAGGGGGTGCTCTACGTGCTGGATGAGCCCTGCACCGGCCTCCACCCCGTCGACGTCCAGCGGCTGGCGGCGCTGCTCCACCACCTGGTGGACGGGGGCGGCACGGTGTGGGTCGTGGAGCACGATCCCCTGCTCGTGGCCGCGGCGGACCACGTGGTCGAGCTCGGTCCCGGCGCGGGCCCGGACGGCGGGCGCCTGCTCTTCGCTGGCCCCCCCGCGGGGCTCGCCGAAGAGCCCGCGAGCGTCACCGCCCCCTGGCTGCCTCGGTCACACCGGCGCGGCGTGTAGGCTTGCCCCATGCGCATCCTGGACTCCGCATCGCGGACCGACGTCGGCCGCCGTCGCTCCCACAACGAAGACAGCCTGCTCCACCTGGGCGAGGTGCCCCTGTTCGCCATCGCCGACGGCGTGGGCGGCGAGGCCGCCGGCGAGGTCGCCTCGGCGGCGGCGGTCGAGGTCATGACGGCCGACGCAAGCCTCATGAAGGCCCAGGCCGGGGCCATCGAGAAGGACAGCTGCCGGGACAACCGGGTGCGGCTCACCCAGCTCCTGGAGACCACCTTCCTCCGGGCCCACCAGGAGGTCCACCGAGAGGCCAGCCACCGGGGACGGGCTGGCATGGCCACCACGCTGGTGAGCGCCGTGGTGGCCGGGGACAGCGCCTACATCGCCCACGTGGGCGACAGCCGGGCCTACCTGCTCCGCGGCGGGCGCCTGCGCCGGCTGACCGAGGACCACAGCCTGGCCATGCTGCGCTACCGCAAGGGCGAGCTGGCCCTGGAGGACGTCGCGACCAGCCGGGACCGCAACACGCTCTACCAGGCCCTCGGCGTGGGGGCGCGGCTCGACGTCGACACCGCCGAGGTCGCCCTGGCCGACGGCGACGTGGTGATGCTCTGCTCCGACGGCCTCTCCGACCTGGTGAGCGAGGACCACATGGCCTCCGTGCTCGGCCGCGGACGTCTCGACGTCGCGGCACAGCGGCTGGTCGACCTGGCCAACGAAGCAGGGGGCCGGGACAACATCACGGTCGTCGCCTTCCGGGTCGGCTCGGAGCGGGACGCCGCGGCGGTCGACGAGATCGCCAACGTGCTCGCCGAGGTGTTCCTGTTCAAGGACCTGACCGAGTCCGAGCGCACGCTGATCGCCCCGTTCATGGAGCGCCGCACCCTCCAGGCCGGCACGACCCTGTTCCGGGAGGGCGACGCCGCCGAGGAGTTCTACGTGGTGCTCGAGGGGGAGATGCGCATCTCTCGCGGCAAGACCCGCCTCACCGACGTCGGCCCGGGCGGGGTGTTCGGCGAGCTCGCCCTGGCCCGCCCCATCCGCCGCTCCGCCACCGTGAAGGCCCTGGGGCCCACCACGCTCTACCAGCTCAACCGCGAGGACTTCCACCGGATCCTGCGGCACAAGCCAGACCTGGCCGCGCGACTCTGCCTGGCCTTCGTGGACCTGGTCGGAGAGCGCCTCCGGGACCTCACCGACCGGCTGGCGATGATCGAGCGGGTCGCGAGCGGCGAAATGTGGCTGCCGGTGGAGACCCCGCCGACCTTCACCCCGTCGGAGGAGTCGTAGTCCTTCAGGCTCCGGCAGGCCCATCCGCCGGAGCCGCCGCCAGCGCCTGCTCGATCATCGGGCCCAGCTCGCCGGCGTTGTGCATCTCGGCGACGATGTCCGAGCCGCCCACCAGCTCCCCGGCGACGAACAGCTGGGGGATGGTGGGCCAGTTGCTGTAGGCCTTCACGGTCTCCCGCACGTCGGGATCGATGAGCACGTCGACGGTGTGATACTCGCGGACGTAGCCAGCGAGGATGCCCGCGGCGTTGGCGCTGAAGCCGCAGGCCGGGGCCATCGGGCTGCCCTTCATGAACAGCACCACCGGCTTGCCCTCGACCAGCTCCTCGATGTAGGCGAGCGGGTCCTGGTCGCCCCGGGGGCTCTCGGGCTCCGGCTCGGGCTGGTAGCTGGGTCGCGGCCGAGGCTGCGCGGCGGGCGTGGCCCGGATCGGCTTGGACGCCGAGCCGGAGCCGACGATGGGGATGAGCGACTTGATGCGCTTGCGGATGCCCACGGAGCCTCCTGGAAGGACCCGCAAGGTAACGCAGGCCCCGGCGCCTCCGGGGTGCCGAGTGCGCGACTCCGCTACCCTGGCGGCGCCGATGCCCACCCTGTTGACCCTGCTCTCCGCTGCCTTTGCCGTGGTGCCGTTGGTGGCCTTCCTCGGCGTGATGTGGTGGCTGGATCGCTACGACCGAGAGCCCCTCTGGCTGGTGGTGGGCACCTTCCTCTGGGGGGCGATCGGTGGCACCGCGATGGCGGTGGTCGGGTCGGACATGGCCCTGGAATTCCTGACGGCCTCCCTGCCACCGGAGCGCCTGGACTGGGCCACGACGGTCATCGTGGCGCCCCTGGTCGAGGAACCGACGAAGGCCCTGGTGCTCGTCGCGGTGGGCCTGAGCCGCCACTTCGACAACACCACCGACGGCTTCGTGTACGGCGCGGCCACCGGGCTCGGGTTCGGCATGACCGAGAACCTGCTCTACTTCCTCCAGGTGGCCGCCCAGGGCGACGTCGGCGCCTGGATGGCGACCGTGGCGGTGCGCACCCTCTACTCCGCCTTGATGCACGCCTCGGCCAGCTCCGTGGTCGGCGCAGCCCTCGGCTGGGCCCGCTTTCGCGGCCTGCGGGCCGTCGCGGTCGCCGTGCCCCTGGGGCTGCTCGGCGCCATCGGCATCCACGCCCTGTGGAACGGCCTGCTCGCCGTGGAGTCGAGCACGGGCGGCGGCGGGGTGCTCGCTGCCGTGAACCTGGTGCTCTTCCCGCTGGAGTTCCTGGCGCTGTTCGTGGTCTTCCAGCTCTGCCTGCTGGAGGAGCGCCGGATGATCCGGCGAGAGCTCGGCGAGGAGGTCGCCCGCGGGGTGCTGCCCGAGGCCCACTTGAGGCACCTGTGCTCGTACCTGGGACGCATGCGCCGAGGTTGGCTGCCCCAGGCCATCGACCACGACGCCTACGTGGAGATCGCCACCCGCCTGGCCTTCCGCAAGCACCAGGTGCGGCTGTCGGGCAGCGACGCCCACGAGTCGGAGCTCGACAGCTACCGCGAGGACCTGGAGAGGCTGCTGACCCGGTCGTAGATCCCCTGGAGGACCCCGTGCAGGGCGCCGGGGCCGGGGCGCTCCCGCACCCGCTGCCAGCCGGCGTGGCCGGCGACGCGGCAGAGCTCTTCGTCCCAGGACAGCCGGACCATCAACCCGGCCAGCTGCTCGGTGTCCCCAGCGGGGATGGCGAGCAGACCCGGGTGACACCACTCCGCCATCCCGCCGGTGGCCCAGCCGGCCAGGGCAGTGCCCTCGGCCAGGGCCTCCAGCCCGGCGATGCCGAAGGGCTCCTGCCACCGCGGGGCGACCAGCACGGCGCGGGCCGCCCGCGCGGCCGCCCGCCACGCCGGGCGGGACAGCCAGCCCAGGTGCTCGGCGCCAGGCAGGGCGTCGCGCAGGGGCCCGTCGCCAGCGACCTTCAGCGGCAGGGGCCGTCCGGCGGCCTCCCAGGCGGCGTGCAGCAGGTCCACACCCTTGTGTCCGACGAGCCGCCCGGCGATCAGCAGGTGGTCCCCCAGCGGCCCGGGGGTGTCGGCCGCGGTGACCGGCGGCGACAGGACCTGGGCGCCCGGCAGCCCGGCGGCCGCCAGGGCGCCGGCCATGTACTGGGAGAGCACCACCAGCACTGCGCCGCGCAGGGCCTCGCGGCGGGCCGCGGTGAGGGCGACCGTGCGGGCCCGGTAGTCGGGGTCGGGCAGGCAGGACGCGCAGGCGCCGTCGCCGAAGACCCGGTCGCACCGGGCGCCCGTGGGCAGGCTGTGACCGGGTCCGGGGCAGAAGACCCGGTGGTCCTGGACCGTCACCACGGCCCGGCCGGTCTCCACGGCGCGAGCCAGGGCGAGGGGGTTCATCACGTTGTGCACATGCACCACCGCCGCTTCGCCCAGCAACGCCTCCAGGGTGTCGAGTCCCCGGGTCGCGGCGACGGGGCTGGCCAGGGCCCGGCAGCGGTGGAGGGCCACGCCCTCCGGAGGCTCCGCGCCGGCCTCCACGCGGCCGACCGCGAGCGCGACCGGGCCTGCGGCCGCCTGGGCCACCAGCAGATCCCTCAGGTGCTGGTCCGCGCCCCCCTGGACCGAGAGGCGGTCCGCGAGGTGGAGGGCGGGAGGGATCCGACCGATCAGTCCCCGTCCGCGACAGCCACGACGCGCTGGGTGACCTCGACCTTCGTGATCACGATCTCCACGGCCTGGGGCCCGGGGGAGACGCTGAAGCTGTGGCCGGACAGCGTGTAGTCGCCCTTGGGGAGCATGCCGGTGAAGGAGCCGGACTCGGCGACCTGGGCCATGGCCCGCTCGACAGAGGCTCGCTGGTCGGGCAGGAGCGGCATGGCGGCTGCCGTGAGGGTGGGCTTCTTGACCTCGGTCCGCAGGGTGACCCGGCCGTACTCGGTGTCCAGGGTCCAGAGCCAGTCGACCACCTCGTGGTTGCCCTCGAGGCGGGCGGCTTCGGTGAGGCGCTCGTAGGCCGCCGAGGGGTCGCCGAGGTTGCGGGCGGCCATGGCCCCGGCCAGCCAGTGGTCGTAGGTGAGGGGCAGCTCGAGGTCGAGCAGGTCGTCGAAGCGCCGGGCGGCGCCGGCCCAGGCCTGGCGGCCGGCGAGCTTCTTCAGCTCGTCGCTCAGGCGGTAATACTCGGCCTGCACGAGCTCGGGCGCGGACGAGATGTCCGGGTAGTCCGCGGCGAATGCCGGGGAGAGCAGGGTCCAGAGAAACACCACCACGGCCCCCTTACTAAACCAGAACGGGGCCGGGTGGGGTCAACTCTCGTCAGGGGATCGTCGAATTCCCGGTCTCCGAGGCCGGGACAGGCCCCTCGGCGGGGGCCGCGGCGCTGTCTCCGGCCGGCTCGGCGGCCACGAGGGGCTCGTCGTCCATCGCCTGGTCGTCCCCCAGCATCGGCAGGTTGATCTCCTGCCCGATGCGCAGCCGGTCCAGGTCCTGGCCCCGGTTGAAGGACGCCAGGACCCACAGCGGCAGCGCCCCGTGGTCCTTGGCGATCTGCCAGGCGGTCTCGCCGGTGCCCACCGTGTGGGTGGTCACGCCGACCAGCTCGCCCCGACGGGCCAGGTAGCGGTCCAGGCGGGCGTCCTCGAAGGCGTCCCGGCTGTCCTGCATCGCGACGAAGGTCTCCTGATCGACGTCGATCTCAAGGAGCTGCCCCGGATACAGGGTCGACCCCGTGCGGATGCCGTTGGCGTCGGCGATGGCTTCGACGCTCAGTCCGCTCCAGTCCGAGAGCATCACCAGGGACTCGCCCGGACGGACCTCGATCTCGAGGAGGGGATCCCCCTCCCCGTCGACCAGGTCCTCCACGGAGGCGGGCGGCACCAGCGGCAGGCCCGTGTCGACGACTTCGTCGACGAAGGCGACGGTCTCCTGCGCCGCAGCACCGACCACCGGCGTGGGGGCCTCCACGACCTCTCCGGGCGGGGCGGTCCAGGTGGGGGTCGCGGAGCCGAGGTCCTGGCCGAGCTCGCTGACGGCGACCTCGGGCTCGGACGAGCCGCTGCAGGCGATGAGGGCGAGGGAGAGCGGTGCGCTGAGGGCGGTTCGGGACATGGGGTCCTCCAGGGGTTCTGCCGCGTCGTTGCGGTCGGTCCCATGGAGGGCAAGGGGTGTGCCACCCCCTCAACTGACCGGAATCACTCCGGTAGCTCGGCCTCGGGGCCGGACTCCGAGGGACCCGGTCGCGAATTCGTAGCGGGGTCGTATGAAATCGTGTCGGACGCTCCTGGGGCCACGGGCGTGCGCTTGCGGAAGCCGAAGTCCACGCCCAGGGCCCAGGCCGGTGCCCGCCCCCACCAGGGCTGGGCGTGGGTGGAGAAGCTCAGCCCGATGAAGCCCCGGTCCCCCCAGCGCTCCAGGCGGCCGCCGCCCCCTGCGAAGAGCTCCAGCTGGCCGAAGTCGCCGGTGAAGCCGCCGCTTCGCGCACGCCCGAACGTCTCCCGGACGATCGTGCCCGCCTCCACGGTCAGGCTCCAGCGGGCGGCTGCGCCCAGGTCGCGCTGGGCCCGAAGCGGCACGTGCAGGTCCATCGTGCCCAGCTGATACCCGGGGAGCACGAAGAAGTAGCCACCCACCCCGGGCGCGATCGCCAGGTCCCAGGCCCGAAACTTCGCGAAGCGGTAGCGGGCGTCGGTGTACAAGCCCCACATGTAGAGCTTCATGCCGATGTCCAGGTCCGGGCCCACCCCCCAGCGCAGGCCCACCTCGAGCATCGGCAGGGGGATGCCCAGCCCGCTGCTGGCAGTGGTCGTGCCCCTCTGGAGGGACATGCCCACACTCATGGCCTTCTGGCCCTCCTCGAGGGTCCGGGCCCCGTCCACCACGGCCGAGGTGCTGCAGCCGGTCAGGGCGAGCGCCGCGAGGCCCGTGCGCCAGCCCCTCACAGCACCCGCCCCAGCCCCAGGCCGGTCTCGACGTCGGCGGTCAGGCCGCGGCTGGCGAGTCCGAAGTGCCAGCGCACCTGCCAGTGGTCGCGCCAGGGCACGTCGACGCCGATCCGGGACTTCAGGCCGGGGCGCGCCTGGAGGACCAGGCCGTCCACGCCGCCGGCGTAGAGACTCAGACAGGCGCCCACGCTCGCGGAGACCTGGGCGCGGCGGGTCCCGGTGGACCAGGAGACGCTGAAGGCCGGCCGCACCAGGTGGGTGCGGATGTCGACCCCGATGAACTCCTCCCTGGCCGTCGCCCAGACCAGCTCGGCCTCCAGGTCGAAGGGTCGGTCGATCTCCTTGCGGTACCAGCCAGTGAGGCCCCGGTGCAGGGGCCGGTGGCCGTTGGAGCTGCGCACGCCGACCATGGAGAGCGCCACGCCGACGTCGTCGGCCTGGGCCGTGCCGGCCAGGGCGAGCAGCAGCGCGGCGGTCACGAGCAGGCCTCCACCACCCACACGTCCACGAAGCGGGTCTCGATGCTCGTGCAGAGCTCGTCGACGAGGCCCGGCCGGTCCCGGCCGACGATGGTCACCAGCTCGTCCAGCCAGCGGTACACGGTGAGGTCCTCGCCCACGGACCAGCGCTGGACCGCCTCGACGTCCCACTGCAGGGTGAGCCCGGGGTCGTCGTTGGCCAGGCGCAGGTCCCAGGAGACCGAGGCGAACACCGTGCCCAGGGGGTACGGGTCATAGCCGGCCAGCGCCCCGCCGCTGGACTCCCCGCCGGGCAGCACCGCCACGTCGACGGCCCTGTGGTCCCCCGTGACGTCGCGCTCGGGCAGCACGATGCTCCGGCTGATGAACGCCGGGTCGTCGGTGAGCAGGGTGCCGAGCATGTCGGCGAAGCCTTCGTCCAGGGACCCGGCCCCGTCGGAGATCTCCGCCGGCGCGTCCAGGTCGATGAACTTCTCCGCGTAGACGTCGCCGCTGGTCAGGTAGTGGAAGAGCCCGTGGCCGAATTCGTGGAAGACCACGCCGGTGTTCGCCGCCAGCGGGAGCTCGCTGGTGAGGTCGGGCAGCACCACCATCGTGTTGGTGCCGGGCACATAGGCCTCGTTGTCCGCCGGCACCGCGCCCATCGTGGGGTCGGGGAGCGCCGGGCTCACGGCGATGTTCATCGGGAAGAGCTCGCCGATGTCGATGTCCAGCGCTCCCAGCTGATCCCGCGCATCCTGGAGGTTGCCGTAGAGGCTGAACAGGATGAGCGCCTCCATGTCCAGGGGCTCGCCCACGTCGGACTGGACCGCGTAGTTCACCGTGAGGCGCTGGCCCTCCTCGTAGATGGCACGGCTGCTGGACCAGTCGATGCCCACGGTGCCGCCGGCGGTGCCCCTGCCCAGCTCACCGTCCAGCCGGTAGGGGTCGGTGAGCGCCGAGACGCCCCGGGGGCGGACGTCGAAGTCGCCATCGCCGAGGTGCACGAAGGCCTGGTAGCGGGAGGCCGTGCGCGGGTCGCAGGCGAGGAGCGTGAGCAGCAGGGGGGACACGGTCAGCGAATCTACCTCAGGCCCGCTCAGCCCCCGACGCCCTGGACCTCGACCCGACTGAGCCCACCGCCCACCGGGCGCACGGCCACCTGGACCCCGATGCGCGCCGCCAGGGCCGGCACGTGGCTGATGAGGCCGATCTGTCGCCCGCTCGCCTGGAGCTGGTCCAGGGTGTGGAGCGCCACCTCGAGGGTCTCCGCGTCCAGGGTGCCGAGGCCTTCGTCGATGAAGAGGGTCTCCACCCGCGTGTCCCGGGTCGAGAGCGAGGACAGGGCCAGGGCCAGGGCCAGGGAGGTGAGGAAGCACTCGCCCCCGGACAGGCTCGCGACGCTGCGCAGCTCGTCGCCCATGTCGCGGTCGATCACCTGGAGTCCCAGGTCGGTGCCTTCCGCCCGGATCAGCTGGTAGCGGGGCGCAAGCTCCCGGAGGTGGCCGTTGGCCCAGGCGAGCAACAGCTCCAGGGTGAGGCTCTGGGCGAAGCGACGGAAGACGCGGCCATCGCTGGAGCCGATCAGGGCGTCGAGGGCCTTCCAGTGGTCCACCACGGCCTGCTGGGCTTCGAGCTGCTGGAGCAGGTCGGTGTGGGCGCGGCGCATCTCGTCGTCGGCCCGCAGGCGCTCGCTGAGGGCACCAGCCTGCTCGGCGGCAGCGGTGAAGGCCGCTTCGGTCGCCGCGACCTGTGCCCGGGCGGTGGGTTCGTCCTGCTCGGGTGGGTCGCTGTGCTCGTGCCGCTCGAGTCGGTCGCGGGTCGCTTCGACCACGGCCCGGGCCTTGTCCAGCGCGAGCTGGAGGCCGTCGAAGGTCGCGCGCTGGTCCCGGGTCCAGGCGGCCCCACGCACCAGCCGGGCCCGGAGGCCGGGCTCGTCCAGGCCCAGCTCGGTCAGCACGGCGGCCAGGCCTGCCCTCGCCGTGCGCCAGACCGCCTGCTCCTGCTGGCAGGCGCGGGCGGCGGCCTCGCGCTCGCCGACGGCCCGGTTCACGCTGTCCGCGGAGCTGCCGGCGGCCGGTCGAGGCTCGGCACGACCGGCCAGGGAGGCCTCCACCACCGCCTGGCTGGCCCGCGCCAGCTCCTCGTGGGCCTGGCGCTCCTGCGCCTGGAGGACGGCCAGACGGTCGGCCGCCTGGCCCTGGCGGGCGTGTTCCTCCCGCCAGCGGGTGACCTCGGCGTCGGCCTGGCGCAGCAGGGCCGCGGGGTCCGCGGCGTGTCGCCTCAGCCAGTCCTCGCCCAGGACCGGCTGCAGGCGAAGGTGAAGGGCCTGGCGCCGGTCGGCGAGCCGCCCGGACTCCTCCCGGTTCCGGGCGAGGTCCCGCACGGTGGTCGCCAGCTGCTCCGATGCCCGGTGGTGGGCAGCGGTGTGATCCACGCGGGCCTGGCGGGCCACACCGACCCTGGCGTGGGCGTCTCGGAGCTGCCGCGCGTGGGCAGCCGCTCGGGCCAGGGTGTCCCGCAGGCCGCCGAGCGCCAGGCCGAGGGACGCCGCCCGGGCCCCGAGCCGATCCGGGGTCGGGTCCTCGACGCCCTGGGCCTCGGCTGCCGCACGCCAGGTCGCCCGGGCGGTGGTGAGGGCCTCCTGGGCCTCTGCGGCATGGCGCCCGACCTCGGAGAGCGACGTGCGGCAGGCCTCCTGGCGCGCCGCGGCTTCACCGAGGGCAGCCGCGGCCGTGTCCTCCGCCGCCTGGGCCTCCGAGAGCCGGGCCTGGTGGGCGGCGAGGACCTCGCCGTCGCTCGGGTGATCCCCCCAGGGGTGTTCGGTGGCGCCGCAGAGGGGACAGGGCGCCCCTGGCTCCAGGAGCGCCCGGTGCTCCGCCACCGCGGCCTCCGCCTGCCTGCGCGCCAGGTCGGCGTGGGCCTGCTGGCGGGCCCCCTGGCGCCGAGCGTGCGCGAGCGCCGCCTGTTGCCGAGCGCGCTCGGCGGTCTCCAGCGCGGTCCGGAGCCGAAGCTCGGACTCGCGCTGGGCCGCGAGGCGCGCCTCCCGCTCTTCCAGCCCCTGGGCCTGCTCGACCAGGGCCAGCAGAGCCTCCCGGTCGGCCTGGGCTCGGCTGACCTGGGCCCCCAGCGCCTCGAGATCCGGCGGTGCACCAGCCTGGAGCGCCGCCACGCCCTGCTCGGCGGCCACCACTGCCTGGTGGAGCGCCGGCGCCCCGGACACCAGGGCCTCCAGCGCGGCGACCGCGCGCTCCTGGGTCCGGACCAGCGCCGGCCGCGCCTCGTCGAGGTCCCGCCGGGCGTCCTGGGCCTCCGCCAGCTCCTGGAGCTGGCGCTTCCACAGGGCCCAGGCCTCGACCCGGGGCGCGACCGCCGGGTGGTCCTCGAGCCAGGCCGTCGCGGTGTCCCGCTGCTCCCGGACCACCTCGTGCTCGCGCAGCAACGCCTCGCCTCGGGCCTCGACCGCCGAGCGCCACCCCAGGGCCTGGGCCTGGAGGGCCTCCGCCGCCGCGGCCAGCGTGGCCTCGGCCGCTCGGGTCCGCGACTTCGCCGCGTCGCTGGCCTCCAGATCCGCGCGCCCCTGCTCGGCGTGCTCGACCGCCGCCAGCAGCGCCAGGTCCTCGGCGCGGGCCGCCAGCGCCGCCTGCTGGTCCGTCACGGCCTGGTCGGCTCGGCCGAGGGCCAGCCGGTGGGCTGCTCGCTGCTCGTGCCAGGCCAGGTCGGCCTGGGCCCGCTCCCGCGCTCGGGCCCGCTCCGCCTTCAGGTCCTCGGCCGCGCCCAGCTCGGCCTCGAGCTGCGAGCGCTCGCCGGAAGCCAGGGGCACGTGCCCGCCGGCCTGCAGGCCCAGCGCCCTCAGGGCCCCTTGCTCGGCGGTGTAGCGGCGGTGGGCCTGGCGGGAGATCTCCGCGTAGAGCGGCGTGCCCGTCATGCCCTCGGTCAGCCACATCGTGCCGGTCCTGGTCGGCGACCCCAAGCTCTGCAAGCAGGCGTCCGACATGTTGATGGATGACTACAACGTCTATATCCAGCCCA
>CAYFPX010000089.1:15785-20377 GCA_964344945.1 uncultured Enterobacterales bacterium
AGCGGCGTGCCCGTCATGCGCTCCAGCAGCTCGGCCCGGTCGTCCTCTCGCGCCCGCAGGAAGGCGGCGAAGTCCCCCTGGGCCAGCAGCGCCGCGCGCCGGAATTGATCGAAGTTGAGCCCGACCGCGGCCTCGATGGCCTTCAGGGTCTCGCGCTTGCCACCGGGGCTGCGCGCCAGCCCGGTGGCCGGATCCATCAGCGCGATGGTCCACTCCTGGAGGCGCTCGCCCGCCCGGTCCCGCGCCCGCCGGACCCGGAAGCGGGCCCGCTGGGGCTGCCCCTCCCGGTCGAGGAAGTCGACCTCTGCCCAGCCGTGGCCGGTCCCCCGCCGCAGCAGGTTCCGGGGATCACGCACGGTCAGCTCGTCGTGGGCAGAGCGCTGGGTCTGGCGAGCGTCGGCCGCCTGGTGGAGCCGCGGCGTGGTGCCGTAGAGCGCCAGGCACAGACAGTCCAGGAGCGTGCTCTTGCCGCTCCCGGTGGGCCCGGTGATGGCGAACAGGCCCGCCTGATCCAGGGGGTCGCCCGCCAGGTCCAGGCGGAAGTCCGCCAGGCTGGCGATGTTCTTCCCGCGCACGGCCAGGATCTTCACGACAGCCCCCGGTGGGCGGCGTCCACCAGCTCGTGGAACGAGGCCAGCAGCGCTTCGGGCACCGGATCCGCGTGCTCCCGGGCCCACCGACGCGCGAAGACCTCGCCCGGGTCCAGGCCCTCGAGCCCGGTGGTCCGGATGACCTCGGCCAGGGGCTGGCCGTGGCCCGAGCCCTGGCTCGCGACGCGCACCAGCCGGGCGGCCCGGGTCTCCAGGCGCTCCTCGAGCTCCCGGCGCAGGTCCGGGCGCGGGCCGCTGAGCTGGACCTTGACCTCGAGGAAGGGCCAGTCCAGGGGCTCGTCTTCCTCGCCGCGCTCCGGGAGCGCGTCCACTGCCGCCAGGGCCTCCTCCACGGGCAGGTGGTCGCTGCCCGGCGGGATGCGCACCAGGTCCACGGTGCGGGGCACCGGCAGCGGGGTGACCGCGGCCAGGCCCGGGCCCTGCAAGTCCACCTGGAGCACCTGGTGGGTGTAGGGGGCCTCGGTCATGCTCAGGGGGATCGGCGAGCCGCTGTAGCGGACCCGCTCCCCGCCCACGGTCTGGGCCTTGTGGAGGTGGCCGAGGGCGACGTAGGCCACCGACTCGGGGAAGACCTCCACCGGCAGCGCGTGCAGGTTGCCGCCCAGGATGCGGCGCTCGCTGAGCTCGCTCAGGGTGGTGTCGGTCATGTAGCAGTGGCCCATGCCGATCAGCGCCTGGCCAGGCTCCGCGGCCAGCAACGCGGCTGCGACCACCTGCTCGTAGAGCACCCGGACCCCCTCGATCACCGGGTCCCGGCCCTCTTCCACCTCCACCGGGGGCAGATCGGGCAGGCGGAGATAGGGCACCGCGGCGACCTGGGCGCAGACCTGGCCGGCCCGGTCCCGCAGCGGGACGACCAGTCCGGCGGCGTCGATGCGGTCGCCGTCGCGGCGCACGACTCCGACCACGTGCACACCCAGGGGGCCCAGCACCGGCGCCGGCGCCACGAGCCGAGCCGGGGAGTCGTGGTTGCCGGCGATCACCACCACGTCGAGGGACGGCAGGCGCCGCCTCAGCCGACCGAGGAAGTCGAACCACTGACGCTGGGCCTCGGCCGAGGGGTTGGCGGTGTCGAAGATGTCGCCGGCGATCAGCAGGGCGTCTGCTTCCACCGCTGCGAGGGTGTCCAGCAGCCAGGCCAGGAAGGCCGCGTGCTCCCGGGCCCGGGACAGGCCGTGCAGGTGGTGGCCCAGGTGCCAGTCGGCGGTGTGGATCAGCCGCATGTGCACCGCATAGCCCGCATGGGTCAGGGGGGGCGGCCCGGCCCACGGTCAGGGTCTGACCGGCCCGCGTTATCGGCCTCCGGTGGCTCGACCTCCGCGGATCCTCGCCGCCGACGTGGGCGGCACGAATTGCCGGCTGGCGCTGTTCGAGGGCAGCGCCCTGGCCCGCGCCGAGACGGTGCCCACCGGTGGCCCCGGCTTCGCCGCGGCGGCGCGCGGCTTCGTGGGCCGCGGGGCGCTGGACGCTGCCTGTGTCGCGGTGGCCGGCCCGGTGGCGGGGGGCCGGGCGACCCTCACCAACCACCACGAGGCCTTCGACGCCGCCGAGCTGAGCGCCCTGCTCGGGGCCCCCACCCACGTCATCAACGACTTCCAGGCGGCGACACGGGGCCTGGCGGAGCTGGGGCCCGCCGGCGCCCGGCGGCTGTGCTGCCCAGAGCCGGATCCACGGGGAGTGACGGTGGCCGTCGGGCCGGGCACCGGCCTGGGCATGGGCTGGATGGTGCCGATCCCCGGCGGCTGGCACGTGAACCCCACCGAAGGCGGCCACCAGGACCTGGCTCCTCACGACCCGTGGGAGGCCGCGCTCTGGGGCTGGCTGCACGATCGGCACGGTCATGTCTCCTGGGAGCGCGTGCTCTGCGGTCCGGGCCTCGTCACGCTGCACGACTTCGCCGTGTCCGACAGCGGCCTCGAGGGCCTCACGGAGCCGAGCCCGGCGATGGTCGGGTCGAGCCCGGCACCCGCCTGCGTCGAGGCACGTCTACGCTTCGCGGCCTTGCTCGGTCACTTCGCCGGCAACTGCGCCCTGTCCCACCTGCCCCGGGGCGGGGTGTGGCTCTGTGGCGGCATCCCGCCCCGCCTGAGCTCCCGGTCGTTCGACGCCGCCCTGGTCGCCGGCTGGCGAGACAAGGGCCGCTTCGCCGCGCTCGTCGAGGGCATCCCCCTGAGCCTGGTGACCGACAGCGAGCTGGGCCTGCGGGGCGCCGCCGCCTGGGCCCGTGGGAGGCTGTCCGCCCCGTGAGCCGACCCTTCTCCCTCGCCTTCGCTGACGCCATGCCCTTCGGGCTGCTGTCCGGGGTGGTGCTGCCCACCGACAGGGATCCGGTGCCCACCCCTGTGCTGGAGCAGCTCCAGGTCGACGAGCGGCGCCACGCCGAGACCCTGAGCGGCCACCGCCAGGTGGAGTGGGTCGGGGGTCGGCTGGCGCTCCACCGGGCCATCCGACAGCTCGGGGTGCGGTCCGGTCCCATCCTGACCGGTGAGCGCGGCGAGCCGGTGCTGCCGGAGGGCGTGGCGGCCTCGGTCAGCCACAAGCGCGGGCTGGCCGTGGCGCTGGCCGCCCGGGGGGTGCACGGCAGCCTGGGGGTGGACCTGGAGGACCTGGGCCCGCCGCGCCCGACCATCGCCTCCAAGGTCCTGCGACCCGAGGAGCAGGCGGTGGTGGCGGGGCTGCCCGAGGACCGGCGCTGGATCGCCATCCTGTTGCGCTTCGCGCTCAAGGAGGCGGTCTACAAGGCCCTGCACCCGCACGTGTACCGCTTCGTCGGCTTCCAGGAGGCGTCGATCTCCCTGGGGCTGGACGGCACCGCCGAGGTCACCCTGCACCTGGAGGAGCCGGCGCCGCCGCTGTGGGTGGCCGCTCGGTATCACTGGCTCGAGGACCGGCTGCTCGCCGCCGTGCGCATCCGGCCCAGGCCAGCAGACCGAGAGCCGACAGAGCCAGCCCCAGGCGAAGACCCGGAGGCCGATAGCTGAGCCGGTGCTGACCGGCGGGCAGCGACACCGACAGCAGGCCCTCGTGCTGACCCGCCGGCTCGCCGTCGACGTGCCAGCCGTCGAAGGCGTTCTGGTTCACCACGATCCTGGCCGGGGCGTCGAGGGTCACCAGGATCTGCGACAGCAGGACTTCGGCGTCGACGGCCGTGCCGCTCTCGAGGCGCCAGACCTCGCCCCGGTACTCGGGCTCGCCCCGGGCCTTCAGCGCCGGGCTCGGGTCCTCCAGCCAGGCCGTGGTCCAGCAGTCCAGCTTGCCGAGGCCCCCCTGGACCGCCTCGTAGTTGCTCAGGTCCGAGCGGGTCTGGGCGAAGGGCTCCTGGGCCAGAGAGACCGTGCGTCCTGGGCCGAGCTGCTGGACCTGGCGGGCCTGGGGCGCCGCGTCGAACACCCACCACAGCAAGACCCCGGCCGTGGGCACCGCGCCCCACCAGCGGGCCTTGCGCCAGGCGGTGTCCAGCACGGCGCCGCAGCCCCACCCGAGGAACAGGGTCCACACCAGGCTGTAGCGCTCGATGACCCGGATGAGCTCGAAGCCAGGCAGGCGGTGGAGGCCTTCGAGCAGGTTGACCGGCGTGGCGCCACCCCAGCCGAGGCTCCACCAGATCACCCCCAGCAGGCCGAACACCGGCCGTCGCCAGACCAACAGGCCCAGACCCAGCAGGCCCAGAGCGACCGGCGCCGGGTGCCAGAAGACGTTCTGGCCCTCGTGGCCGCTCAGCCGCTCCCCAACCCCGAGCAGCACCTGGAGCGCGGTGGACCAGTCGTAGTCGTCGGCCACCCGGAGCGAGGCCTGGGGCGCGAGTCGCTCCGCCCGGGCGAACAGGGCCGGGGCGGTCGCGAGCTTGGCCCCCAGGAGCAGGCCAGCCAGCAGGCCCGCGCCGAGCATCGGCGGCAGGGTGTGGCGCAGGCCTGCCGGGCGCTGCCAGGCCACGGCCGCCAGCAACAGCAACAGCGCAATCACCACGATCTCCGGCAGATA
>CAYFPX010000089.1:20387-22215 GCA_964344945.1 uncultured Enterobacterales bacterium
AGCCAGGCCAGGCCGTGCCAGCCCAGGGCCAGGGCGTTGAGACCCAGGGCCAGGCCGAGCCAGCGCAGGCGCTCCGGCGCCAGGCCGCGCAGCACGGCGTCGAGGCCCAGCCACAGGGCGCCGTAGAGCAGCAGGTAGTGCCCGCCCCCGAGGAAGCTCAGGGCCAGGCACGCCCCCGCCCAGGCCCAGGCGCCGCGCCGCTGGGCGACCCAGGCCAGGGGCAGCCAGGCCAGCGGCAGGTACATCACGTGGCCCACCTGGATGAACCCGGGCACGAACGCGGAGCAGAGCCAGGCGAGGGCCGCGCCGTGGGCGGCCACCGGGCCCAGGCCGGCCTGGCGCCCGGCCGCGTAGCCGCCCACCACGATCAGCACCTGGTGCAGCAGGATCCAGACCTTGAGCCCGGCGTCGGTGCCGAGCCACAGGATCAGCAGGAAGGGGGGGTAGAGGCCCGGGAACTCGGGGTTCGCCCACAGGGGCACCCCGCCCTGGGTGAAGGGGGTCCAGGTGGGCCACTGCCCCGACGCCAGGTGCAGCCGGCTGACCTCGTACATCGTCAGCTGCCAGTCCCAGTCCTCGTTCGCCCCGTGGTTGATCGGGGCGTCGAGGGCTGCCCCGAGCCAGTTGAGCTGCCAGGCCGCCAGGCCGCACAGCAGGAGCCCCAGGGCCCAGCCCAGCGCCCGGCTCATGGTCCGCGCCGGTCCAGATCGGACAGGAAGCGACCCAGCACCTCGATCGTGAAGGCGATCACCTCCTGGTCGAGGGTCTCCGGGCACAGGACCTCCTGGATCGCGGTCACCCGGCCGGCCTCGGCCACGGCGAGGCCCTGGAAGCGAGCGACGATCGGCGCCAGGAGACCGTCCTCCGGGGGTTCCTCCACCCGTCCGGACCAGCCCACGTAGGCCTGGGCCGCCAGGCGCATCACCTGGCCGGGCAAGCCCCGCAGGTGGGGCAGGACCTCCTCTCCGGTGGCCGTGTCGAAGTCCAGGCCCGCGGGCTCCCAGTGGGCGCGGCTGCGCCGGTCCAGGGCCAGGTTCAGGGCCCGGGTGGTGTCGTAGGTCCAGGCCAGCTCGAGCCCGGCCTTCACCCGCTCCAGGTGGCCATACCAGGCCTCGTCCACCGCCAGGTGGGAGAGGTAGCCGGCGAGGAACGCGGCGTGTGTGCGGGCGCGATCCGGGGCGAGCCCGGTGCGGTCCAGGAACTCCTCGGCGGGGAAGGACAACCCCTCCCGGCCGTAGTGGCTGACCTCTCGCGACACCGGTGCGAGCTTGTCCACGTCGCAGCAGACACAGCCCCAGCACAGGGCGAGGCGATCGAGGGGGCGGTCGAGGCGGGCGGCGGCGGCCTCGACGTAGCGCAGGTGGCTGAACCACATCGCCATCAGTCGACCCACCGGGGGGCCAGCAGGGACTGGTCGGCGGTGACCAGGGGGCGGGCGGTCCTTCCACCCTGCAGGAGCCAGACCTCCGGGCGGCCCTCGACCACCAGGCCCAGGACCAGCTCCGGGACCCCCGCACGGCCAGCCCGCACGTCCACGGTCGCGACCGCTCCGGGTTGCGGCGCCAGCTCGCTCAGGGCCTGGCCGTCGAGGCGCAGGAGCCCGGCCTGTTCCCCCAGGCGCCGGATGAACCACACGCTCTCGCCCAGGCACGCCGGACTCAGATCCACCGCCCCGGGCGGGGTCAGGGCCAGGCGGGCGAGGCCGCTGTCGTCGTGCCGGTACACGCCTGGGAGCTCGTCTGCCAGGGGCTCGGCGGGGGAGGTCCACACCCAGGCTTCGCCCCGGCCGGGGCAGCCCAGCTGGACTGGGCGGGATCGCAGAACCTCT
>CAYFPX010000089.1:22225-28968 GCA_964344945.1 uncultured Enterobacterales bacterium
GGGGCAGCGGTCCGGCCGACCCCGCGGGCCGCTGGCACCGCGCCAGGCCGCTGGCGGTCCGGGGTCCTCCGGCGCGGGACGCGCCAGGCCGGTGGCCAGGTCCACGCGCCAGGTGCCGTCGGCCCGGGTCAGGTCCAGCTGGCCGGCGCTGTGCGGGGCCACGTCGAAGACCGCGGCCGGCGCCAGCACACCCAGCAGCACCGGGTCCAGCACCCGCAAGGGCTGTGGCCCCGCCTCCCGCAGCACCTGCGCGGCGAGGGGGTCCTCCCCCTGCTCGGCGAGCAACAGGCCGTAGGCGGCGGCGAGTCCCGGCCGATCCGCCGTGCCCGTCACCTCCGGCCAGGCCAGGTCCAGCAGGAGCCGAGCGGCCTCCCGCTCGCCGAGGACCAGGTGGGCCTTGGCCGCCAGGGCCTGGTGGCTCCAGGTGGGCAGGTGGTGCCCCTCCCGGTTCGCGACCAGGGGCAGCGCCTCGGCTGCTCGTCCCAGGTCCAGCCGGGTCCGAGCGGTCCACCAGGCCACCCGCTCGTCGTGGGGTCGCTCGGCGTGGAGGGTCTCGAAGACCGCCGCGGCCGCCGACAGCTGGCCGTCGAAGTAGAGCCGGACCCCGTCGGCGACGGCCTCGTGTCCGGGGGTCTGCGCCGCCAGGGCGGTCGACAGGAGCAGGGCTCGCCACACCCGAGCAGCTTCGCATCCGGGAACCGCCCGCGCAGGGCGGGTGTCGGGTCCTGGGAGCGGGAGTGGACATGCGGATGCGGGCGATGGACGGCGCGGTGGCCGTCGGACTGGTGGTCGGCCTGGCCTGGGCCTGGCCCGCCGAGGACGAGACGGTGGCGATCGCCGAGCCACCGCCGGAGCGGCCGGAGCGGGCCGTGCGGGAGCGCGAGCCCCTGCCGACCCGCAAGGCGCCCGATCGACACCTGGTCCGGGCGTCCGAGCGCCTGGTGCTGCCGGACAGCCACGGCGACGCAGACGACGACCTCCGCGCTCGCGTGCACTTCGTGCTCGAGGCGGCCGACGGCAGCGCGGCGTCCGCTGGCATCGTCTACAGCCCGGACTGCGGCGTGAACCAGCCGATCCCCGGCAGCGAGGCCACCCTGCACCTTCCCGCCGCCACCTGCACCTTCTATGGCCGCCGTCGCAGCGGCCTGCTCTTCCACGAGACCGAGGCCACCGTGGCGACCCTCAGCCCCGGCGACGACTGGGAGCTGGTGCTCACCTTTCCGCCCGGGGAGACCGGCGGGCTGGGCGGCTCCCTGTCCCGGCACCCGGCCGGGGTCCGCCTGAGCTTCGTGCTCCCCGGCATGGGCGCCGACCAGGCCGGTCTGCAGGCCGGGGACGTGATCGTGTCCGTCGAAGGGGAGAGTGTGAAGGGACTCCCCCTGGACGAGGTCGTGCGGCGCCTCACGGGCGAGGTTGGCAGCCTGGTCGACGTCGAGATCTGGGATCCGGGGGCACCGCACGCGGGGCTGATGCCGGCGCGGGTGAAGCGGACGTTCCTTCCGGAGTAGCCGCGGGTCGCGGGGCCCTAGTGTCTGAAGTGGCGGACCCCGGTGTGCACCATGACGGCGCCGCCTTCCTGGACCGCGGCGGTCACCACGTCGTCCTTCACCGAGCCGCCCGGCTGCACCACGGCCTTCACGCCCGCGTCGACGGCGATCTTCACGCCATCCGGGAACGGGAAGAAGGCGTCGCTGCTGAGCACCGAGCCCGGCACCGGGCGGGTGGCCTTGGAGATGGCCAGCTTCACCGAGTCCACCCGGCTCATCTGGCCGGCGCCGACCCCGTTGAGCACCACGCCGCCCTCGAGGGCCCTGGCGAGCACGATGGCGTTGGACTTCACGTTGCGGCCGATGGCCCAGGCGAAGCGCAGGGCGCGCAGCTGCTCGTCGTCCGGGGCCTGGTCGGTGGCGGTCTTCCACTCGCTGTGCTTGCCCAGGTCCCAGTCCTGGATCAGGAAGCCGCCCTGGACCCGCTTGATGTCCTGGCCGCTGGGCTTCGCGTCGGCCCAGTCGGTCGGCAGCTCCATCACGCGCAGGTTCTTGCGCACCTTCAGCAGCGCCAGGGCCTCTTCGGAGAACCCGGGGGCCGCCAGGATCTCCATGAAGACCTTGGAGCGGCGGATGGCGCGCACGTCGTCGGCCTCGAGGGGCCGGTTGAAGGCCACGATGCTGCCGAAGGCGCTGACCGGGTCGCCGGACAGGGCCAGCTCCCAGGCGGTGGCCGGGCCGTCCTCGTGGATGGCGGCGCCGCAGGGGTTGGCGTGCTTGACGACCACACAGGCGGGCTCGACGAACTCGAACACGGCCCGCAGGGCGGCGTCGAGGTCCGCGAGGTTGTTGTAGGAGAGGTGCTTGCCCTGGTGCTGGGTCAGCCGTGCCAGGGAGCGGCCGGTGGCGCCGGGCTCGGCGTAGAAGCCGGCGCTCTGGTGGGGGTTCTCGCCGTAGCGCAGGTCCTGGACCTTGCGGATGGGCAGGCCGCCCTCGGAGGGAGCGTCGGCCCCGTGTCGGGCGGCGAGCCAGGTGCTGATCAGGCCGTCGTAGGCCGCCGTGTGGCGGAAGGCCTTGACGGCCAGCTGGCCCCGGGTCGCCCCGTCGATGCCGCCGCCGCCCAGGCCGTTGAGGACCTGGTCGTAGTCGGCGGGGTCGCAGACCACGGAGACGTGGGCGTGGTTCTTGGCCGCCGCGCGGACCATGCAGGGGCCGCCGATGTCGATCTGCTCGACCGCCTCGGGCAGCGTGACGCCGGCCTTGGAGATGGTCGCTTCGAAGGGGTAGAGGTTGCAGGCGACCACGTCGATCCAGCGGATGCCGTGGTCCGCCGCCTCGGCGTCGTCCTGGCCCCGCCGGCCGAGGATGCCGCCGTGGATGCTGGGGTGGAGGGTCTTGACCCGGCCGTCGAAGACCTCCGGGGCGCCGGTGTGGGCGCTGACCTTGGTGACCGGGACGCCGCCCTCGGACAGGGCCCGGGCGGTGCCACCCGTGGAGAGGATCTCGAAACCCAGGGCCACCAGGCCCTTGCCGAAGTCGACGATGCCGGACTTGTCGGAGACGCTGAGGAGAGCGAGCGGCTTGGACACGAGGGACCTCCTGGGGTGAGGCCCCGGATCTATGCGTGATCCGCACCTGCGGGGGTCGAAGTCACCGGATCGCCAAACAGCAGGGGTCAACAGCAGGGGTCAGACCCCACCCCTTGATACTTCCAAAAAGTATCAAGAGGTGGGGTCTGACCCCTGTTGTTGTGACTGTTGATGACCCCTGTTGAGGGGTGGGGTCTGACCCCTGTTGCTTGACACCTGTTGCTCGCCGTTGCTCCAAAGTGTCAAGCGCTAGGGTCTGACACCTGTTGCTGATGGGTTCGGTCCGAGCCCGCGGAACCCGACCACCTGGACCTGGTGCGGCCCGGTGATGTACCCGACCACCATCACCGGCTGGTCCACCCACTCGGACAGGCCCAGGCGCGGATCCGCCTGGAGCACGATGATCGACCCGGAGTTCCGGTCCTCCATCACCAGGTTCGACCCCTGGCGCTTGAGCCGGCCGACGTAGGGGGCAGAGCCGTCCTCCGCGGTGATGACGGTCCAGTCCCGCACCACGACCCGCCGACCGACGAGCGGGCCTTCCACGTCGACGACGCAGCCCTCCAGGTACCGGAGCGGCTGGCCGGCATCGCCCAGCAGCAGCTTGTAGCGACGACCCTCCAGGTCCACGACCTGGACCGAGGCCGCCGTGGGCTGGACGACACCGCGCACCGGCGAGAGACAGGCCACCTGGACCGCCAGGCCCAGGACCAGCACTGCCCTCAGCGCAGCCACCGGAAGCCCTTGAACCGGAACACGCCGCGCTGCTCGACGGGCTTGTAGTCGAGCTCGACCTCGAGGTCGCGGGGCCCGCGGCGGATCAGGACCCGCCTCGCCGCGAGGGCCTCGCCCAGGGCGTCGATGGCGAGCAGCAGGGCCGCGGGATCCTCCAGGCCGGCCACCGCACCGGCGAGCTCGTCGCGGTAGGGCCACAGGGACCAACCCAGCTGGCGGGCGGCTTCGTCCGTCCAGTCGGTCTCCAGCCGGGTCAGGGCCTCCAGGGCCGCCGGATCCCGGTGCACGCCGGTGAACCAGAAAGCGGCCTCCCAGAGAGGGGCCTTGGGCACCACCCGACGCCAGGCGTCGCGGAAGGCGTGGCCGGCGTACATCGAGCGCAGGAGGATGTCCTCCTCGACCCGGGACATCTTGTAGAGGGTGATGTCGTCGACGTCGGGCAGGTGGGGGTAGTGCTCCACACGGAAGAGGGTCACCACCTCGTCGTCGCTGAAGCCGAGGCTGTTGCGGAAGCGCACGCCGTCTTCACCGGCGACGGGTTCCTCCAGGACCAGCGTGTCCTCCTCGGTGAGGCGCCTCGGGGTGTTGATGTCGTCCTCGCCGTCCGGCTCTCCGTCCAACAGATCGGTGATCTCACCTCCGAGGTCCCCGAAGTCCGGGGTCGGCACGGGCACGGGCTCGGTGGGGACGCGGTTGAGATCCTCTGTGGCGTCGTCCTCGACCAGCTCGGTGGGATCGTCGTCGGCGGCAAGGGCCTCGTCGGGGGCCAGGTCCAGCGCCTCCAGATCCGCGACACCCCCGATCAGCTCCCGCTCGCTCGGGGCGGTCGCCGCCGCGCGCGCGGCGGCTTCGGGCTGCCCGCGACGGACCTCCTCCTCGAGCTCGTCGATCTTCTCCACCACGCGACGGCCGGCCTCGCCGAGCCGGCGGATGGAATCCCAGAGACCCATTGCACCGAGACGATATCGCCCGCGGGCGGACCGCGCTCAGGGCGCCGGTCCGTCCGTTGTCAATTGGCCGAAAACGTGGGCTCTCTCAGCTTGAATGGGGGAATGCCGGCCGCTAGAGTGCGCTCTTCCCTGGGCATCGGTCCGCCTCGGGCTCTGGCGCCGGTTGGACCCCCTCACCCGCGAGGATTCCTCTCCATGATGCTCCTCCCGAAGAAGATCGGGCCGTTCACCCTCGTGCGCAAGCTGGGCACGGGTGGTGTCTCGGAGACCTACGCCGGTGTCCTGGACGACGCCGATCGCCGCAAGGTGGCCGTTCGGCGAGTGCTCCCGTACATCCTGCACGACCCCTCCCGGCTCGCCTCGGTCGAGGCACGGGTCAAGGACCTGCTGGGCGTGCGCCACCCCTTCCTGGTCCAGGTGCTGGACTGGGTCCGCGAAGAAGATCAGCGCTTCATCGTCGAGGACTGGGTCGAAGGCATCGACCTGGATCGCGTGATCGCCTGGTGCCGGAAGCAGAACCGCACCCTGCCCCACAACGTCTTCCTCAACCTCGCCACCCAGGTCTGCAACGGCCTCGAGGCTCTGCACGGCCGCCCGGGCAAGGGCTCCGGCGCCGAGAACGTGCTGCACCTGGGCCTCAAGCCCGGCGCGCTCTTCGCCACCCCGGACGGCAAGGTCATCGTCGGGTCCTATGCCCTGACCCGCTCCCCCACCTCGCTGCCCCACGGAGGCGTCGCCGGTCCCATCCCCACCCGGATGGAGTACCTGAGCCCCGAGCAGACCCACCCCGATCAGAAGCTCACCCCGGCCAGCGACATCTTCGCCCTGGGCGCCGTGCTCTACGAGCTGCTGACCCTGGAGCCCCTGTTCCGGGCCGACAGCAACCTCCAGACCATCCACAGGGTCCGCAAGGCCGAGGTCACCCGGCAGCTGCTCCAGGTGAAGGAGATCATGCCGGGACTGGACAAGGTGCTCTACCGGGCCCTGTCCCTGAACCCGCGCCACCGCTACCAGCGGGCCTTCGTGCTGCGCGAGGACCTGCGGGGCCTGATGGCCGG
Organism: uncultured Enterobacterales bacterium; assembly: GCA_964344945.1. GTDB lineage: Bacteria > Myxococcota_A > UBA796 > UBA796 > CAJQPC01 > CAYFPX01. The sequence continues at coordinate 28,045 of CAYFPX010000089.1, forward strand.
CTACAGCTTCTCCAGCATCGCCGAGGACACCCGGAGCTTCCTGCAGCCGCTGTTCCAACAGAACCAGCCCGACGGCCTGACTCCGATCACCCTCGCCGATGCGCCGAGCCGCCCCCCCGGCACCAGCGGCTTCGAAGACGACGTCGCCACCCGGATCGACCCCGATCCGACCCACGCCGCGTCCATGGCCCGCGAGGCCCTCGCCGCCCGCGCGGCCGCCGATCGCGACGACGACCTGCCCGACGCCACCGAGCCCCCGAGCCGTCGCGACCTGGCTGTCGTGCCCCCGGCCTCGGCCGCGCCCCCGCCGCCGCCGCCGTCCGCCCCCCGGGCCGGGCAGACCATCGTGCCCCTCGAGGACCTGCCGGTCGAGCAGACCGACGAGCGCGAGCTCACCGGCGAGCTCATCGCCCAGGCCAAGGCCAACAAGCCGATCCCGCCCCTCGCCGACTTCAAGGAGGAGGAGGAGACCAAGCTCACCGAGCACTCCGCCCTCATCTCCCAGGCCACCGCGGCGGTGCCGTCCGAGCCGATGCTGACCGAGGACCGGCCGACCGAGTCCCACGCCGGGACCGACACCGCGCCGCCCTTCGCTCCGCCGGAGAGCACCGGGGCCTTCGGCCTGGACTTCCACGGCCCCGACGGCCATGACCCCCTGGACGGCGCCCACCAGGCCGATGCCCTTGACCCCTCCGCCTTCGAACACCGCCGCCTTCCTGGCCCAGGCTCGTGCCGAGCGGGACGGCAAGAGCCCGTCCGCCGCCAAGAGCGACCGCCTCGCCGCCATCGCTCCCCCTCCCGGGTCCGCCAGCGCGGATCCTGCGGGCCCCAGTGCCGCGCCGCCGCCTCCGGCCATGGCTCCTCCGGCTGCGGCGCCGCCCCCGCCCCCCGCCGCCGCTCCGGCCCCGCCGCCAGCCCCCGCGG
>CAYFPX010000090.1:0-11162 GCA_964344945.1 uncultured Enterobacterales bacterium
TCCGAGGATTGCTCTCCTCGGTCGACCACCGGTTGCCCGGGTGTCGCTGGGAGACAATGCAGGGGGCGTGCCAACTTCCACCACACGTGATTTCAATGACTTGAGCCGCCCCACCCGGGAATCTGGTTTCCCATCTAGGAAGGGCACGAGATGGCCGTCTGGCGGACAGATGAGCATGCGGATCCCTATGAACAAACGATCTATATCACCGGATCCCGAGTGCACACGCGTGTATCGAACTTCCCAGGAGTGTCCTCAACAGGTTATCAATAGCCGGCTGTTGAGAAACGGGCTGCCCGGTTAGGGTCGCCCCCGTGAAGGACGCGACCCTCCTGCAGATCCGGCCATGCCCGGTCGCGCCACACCGGGTGCTCACGGTCGATCGCACGGGGCTCTGGGAGCTATGGGACCATCGGCTCGGCAAGCGCCAGCCCCTTCCATCGCTCGACCGGGTGCGCTGGCGTGGCCAGGCGCTGATCGGCCTGGACAGACAGGGCAGCCTGCTGCGGGAGGACGGCTGGGCCTGGGCCCAGGTGGCCGAGTCCCGAGGTCGGGTCCACACCGCCCTGACCGCTCTGGCCGGCGGTTGGATCGCCGCGGCCGACCAGCAGGGCCAGCTGACGCTCTACGACGGCGACCTGGCGGTGCAGCGCTTCGCGCTCTCCGGGTGGGCCAACGACCTGGCCGGGGCGCCAGCGGGTGCCTGGCTCGCTGTGGCTTCGGAGACCGGCCGAGGCTCGGTGGTGGACGTAGAGACCGGCGAGCGCCTCGCCAGCCGCACGGCCTGCAACGAGCTGGCGGGGGCAGTCGGCTGGGATCCGACCGGCCGGTGGGCGGTGGCCGAGGGCTACTCCTCGCTGGTCCTGCTGGACCCGACCACCAGGACGGGCCACGCCCTCGAAGCCCGGATGTCCCGGGTCGCCAATGGCTTCACCGACCAGCTGCCCGCCACCTTCGCCTTCTCGCCCGACGGCGAGCAGCTCGCCCTGACCGGCACCGACGACCACACCCTCGTGAGTCCGTCCAGCCACTGGCGCCCTCGCCGCCTGGACACACCGGGCTGGCAGCACGGCGTCGCCTGGGAGGGGAGGGACAGCCTGTGGCTGGCAGGTCCCCAGCGGCTCCGGCGGATCGCGAGCCTGGACGGTCAGACCCTGGAGGTCCTGGAGACCCGCGGCGCACCCTCACGGGTCGTCCGGACCGGAGACTGGCTGTACGCGGACCTCCAAGCCCCCGAGCGAGGCCCGTTCGAGGGGGACGCCCTGGCGGCCTTCGAGCGGGACGAAGGGGCCTGGTTGGATCGCTCGATCCGGCGCTGATCAGGCCTCGAAGAGCCCATGGAGCGCCTGCCGCAGCTCCGCCAACCCGAAGGGCTTCTGCAGGAAGGGCGCGCCGCCCTCGTCGCGCAGCATCTGGACGGCCTCCTCTCGAGCGAAGCCGCTCACGAGCAACACCCGGAGCTCCGGTGCCAGGGCCTGGAGGGCCCCTCGGGTCTCCACCCCGTCCATGCCCGCCATCGTCACGTCGAGGACCGCGAGCCGGAAGGCCCCCGGCGCAGCCTGCACGGTGCTCAAGGCCTCGTCGCCCGACGACACGGCCAGGACCTCGAAGCCGAGGGCCTCGAGCAGAGCCTGGTTGACCTCGCGCACGCTCTCGTCGTCGTCGGCCACCAGGGCCCGCCCTGCGCCCCGCCAGTCCGCGGCGGGGAGGCTCGCCTCGGAGCTGGAAGCAGGCGCCGCAGCAGCGAGGGGGAGCAACAGCGTGAAGGTGGTCCCGACGCCCACTCGCGACGACACCCGCAGCGCGCCGCCGTGGGTGCGAACGATCCCCGCCACAGCCGCGAGGCCCAGTCCGTGACCTTCATCCTTGGTGGTGAAGAAGGGATCGAAGATGCGATCGCACACTTCGGGCGGCATGCCGGATCCCCCGTCGCTGACCTCGAGCATGGCGTAGGTCCCGGTCGCCAGACGGTCCGCCCGGACCTGGAAGGCGTCGAGGGTGTCCAGCTCGACGTCGACCCGACCCGTGGCCAGGTGGATCCGGCCCCGAGGATCGGAGACCGCGTCGCCGGCGTTGCCGACCAGGTTCAACACCACCTGCTGGAGCTGTACCGGGTCCCCGACCACGGGCAGTCCTTCGGCGGTGAGCTCCAGGCTCAGGCGGGCCTTGCGGCCCACGGCCACCTCGAGGATAGACAGCTCCTCGGCCACCAGGGCCCCCAGCTCCACGGCCTCACGGTGGGTCGGCGCCCGCCCGGTGAACACCAGGAGCTGATCGGTCAGCTGGCGGGCCTGGATGGTCGCGGCCCGGAGCCGGCCGAGGGAGTCCCGGGTCGGTTCGTCGAGACAGTCCGCGGCCAGCGACAGGTCGGCGTACCCCAGGATCACCGCGAGCAGGTTGTTGAAGTCATGGGCCACCCCACCCGCGAGCAGCCCGAGGCTCTCGAGCTTGTCCGCGGCTCGGAGCCGGGCCGTCAGGCGCTCCTGCTCACGCTCGAGCCCCTTGCGCCAGGAGATGTCGGTGATGCTGCCCCGAAGCAGCGGTCTGGCCTGGTCGGGGAGCCGGACCAGCCGGACCTCGCACGCCACGTCGCGTCCGCCGACCGTGCGGTGGGTCCACTCGAAGGCCGGGAACTCGCCGGCCAGACACCGGCGGATGTAGTCCTCCGCCGCCTGGTCCGAGGGCCGACCGTCCGGCTGCGTGGGCGGGCTCAGCGACGCTGGGCCGTGGGACAGGAGCGTGTCCCGGTCCGTCCCGAAGAGGACCGTGGCCGCGGTGTTGCAGTCGACGAAGCGCCCCACCGACATGTCCAGGATGACGATGGCATCGGGCGCGTGCTCGACCAGCAGTCGATATCGGGCCTCGGACTCCCGCAGGGCCTGGGCGGTGTCCGGCATCGCCGGCGGCTCGGGCTCGTGGACGGGGCCTTCCAACCGAGCGAGTAGGGACCGACGCGGACCCTGACCAGGCGCAGGGTGGGGTGTCCGTCGGCCGCTGTCATGCGCCGGACCTGCCGGTTGCGGCCTTCGGTGAGGGTGAGGGCCAGCCACGCCGTGGGCACCGACTTGCGGAAGCGCACCGGCGGGTCCCGGGGCCAGAGCACCGGCGCTTGGAGTCGCTCGACCTGAGCGGGCCGGGTGGGGCCTCCCTTGATCGCCACACCGCGTCGCAGCGCCTCGAGGGCCTGCTCGTCCGGCTCGCGCTCGACCTGGACCCAGTAGGTCTTGCGCTTTCCATGGCGGGGGTGGCTGAGCCGCTCCTGGAGACGCCCGTCGTCGGTCAGGATCAGCAGGCCCTCGCTGTCCCGATCCAACCGCCCGGCGGGGTAGACCCCGGCCACGTCGACGTGGTCCGCCAGGGTCGGCCGGCCCTGGGCGTCCGTGAACTTCGTCAGCACGCCATAGGGCTTGTTGAGCAGGATCACCCGCATGGCGGTGCTGCCACGGCCTCCCAGCTCTCCTCCCGCTCCTCGGCCTTCGTCGCCCGCTCGACCTTCATGCCCATGTGCGTGTCGTATCGGATCTGCTTCTTGCGGCGGTGGTTCTTCCAGGCGCCATAGGCCGCCCCGGGGGGCACCAGGTGGTGCCGGCCCTTGCCGATCAGGTCCTTGCGGCCCCAGGCCAGGAGCGCTTCGCGCACGTGGGGCCACTCTTCCTGCCGCCAGTAGAAGAGCAGCGCCCGCTGGCGCGACCGCTCCCGCCCGCCCCGGGCCACGAAGATCCGCTGCTTGGTGTACGGGTCCACCCCGCTCACGAAGATCGCCGTGGCGATGGTCGCGGGGGTGGGCATGAACATCTGGACCTGCCGCGGCCGCAGGCCGTGCTTCTTCATGTAGAGGGCCAGCTCGATGGTCTCCTCTGGCCCCACCCCCGGGTGGGCGCACTGGAAGTAGGGCACCAGGAATTGCTGCTTGCCGGCCTCGCGGTTGGCGGCCTCGAACCGCCCCATGAACCGCGTGAAGTAGTGGATGTCCGGCTTGCGCATCATGCCCAGGGCCCCGCTGGCGGCGTGCTCCGGCGCGACCGAGAGCTGGCCCTGGACGTGGTGTGCGGCGAGCTCCTCGACGAACTCGTCGTCCAGATCCGCCAGGTCGTACCGGATCCCGGAGTTCACGAAGACCCGGCGGATGCCCGGCAGCTCGCGAGCCTTGCGCAGCAGGTCCAGGTAGGGCTTGTGGTCCGTGCCGTAGTGCTTGCAGCGCACCGGGTGCAGGCAGCTGACCCGCCGGCAGACGGCGTTGGCGGCCTCGCTGTTGCACGTCATGTGGAACATGTTGGCGGTGGGCCCGCCGAGATCGCTCACGATGCCCTTGAAGCCCGGCCGGCGCTTCAGCCCCTTCAGCTCCCGCAGCACGCTCTCGGTGGAGCGGCTTGTGACGTCCTTGCCCTGGTGGATGGTCAGGGCGCAGAAGGAGCAACCGCCGGAGCAGCCCCGGTTCACCGTGACCGAGCCGGTGATCGAGGCCAAGGCCGGGATCGGCTGTCGGTAGCAGGGGTGGGGCCGATAGGTGTAGGGCAGCTCGTGGAGCCGATCCATGTCGACGGTGGAGAGCGGTGCCGCCGGCGGGTTCGCGACCACCACCCGGGTGCCGTGGCGCTGGGTGAGCGCCCGCCCGCAGTGGGGGTTGCTCTCCCGGTACATCAGCAGGGTCACGCGGTTGAACAGCAGCGGGTCTCCGCGGCACTCCGCCAGGGACGGCAGGGCGATGACCTCTTCGCCTTCGGGGGTGGGGTCCTTGGCGCCCAGGGCGTAGGCGACCCCGGGCAGGTCGCGGCAGGCGGCGATGGGCTTCCCCGCCCGCAGCCGCTCGGCGATCGCCACCACCGTGTGCTCGCCCATGCCGTGGACCAGCAGGTCGGCCTTGGCGTCGAGCAGGATCGAGCCGCGGATGCGGTCCTGCCAGAAGTCGTAGTGCACGAGCCGGCGCAGGGAGGCCTCGATGCCGCCGACCACCACCGGTACCCCGGGGTAGGCCTGCCGGGCCCGCCCGGTGTAGGGGATGGTCGCCCGGTCCGGCCGTAGACCGGCCCTGCCTCCGGGGGCGTAGGCATCGCTGGACCGGATCCGCCGGCTGGCGGTGTACCGGTTCACCATCGTGTCCATGTTGCCGGCGGTGATACCGAAGAACAGCCGCGGGCGACCCAGGACCCGGAAGGCCTCGACGTCGGTCCAGTCGGGCTGGGCGATCACGCCGACCGAGAAGCCGTGGGACTGGAGCCAGCGCCCGATGGCCGCGATGCCCCACGAGGGGTGGTCCACGTAGGCGTCGCCGGTGACCAGGATGACGTCGAGGGGGCCGCCGGCCTCCTCGGGGGTCATCGGCAGGGGGCGCCGGCGGGACATGGCGGACTAGTCGCCCCCGAAGAGCAGGGTGCAGTCGTCGAGCACCTCGTAGGGGCTCGTGGCCGTGTCGACGTCGTCCAGGTATTGGAGCAGCAGCTCGCCCTCGCGGTTGAGCAGGAAGGTCTCCCGGTCCGGGAACCAGGCGTCCTCGTCCCCGGCGTCGTAGGCGATGCTGAGCTGGCGGTCGTCGTCGGTCCAGAGCTCGTACTGGAAGCCCTCTTCGGTGGCCCACGCCAGGTGGTCCTCTGGCGAGCCGTAGCTCACGCCGACGATCTCCACGCCGAGGGCCTGGAAGTCTGCGTAGAGGTCGCGGTACCCGCAACCCTCCTCCGTTCAGCCAGGGGTGTCGGCCAGCGGGTAGAACCACAGCACGGTGGCGTGGCCCACCAGGTGGTCGGGTCCGCGGGCCTCGCCGTGCTGGTTGATGGCGGCGAAGGTCGGCAGCGGGACCGGCTCCGGGGGCGCCTCGCCGTAGAACCCCGCGGTGTCCGTGACCTCGGTGGGGGGCTCGGTGTCGGCGGTCCCGGCGGTGGTGCCGGAGTCGGTCGTGCCGGTGTCGGTGGTGCCTGTGGTCGTGTCGTCGCCGCCACAGGCCAGGGCGAGCATGAGCGGGATCATGCGGCAACGTAGCCCGAAGGGTCAGGTCCCGGGTCAACGCAACAGCGACCGGTCAGGCCCGGGCTGGACGCAACAAACCGAGGGAGTCCGGCTCGAATTCCATCGAATTCGGCTCAGGAGCAGTCAGTTTCTCAGCGCTCCACGCAAGTTTGTTGCTTCCGGACCGGACCTGACCGGCGCGTGTTGCATTCAGACCGGACCTGTTCGACACCCGTCGCCCACCCGACAGCCCCGTCGGGTCTGCAGGCCCCTGGTCGGCGGATCGACGGACCGGCACGTCCCGTGCATCGGCGCCACCCATGCCACACCACCTCACCTGTCGCTCCCGCCGAGGCTCCCTGGCCTTTCGCACCCACACGGAAGCTCGCTGGCTCTGGGACCGGATCCTCCACCACGTCCCGGATCCGCTCGCGTTCTGCCTCATGCCGGATCACGTGCACCTGCTGCACACCCGCGACGTGCGCCGTGCCCTGGGGGCTGCGCTCGCCGACTTCGCCCAGCGCCGCAACCACGCCCGCGGCGAGTCTGGGCGGGTCTGGCAGGACCAGCCGCCCAGCGAGTCCTTCCCGGACGGCGTCAAGACGCGCCGCAGCGTGCGCTACATCCACCTCAATCCCTGTCGAGCTGGCCTGGTTGCCGATCCACTGGGCTGGGCGTGGTCCACCCACCGGGACCAGGTCGGCCTGGCCGTGCCCCCTGTCTGCCCACCCCGACACGACCCGCACCGCTTCCATGCCTACGTCTCAGCCGACCCGACCGTCGCGGTCTCGGGGACCATGCTCCCCGCCGGCCAGCAGGAAGCCTCCCTGGAGGCCGTCGTGGCCGCTGTCTCTGCGGTCACTCGCACGCCCGTCGACCGCCTGCAGGAGCGGGGTCGAGACCGCAGCTTCCTGCTGGCCTCGCTGAGAGCCCTCACCGGGATGCGCCCCGCGGTGCTCGCCCGGGAGCTCGGGCTGCACCGGTCCACGCTGACCCGCTGCTCGGACCTCTGGACGCCGGCGGTCCGAGTCGTCGCCCGAGTCGCCGGCGATCCCCGCTTCGAAGCACTCCAGACCTGGGACCTGCGCCGTCGCGCTGCCTGGCACCGCTACCGCAGCCGCACCTGACCCCTACGCCAACGCCTCCGATCCCCCCCGAACCACTCCTTCGCCCCCTCTCGCGTGGAGAGGATCGAGCTCGGCCCGCTCGCGCCAGGAAGGGCCGTCGCCCGCGGCGAGCAGCGCGTCGAGGTCCTCAACGCCAAGCGCAGGCGCCCCCCAGCTGGCAGCCCGGGCGGACCAGCGAAGGCGAGAGGCCCGGGTGCTCGGCCAGGTCCCGCAGCGTACAGACCCGGTGGTCGTACTCGGTGTGCGCAGGCGCCGGCTCCAGGGGCAGCGTGCGTGCCCGCCCCAGGGCCGGGAAGGTCTCGCCGGGGTCGACGTGATCCGGCCGCACGAAGGCCCGGGACGCCCGGACCTCGGCGACCCCGCTCACCCCGCGGAGGCCGCGGGCAGCTGCGGATCGACGTCGGTGCCGCCGTCCCGCCAGGCCTTGAGCCCCAGTGCGGAGATGGAGAGGCAGCCCCAGCTCAGGCCCACCACCACGCCCAGGTCCACCAGGCCCCGCCAGGGCTGGTCGAGCAGCCGCACGCCGAGGATCAGCAGCACGATGAAGGTGGTGAGGATCCAGCTGGTCAGGACCCGCCGGCGGGTGCCGTGGAAGAACCCCATCACGAAGGCGGGCGCCAGGGCGACCCGCACGGGCTGAAGGTCCCGGCCCAGCGCGAGGGTTCGCGCCACGACCCGCGGGGAGAAGCTCTTGTGGAAGCCCTTGTGGCCCTCGCTGTAGGCCATGAACAGCACCCACGGCACGGCGAAGGCCCAGTGCGTCGCGGCCAGGTCCATCTCCAGGGCCTCCACGGCCCGGGGCGTCAGCCGCCAGATCGCCTTGAACAGCAGGGCCAGCACCCCACCGATCCCCCAGGTCATCGCCAGCACACGCAGCATCGGGCGCCAGCTATCCCGCTGACGAGAGCCCGCGGTAGCCTCGCCCCATGTCCGCCACGACGACCCTGCTCGCCCTGCTCCTCGCCCTGCCCATCGGCGCGGCCTTCGGCTCTCCGCCGACCAGCGAGCAGGCCCTGACGGTCGAGGGCGAAGCCCAGGACGCCAGGGCCGGCGCCGTGGTCATCACCGACGACGGCGCCACCTGGTTCGTCGCCGGGCTGGAGTCCTGGCCCAGCGGTGTGAGGGGACAGCGGGTGACGGTCGTGGGCCGCCCCAGCCAGGCACGGACCTTCCCAGAGGCCACCGTGGCTCCCGACGGCTCCCGGACCGCCGGCGTGGCGCCCGGGAGCGCCCCGGACGACCTGCTCCTCGACGCCACCTGGGCCTTCTCGGCCCTCGGGTGCCCGCCTGCGCCCTGGCGCCTGCAGATCGCCGACGGGAGCGGCAACGTGACCGCGCTCTGGCAGGACCGGCCAGACGGCCCGGTCCAGTGGTCCCGCGACCCCGTCCAGCCCCACCAGAGCTCGAGCGGGATCTACAGCGGCGGCGAACCGGCCGCGGGCGAGTGGCCCCAGACCGACGCAGACGCCTTGTGGGAGCGCCTGCGAGCGCTGGAGGCCGACCCCGCGTCCCAGGCCGATGCCAGGGAGAAGGGCACGGTCGCGGTGACCCTGCTCTCCGTGGCCGGTCAGCGAGAGCTGCTCGTGGCGCATGGTGCCCAGGCCGAAGGGCTGGTCGCCACCCTGCCCCGCTGAGCCCTACCCGATCTCCGCGGGGGCGAAGATCTCCGCCACCCCGAGCACCTCCGCGATCCGGTCGTCCGCCACGTAGGGCGCCTCCCCGTCCAGGATCCGAGCGACCGCGCAGGCCTGATCCCGGGAGAACAGGCCACCGACCTCTGGCAGCTCCAGGACCTGGCCGTCCAGGGTCACCTGGCGCTGCTCCAGGCGCAGGGTGGCGGCGCCGGCCACCAGCTCGAGCCAGGACCCCGTGCCCACGAAGTCCGGCACCGCCTCTCGCTCCCGACCCACGACCACCGCACCGTCCCAGCACAGCACGCCGAGCGCCACCCTGTCCGGCAGCCCGAACAGGTCGATCACCCGGTGGAGGCGGGAGAGCACCGGGCGGGGAGACCCGCCCTCGGAAGGGTGGAACCAGTCCGCGATCACCCCGGACCGGATCGGCACCCCCCGCAGCTGGTCCCGCAAGACCACCTGGCTCGCGGCCAGCAGCTCGATGTGCTCCACGTGCAGCACGCGTCCGCGATCCCCCGCCAGGGCAAGGAGCGCCTCCGCCTCCGACCGGGACCGGGCCAGCGGGTACTCGCACACCACGTGGCAGCCCGCCTCGAGTCCCTGGCGGACCAGCGCGGGGTGAGTCCCGCTCGGGCTGCAGATGGCCACCGCGTCGACCGCGGCCAGCACCGCGGCCACCGAGCCCGCGTCCTCCAGTCCGAGGGCCGCCACGTCACCGCGGCGCACAGCCACCAGCCTGGATCGGGCACAGGCCTGGATCGCCCGCCCCCGGGCCCGACCCGCACGTCCCGCTCCGATCACGCCCCAGCGCAGCATTCCCCCTCCCTATGCCGAACCCTCCAACCAGCGTGCAGTCGGCCTGCGGCCTGGGCCGGGGCACCGTGCGCAGGTCCTGACTCCCCGGCTCCTGCTGCCCACCACGGCCACGGCGGCCTCTGGCACCACGAGGTGGTGACCCTGGGTGTGTCAGGGAAATCCTCTCAAAAGTACTGTAGGGGAAACCCCGTCAGTCCGACACCTGTCTTGAAGGGGGACGGAGGTGTCCCGTGACCACGACCTGGCTCACGACCCTGGCACAGTGGCTCGGCCTGCTCACCCTGAGCCTCCTGTGGCTCCACCTGAGGCTGCGTCGGGGCCGGTCCTGGCGATCCGTCGGTCCCGAGGTCGGCGCTCTGCTCCGGGCCGCTGGACTCGCCGGCCCCGCCCCCGCCGAGGCCTCCCCCGATGACCCGCTCCGCCGCACCGCCCGGGTGCTCGCCCGCTATGCCGTGGCTCTCGGGCGCCTGCCGCCGGTCCGTCGGACCCGCGACGACCTCGACTTCATGGCCCTCGGCGGCCACGCCAAGGCCCTGCACGACGGCACCCCGCGCTCCCTCGTGGCCCTGGTCTTCGCCGAGCTCCACGACCGCGGAGCTGGCTGGCTCCTCGAGGGCCCGAGCGCCTGCTGGCCCGTCCTGCTCGCCGACCTTCCCGATCCGGACGTCCTGGTGGTCGAACAGGACGACCCCGCGGAGCAGGCCCCTCCCCCGGTCGGCCAGGGTCTCCACCTGCGGATCCGCCTCGGAGGCCACGTGCTCGAAGGCTGGACCGAGGTCCGGGAAGTCCACGGCGATCGGTTGGTGCTCGCCATGCCCCCGAGCCTCTCCCACCACGACCTCCGCGGCGCGGTGCGCACCCCCGTCGTAGACGGCGTCGGCCTCCGCGTGCCCGGCCACACGGGCGGTGTCGTCCGCTTGGTGGTCTACGACGTGAGTGCGCACGGCCTCAAGGTGAAGGTCCGCGGGACGGCGGCGGCCCTGGAGCCCGGCCATGTCCTGCCGGTGGACCTGGAGCTGCTGGGCCAGGTCTACGCCTCCTTCCCAGCCCGCGTCGCCTACCACGACCGGACCGAGGGCACCGCTGGCCTCAGCGTCCGCACCGCCGAGGGCCGCGCGGCGCTCGGCGGGCTCGAGGCCGTGCTGGCCGAGGGACGCCTGCCCTGATCCGGGTGCCTACCCGAACACCTTCCGGTGTCGGTGCAGGATCTGGTCGCTCACGTCGAACAGGGTGGCGATGAGTGCCGCCCGGCTCCACATCCCGTTCCGCGCCTGCCGGAAGTACATGGCCCTGGGGTCCATGTCGACCTCGACCGGGATCTCCCGGTTGCGCGGGAACGGGTGCAGGATCGGCGCATAGGTCTTCATGCGCTTCACCCGCGCCTCGGTCAGGTGGAAGCGGGTCAGATCGGCCGCCTCGAACCAGGCCTTGTCCTCGGGGCTGTCGTGCTCGTGCTGGATGCGGGTCATGTAGACCAGGTCCACCTCGGGCAGCACGCTGTCCAGATCGTCGGTCTCGATGACCTTGGCCTCGGTCCGCTCCAGGCGCTCCCGCAGGTCGTCCCGCAGCCGCATGGTCGGGTGGTCCGGCGCCACGAACACCAGCCGCACGCCCGGGTAACGGGCCAGGAGCGTCGCCAGCGAGC
>CAYFPX010000090.1:11172-28895 GCA_964344945.1 uncultured Enterobacterales bacterium
CACGTCGCCCACGAAGCAGTAGGTCTTGTTGGCGAAGCCTCGCTCCAGGTCGGGGTAGGTCCTGCGCAGCTCGTCGAAGCGGGTGCGCTGGCTGGAGTCCCGGGAGCTGCGGAAGTCGAAGGACCGCCGGACGGTGTACATGTCGAGCAGGGCCTGGGTCGGGTGCTCGTCGGTCCCGGAGCCGCCGTTGATCACCGGCACGTTGCGCTTGTTGAAGCCCTTGAGGTCGCGCATCAGCCAGGCGCAGCTCTCGGCCAGGTTCGGCTGCTTCGACCGCATGATGATCAGGTCGAAGTAGCTGGAGAACATGCGCACGCTGTCGAACTCGCTCTCGCCCTTGGCGTAGCTCGACACACTGGGGTCGCGGATCTCGTTGCAGGTGATGCCGAGCAGCTGACAGGCCGCCATGAAGCTCAGGAAGGTCCGCGTGCTGGGCTGGGTGAAGTACAGCATCGCCCGCTTGTGCTCGAGCAGGCTGCGCAGGAAGCGCGCGTCCGCCGGGTTCTGCGAGAGCTCCTTGATCATGAGCGCCACGTCACAGATCCGCTCGAGGGTCTCCGGATCGAATTGGCTGGCGAAGATCACGTGCTCCAGCCGCCCGTTGTGCTGGAACTCAGCGATCTTCTGGGCCATCGGGCGCTCGAGGCGTCCCTGGAAGTCGTAGAGCATGGCGGGCTCCTTGTGCCGCAGCATTGCTAATCCGCTGGTCCGTGACAGCGAGGCGACGAGGCCCTTGTCGGGGATTCCCCTGCTACATTCGCTCTCCGCCTGGATTCCCGCCATGCCCCTGCTGCCCCTGGTCCTCCTCTCGCTCGCCTGCAGCGGCGGCGACGAGCTCCCCGGCATCGACGCCGACGGCGACGGCTTCACCAAGGCCGACGGCGACTGCGACGACGACAACCCCCGGGCCAACCCCGCGACCGTCGAGCTCTGCGACGGCTGGGACAACGACTGCGACGGCGACACCGACGAGTCCGACGCCCTCGACGCCCCCACCTGGTACGGCGACGACGACGGCGACGGCTACGGCGGCTCGCTCACCACGACCGTCGCCTGCGAGGCCCCCGAGGGCGCCAAGGCCGACGACGAGGACTGCGACGACTCGGACGAGGCGATCAACCTCGACGCCATCGAGCTCTGCAACGGGGTCGACGACGACTGCGACGGCGTGGTCGACGAGTCCGACCCCCAGTTCGGTCCCGACCCGGGCGACACCGGCGACACCGGCGACACCGGGGATCCCGGCTACACGCCCACCTGGTACATCGACCACGACGGCGACGGCTACGGAGTCACCGACTACACGGTCTTCAGCTGCACCCAGCCCACCGGCTACAGCGACAACCAGGACGACTGCGACGACTCCAACCCGGACGCCAGCCCGGCCGGCACCGAGGTCTGCAACGACGACGCCGACAACGACTGCGACGGCTACGGCGGCTGGTGCCTGGGCGGCGAGCTCACCCTGGACGCGACCGCGGACGCGGTCTGGCTGGGCAACGAACAGGACGGCTATGCGGGGGTCGCCCTCGACGGCGTCGGCGACCTGGACGGCGACGGCTACGGCGACGTGGTCGCCGGCCTGCCCAAGGCAAACCGCAACGGCGCCGACAGCGGCGCCCTGGTCATCCTGCGGGGCCGCCCCGACGGCGAGCGCACGGTCTACGGCGACGGCGCCGTGCTCTCCGGGGTCTCCACCCGGGACGAGGCCGGCACCAGCGTCGCCGGCGTGGGCGACGTCGACGGCGACGGCCTGCCCGACGTGCTGGTCGGCGCCCCCTACCTCGACGGCGTGAGCTCCGACAGCGGCGGCGCCTACCTGGTGCTGGGCGCCCCCACCGGCAACGGCTCCCTGAGCGGCGCCGACGCCCGGTTCGTCGGCCTGGCCTTCCAGGACCACACCGGCGCGTCCGTCGCCGGCGCCGACGACTTCCACACCGACGGCTACATGGACCTGCTCATCGGCTCCCCGGACTCCGACCCGGACGGCATCAGCAGCGGCACCGCCTACCTGGTCCACGGCCCGATCACCGGGGTGTTCGACCTCAACGAGTCCGAGCTGATCATCGGCGGCTCCGGCGACGGCGAGGCCACCGCCACGTCCCTGGACACCGCGGGCGACATGGACGGCGACGGCCACCTGGACCTGGTCCTGGGCGCCCCCGGCCACAGCAGCAGCGGGGAGAACGCCGGCGCGGTGTTCGTCTTCCGCGGTCCCCTGGAGGGCCGCTACAGCACGCTGGACGCCGACGCCGCGCTCGTCGGCGAGACCCAGGGCGACACCGCCGGCTTCAGCGTCGCCAGCGCCGGCGACGTCGACGGCGACGGCCACGACGACCTGGTCATCGGCGCTCCGGGGCTCGAGACCAGCTCCGAAGAGGTCGGCGTCGGCGTGGCCTACCTGGTGCTCGGGCCGGTCGCGAACCGCGTCGAGCTCGCCACCGCCCACGCCATCCTGCTCGGCGAGGACCAGGGCGACCAGGCCGGCTACTCGGTCGACGGCGCCGGAGACGTGGACGGCGACGGCAACATGGACCTGATCGTCGGCGCCCCCCGCACCGAGGTCAACGGCACCCACTCCGGCTCCGCCTACCTCGTCCTCGGCCCGGTCACCGGCGGCTACGGCCTGGGCAGCTCCCACACCCGGATCCGCGGCCACGCGACCGACATCTACGCCGGCTGGGAGGTCGCGGGCGCCGGCGACCTGGACGCCGACGGCTTCGACGACCTGCTCATCGGTGCGCCCGAGGACTCGCGGGAGGCCCTGCGCGGCGGCTCCATCACCGTGCTCATGGCCCAGGGCCTGGGGAGGCTGTGATGACGACGATGCTCACCCTGCTCCTGCTCGTCGCCTGCGGCGGCGAAGACCCGGACCTGCTCGACCAGGACGCCGACGGCTTCACCCCCGCCGAAGGCGACTGCGACGACCTCGACCAGCTCACGAACCCGGTCGCCCCCGAGATCTGCGACGGCGTCGACAACGACTGCGACACCGTCACCGACGAAGGCGTCGACGCGATCGGCACCACCGCCTGGTTCCTCGACGTCGACGGCGACGGCTACGGCCGCCTGGGCGAATTCCAGGTGCGCTGCGTCGCTCCCAGCGGCTTCGTCGACAACAGCGACGACTGCAACGACGAGGACGAGACCATCCACCCCGGGGCCGACGAGCTCTGTGACGGCCTCGACCGCGACTGCGACGGCGTGCCCGACGACGAGGCCATCGACGCCCTCACCTGGTACATCGACGACGACGAAGACGGCTACGGCAGCGCCGACTACACCGTGAGCGCCTGCAACCAGCCCGACGGCTACCTCGACGACGACACCGACTGCGACGACCTGTTCGCCACGGTCCACCCGGACGCCGACGAGATCTGCGACGGCAAGGACAACGACTGCAACGGCTCGGTGGACCCCGACGACTCCGTCGACGCCGGCTCCTGGTACACCGACGACGACCTGGACGGCTTCGGCGACGAGTCCACCGAGGTCGTGCAGTGCGAGCAGCCCCTCGGCTCGGTCGACGTGGCCGACGACTGCGACGACACCAACCCCGACGTGAACCCGGACAGCATCGAGGTCTGCGACGGCGTGGACAACGACTGCAACGGCCTCGCCGACCTGGACGACCCCTGGGTCTCCGACAGCGTCGAGTGGTTCGCGGACCTCGACGGTGACGGCTACGGCGATCCGGTCGACAGCCAGGTCGCTTGCGAACAGCCCTCGGACCACGTGCTCGACAACACGGACTGCGACGACTTCGAGGCTGCGGTCTACCCCGGCGCCACCGAGGTCTGCGGCGACGGCGTGGACAACGACTGTCTCGCCGAGGCCGAGGAGTGCCTCTCCGGCACGATCGACCTCAGCGACGCCGACGTGAAGCTCTGGGGCGACACCGCCAACGGCCAGGCTGGCTTCGCTCTGGACAACGCCGGCGACGTAGACGGCGACGGCGTCGACGACCTGCTCATCGGTGCCTGGGAGACCGACACCCTGTCCAACAACGAAGTGGGCAAGGCCTTCCTGGTCTTCGGGCCGCTGACCTCCGGGTCCCTCGCCGACGCCGACCGCACCTACGAAGGCACCGCCCAGAACAACTGGGCCGGCCGCAGCGTCACCAGCCTCGGCGACCAGGACGGCGACGGCTTCGACGACTTCGCCATCGGCGCCGACGGCAAGGACGAAGACCTCGTCGACCAGGACCTGGGCATGGTCTACGTGATCTACGGACCCACCACCGGCGACCTCACCCTGAACGCCGCGGACGTCGAGATCATCGGCGACGCTGCCGGAGACCGAGCGGCCTATGCGATGGACCTCGCCGGCGACGTCGACGCCGACGGCGTGCCCGATCTCGTGGTCGGCTCCTTCGGCGCCGACGGCAGCGGCTCCTCTGCTGGCGCCGTGACCCTCATCTACGGCCCGATCACCGACAGCACCTCGCTCAGCGACGCCGGCTACACCCTCAACGGCGAGAACAGCGGCGACGACGCCGGCATCGCCGTCGCAGGGGTGGGCGACGTCGACGGCGACGGCTTCGACGACGTGCTCGCCGGCGCCCCGGACAACGACGCCGGCGGCAGCGACAGCGGCACCGCCTACCTGGTCCTGGGTCCCGTGACCGGGCCGGGCGATCTCGCCGACGCCGCCGTGACCCTGACGGGGGTGAACTCCTCGGACGACGCCGGCACCTCGGTCGCCGGGGCCGGGGACACCAACAACGACGGCTACATGGACTTCCTGGTGGGTGTGCCCGACTCCGACGTCGGCGCCTCCAACTCCGGGGCGGGCTTCCTGATCCTGGGACCGGTGACCAGCAGCGGCGACCTCACCATCGCCGACGCGGTGGTCACCGGCGAGAACAGCAGCGACGACCTGGGCACCCTGGTCGACGGCGTCGGCGACATCGACGCCGACGGCCACGACGACATCCTGCTCTCCTCCCCGGGACACGACGCCGGCGGCTCGAGCGCAGGCGCGGCCTACCTGTTCTTCGGGCCCCTCGCAGGCACCTACACCGCCGACGAATTCGCCGTGAAGCTGGTGGGAGAGTCCGCCAGCGACCAGGCTGGCGGCGGTGCAGGCCTCGGCGACCAGGACGGCGACGGCTTCCCCGAGCTCCTGGTCGGCGCTCCGGGCGACGACGATGGCGCCGCCGCCGCCGCCGCCGTCTACCTCATCCTCGGCGGGGAGGGCCTGTGATGCTGGTCAGCCTGCTCCTGCTGTCCTGCGGTCGCCTCGACGTCGACGCCTCCCTGACCCTGGGCGACGGATCCGACGACGAGACCTGCTTCCTCGAGGTCCTCAACTGCGACGAGACCGCCTACCTGGTCTTCCTCGACGGCGAGAGCGTCGGCACCCTCGCCCCCGGTGACGAGATCGAGACCGTGCCCGGCCTCGAGCGCCTCGAGAGCTGCAGCACCGACGAGTTCTCCGGCCTTGCCCACAACCTGGACATCCGCACGAACGCGAACCAGCCCGGCGCCGCGACGACCTTCCAGTACGACCACTGTGCCTCGGTGATCGTCAGCGGCGGCGAGCTCCACGTCGACTGTGAGCACATGTACTGCAGCTACTGGAGCCGCTGAGTCTCCGTGGAGGCCCGTCCCCCGACACCGTGTCGACGCTCCTCCTCCTTCTCACCCTCGCCCTGGCGCTCGACTCGCCCGAATGAGTCGCTTCGGTGTCATCCCTGGGGTTGCCCCTCAGGAATGCCTGCAGACCCCGCCCACTCCGTGACAGGGTGGCTCCCTCGACGGAGTCCCGCTGTGAAGGACCTGAACGCCATCCGAGACCGCATCCGCGTCGCCATCGCCAGCCGCGTGTCCACCGATCCCGACGCCAGCGATCGCCTGCGTCACCGCCTGGCCGACGAAGAGCCCACCGAGGTCGCGCTGCCGATCGTGCTCGCGGACGACGAGCCCACCGAACCGCTACGGCGGCCGCGGCTCCGGTAGCGAGACCCGGGCCCACCTCGGGCCGATGCTCCCGGGCGAACCGCACCGGGAGCCGCAGTGGTCCTCTTCCCCCTGCTCGGCGAGCCCCTACGGAGCGCGCACAGCCTCGGCGAGCGCCGCCAGGTCTGGCTCGCCTGGGACCTCCACAGCTCGCCCGGTCTGGACGACAGAGCGCTCCTCGGTCGGCTGGGTCAGCGGGGCATCGCCGTGGTCCGGGTTCGCGGTCCTGCGCAGCCAGGGACCCCCTCCACCGAGGGCGATGGCGCTGTCGGCCACGGTGATGGCGGTGTCTGCGTCCGGGACCCACAGGAGGTGGTCCACCACGGGTTCCGCCGCGGCAACGCCGGCCAGCTGAACCGCGGCGAGCCCCCGCGCGTCGATCAGGGTCTGCACCCCGTTTCGGAGCAAGCCCACCCCGGACAGCGAGAGCGTTCCCTGGCCTCCCGGCCGCGCCGCCACCCGCAACAGGGCACCGCCGGTGTCCCAGCGGTTGTCGACGAACCAGCTGTCCTCGATGTGCACCCGAGACGCGGCCGCCGGCTTGGAGAGCGCCACCGTCACGGGCGCGGCGTGCTCCCCGTCTTCTCCGCGGAAGGCCACCTGCCGCACCGTGGTGCCGATCACCCGCAGCTCCCGAGAGACCTGCACGTCGACCGCGGCCTCGTCGCCGGACCAGCCCTCGATCACCAGACCCCGCAGCTCGACCTCGGCCGCCTGGAGGCTCAAGCGACTCTTGCGCAGGATCGCTGGCTCCGGGCCAGCGCTTCGCACCACCAGGACCGCCTCCGGGTCCTTCAGGCTCACCTTGCGGCCCTCGTAGACCCCGGGCGCGAGCACCACCTCGAAGACGGTGGCGCCACCCTCTCGGGCAGACCGGAAGGCCGCGCCGAGGGGGGACTTCAGATCGCTGGTGCTGCGGACGTCGTAGCGCACGGAGTCTCCATCGGGGGCATCTCCCGCGGCCACGGGGTCGCCGGCGCCGAGGTGGCAGGCGAGCAGCAGCGAGAGGGTTCCTGGGACCATCAGGGCGTGGCGGTGTGGTCGACCACCGTGGCCTCGAGCCAGGAGAAATTCCGGAAGGCCGAGTCCAGGGACATGTCGAAGCGCCCGTCGTTGGCGCCGTCGGTGGGCCCGGAGCCGTCGAGATCGGGCTCATTCCGGGCGTGGGGGTTCTCGATCTCCAGCCGGGTCCCAACCTCATCGATGAATGGCAGGCAGGCGTCGAGGGTGCCCGAGCTCAGCGTGGTCGGCGGGGCGGAGGTGAAGGCCCAGTGGATGGCCTTCAGGTTGTACTGGTGGGAGCTGTAGACCATGCGCCGGCCCGGGCTGTTGTCGGAGCCGATGTTGATCACGATGCCCAGGTTCTCACCGAGGTGGCCGACCACCGGCTCCGCCGCTGCGTCCCAGAGTTCGTCGTGGGTGCCGGGGGCCTGGACCGCGGTGGCCTTGGTGATCACCACGTCTCGGTTGGCGTCGGTGCGGTCGGCGTCCCAGGTGTCCAGAGCGGCCTTGAGGTCCGTCAGGGCCGGTCCGAAGGTGTCGAAGAGGCCCCACCAGGGCGGATCGTGGATGTCGAGCACGGCCTCGACCAGGGCCTTGCAGCGCTCCAGGGCGTCTTCGTCGCCGATCTTGAAGGACAGGAAGTGCTGCTCGCCGGTGGTGTCGTCCGTGTTCTCGTCGAACAACAGCAGGGTCTCGATGTTGTCCCGGTTCTCCGCCACGATGTCGTCGCCGGGCTCGAATTCGATCCAGTCGGCGTCCTTGTCCGTGACCTGGTCGCCGTAGAAGACCGGCATCACGTGTCGGGCCTTGCCGCCGTTGATCTCGTCGTAGCCGGAGCCGGAAGGCTGGGCCGCGGCGTCGCCGTACTTGCCGTACTGCTCGGCGAAGCGGGCGTAGGCCTTCTCCAGCAGGGGCGCCCAGAGGGCCCACTCGAACTCCTCGTGCTTCGTGATCTCCAGCTGGGCGCCGTAGATCTCGGCGAACCAGAGGGTGCTCGAAGGGGCGTTGGCCAGGCGCAGGCTGGCGCCCTTGAGGTCGTCCAGGTCGTCGCTCTTCACCATCAGGTCGTTCGTGACCACCACCGAGGTGGGCACCCGCACGCCGCCCTCCTCCCGGTAGAGCTCGACCGTGGCCCGCTCGCCCTCGTAGGACATCATCCGGCCGATCTGGTCCGGGTCCTGGTTCACGATGCCGAGCAGGTCGGCCTGCTCGAAGCAGTCGCCGATGCCACCCTGGCGGACGTCCTCCACGTGGGGGCGCCCGTCGATGAACATGTCGTCGTGGTCGGCGGTGCGGAAGGTGGTCGGCGCAGCGACCGTGCCGCGCTGGCGCTCGATGGTCTGGCCGGCCGGGTCGTCGACGAAGAGGTCTGCCTCGGCCGGGGTGCCGTCGCCTTCGAACTCGATGGCACCGCCGAAGTCCGCGACGATGCGCACCTTGCGCTCGCCTTCGACCTCCGCGCCCGCGGTGTGGCCTTCGACGGTGGTCTCCGAGCCGTCGGCGCCCACCTGGACCGCCATGCCGATGTCCGGGTCCGCGTACTCCGTGTTCGCCAGGGCGAGCGGGTCGCCGGTGAGCAGGTCCGGGTCGTCGACCGAGCCCCTCAGGGACCAGCCCTCGGGCAGCACCAGGTTCCAGCCGATCTCGAGCTCGTCGGGGTCGAGGATGAGGTCCCGGTTGAGGTTGTAGAGCTCCTGCCAGTTGCCTCGGTGACCGGCGCGGCGAGCGATGCCGCTGAGGGTGTCGCCCCGGCGCACGGTGTAGCGCTCGGTGCCTGCCCGGACCCCCGGGGTCTCCGAGTCGATGCCGTTGTAGATGCTCGCTTCGGGGTCCTGCTCGCCGCTGCTGTTCAGCTGCTCCAGCAGGGCCTGGTTGCCGTGGAGGTTCTGTGCGGCAAGCCCGCCCGAGGCCACGGCTCCTCCGCCTGGCGTGCTGGCGGTGTCGGTCTCGGGAGCGTGCTGGTGCTGCAAGGACATGGGCGTTCTCCCGAGAGGACCCGAGCAATCTACACGCACGTGCGCGAGGGGGAAGCCCGGGCCGCCGGTTGACCGACAGGGGGTGTCGACGGGTGGACGGATCCCCCCGGCAGCCAGGGACGTGAAGCGGGACGGGAGAACGATCGAGGACTCGGGACCGGTCCTTGCCAGGGCAGCGGGCATGACACCACGCGCCTTCCTCGTCCTCCTCCTTCCCGCCGTCGCCTGCCAGGCCCCTGCCGATGACTCGGACACCTGGACCTTCGATGAAGTGGATCCGCCGTCCTGGCTACCGCCCTACACCGTCTCCGGGGAGGCCAGCGGCCACACCCTGGTGAACCTCGCCGTCGGCGCCGGCGGGAGCCAGCACGGCCTGGTCCTCTTCGACCCCCGGGGCAACCCGGTCTGGGCCCTGAGCCTCGACGGCCACAGCGGGTCCATCGACGTCGACGCCACCTGGCAGGACGACGGCACCGTGCTGATCGGCGGCGCGGCGACCGCACGCCGGGTCGACCAGAGCGGCGCCACCCTCTGGCGGGCCGACCCTCGCTGGGGCAGCCACCACGACACCGCCCTGACCAGCGACGACACCGTGCTCTCCCTCGTCGACACCGACAACGAAGACCCGGATGGCGAGGCGATCCTGGGCGTGCGGCTCGAAGAGCTCGATCCAGAGACCGGGGAGCTGCTCTGGTCCTGGGACTCCCAGGACGCCGTCGACGCCGGTGAGCTCGTGCCCTACCCGGGCCGATCCGACGCCTTCCACGCCAACGCCGTCGCTCCCACCCGCGACGGCGACGACCTGCTCGTCAGCCTGAAGGCCACCAGCCAGATCCTCCGCCTGGACGTGGAGACCGGCGGGCTCGACTGGATCCTCGGGGCCGACGGCGACTTCGAGCTCCGCGAGGGCCACGGGCCTGGCGACCCGGCGGACTGGTTCTCCGGCCAGCACGACCCCGACTGGTCCGAGCACGGCCTGGTCGTCTTCGACAACGGCGACGACCGGGACGGCGACACTCCCACCCGGGTCGGCGTCTACGACATCGACGAGGACACCCTCGAGGCCCGCCTGTCCTGGACCTGGTCCGAGCCCGGCTGGCACGAGCCCATCGGCGGCGGCGCCGACTGGCTCACCGATGGCGGCGTGCTGGTCGCTTCCGGTCACTGCGACCACTGCGCGGGCGCCGGGACCAGCGCCAGCTCCTTCGTGGCCGAGCTTCCCGCCGGCGGAGGGGAGCCCGTGTGGCGCCTGCAGTTCGACGACTCCACCACCCAGCTCTACCGGGCCCAGCGCATCGACTGACGAGGTCGGACCGTTCTCCGGCGGGCGGCCGTGATCACTGACCTCTGCCGTAGATGACGTAGGCGGCGCCCGCTGGCGGGGTACAGCAGGCGTCGTCGGTCCGCGTGCAGCCACCGCCGGTGCCGTCGGGGTCCCAGGACCCGCCCGGGTCGTCGCCCTGGCGGGCGGCCACAACCAGGTCGTCGAAGCCGTCGCCGTTCAGGTCGCCCACTGGGGCCACGCCGACGCCGGCTTCGTCGTCGCTGTCGTCGCCGAGCAGCTTGAAGCCCGCGTCCTCGGCGACCGGCAGGGTGATGTCGCCGGTGATCGGGCCGTACAGCACCCAGGCGGCGCCGGGGCGGGCATCGGCGTCGACGTGGTCTCCCGTGGGGTCGTGGCCGTGGCGGCCCAGGATCAGGTCTTGGTGGCCGTCGCCGTTGACGTCCCCAGCCGGGGCCAGGGCGACGTCGGGGAGTCCGCTGCCCGTGGTGCCGGTCTCCAGCTCGCCGCTGATCACCAGGTCCGCGGCCTCGGCCGCGAGGGTGCCCGGGGAGAGGGGTCCCAGGAACACCAGGACCTCGGGCACGTACTCGCTCTCGGTGTCCGTGCCCCGGGTGGTGGTGACCAGGTCCTGGCTCCCGTCGCCGTCGAGGTCCAGGCAGGCCAGGCCAGTGCCGAGCAGGTCGTCTTCGTCCAGGCCCTCGATCCACACGGCCGCCTCTTCGTCGAGATCCTGGTAGGTCTCAACGGACTGGGGGCTGAACAGCACGCCGACCCCACCGCGGTCGTCGTCCCAGCCGGGGGCGCCCACGACCAGGTCGTCCAGGCCGTCGGGTCCGGTGCCGTCGGGCGCACCCAGGTCGCAGAACGCCAGGGCGGCGCCGGCCCAGTCCCCGCTCTTCTCCCCGCGGATCCGGCTGGCGACCGTGGTGAACACCGACTCGCCGCTCGCGCGAGCGGTGCTGCCGCCGACCAGGAAGGTGTTGCCTCCGGAGCCCCCCGTGCCGCCGATGGCGACTTCGGCCAGGCCGTCGCCCTGGGTGTCGCCGGCGGCGGCGCTGCGGCCCGCGGCCGTGCCGTCGACGGTGGCGTAGAGCTTGGCGTCGTAGGTCAGCTCGCCCGAGCCGAGTGGCCCGTAGAGCACGTAGGCGGCGCCGCCCTCCTCCTCGTCGTCCATGAGGTCGTGGTCGTGCTCCGTGGCGGTCACGACCAGGTCCTGGAAGCCGTCGCCGTCCAGGTCGGCGCCGACCACGGCACTGCCGAGCAGATCGCCGAACTCACAGGTCACCGTGGTGTCCAGGCTGCCCTCGCCGTACAGCCAGGCGTCGGCGACCTCGTCCAGGCGACCGTAGGAGGTGCCCAGGTGGCCGTAGGGGCCGGTGACGGAGCCGCCGTCGCTGAGCACGACATAGGCGGCTCCGACCCGCTGCTCGAGCAGGCCATCGCTGGTCGTGTCGCCGCAGGCGCCGGAGTACGGCACGGCGAAGGTGGCGGGGTCCAGCATCACGGCTTCTTCGGGCACGCCGAAGACCAGGTCGGGGAGCCCGTCTCCGTCGAGGTCGCCGGGGCCCGCGACCACCGAGAGCGCCCCACCGAAGGTCGCGGCGAACCAGGCCTGGTCCGCGTCGGCCAGGCTCAGCTCGCCGGTGAGGGTACAGCCGTTGTCGGTGCCGTCGCAGTCGTTGTCGGCGCCGTCATTGCAGAGCTCGGACTGGTCGGGGTTCACGTCGCTGCGGGTGTCGTCGCAGTCGCCGGCGGCTGCGGCGTAGCCGCCCGGCAGGTCGCAGGCTTCGACCGAGTCGGTGTCCAGGCCATGGCCGTCGGCGTCAGCGTCGGTGTACCAGGTCGTAGGGTCGACGGCGTCGGAGCCGTCGGTCAGGCCATCGCAGTCGTTGTCCCGGCCGTCGCAGCGCTCCTCGGCATCGGAGTGGATCCCTGGGTCCTGGTCGTCGCAGTCCGTGGCGGTCGAGACCCAGATGGCTCCGCCGTCGCAGTCGGTCCAGGGGTAGCCGGGCTCGCCGTGGCCGTCGCCGTCCTCGTCCGGGAACCAGGTGGCGGCGTCGACGGCGGACTCGTCGACCACACCGTCGCAGTCCTGGTCGCTGGCGTCACAGGTCTCGCTCGCTCCCGGGTGTACGGCGGCGGCCAGGTCGTCGCAGTCCGTGGCGTCGGCGACGAGAGTGTCGCCAGGCTCGCAGGCGGAGACCGGGGCGTCCGGGTCGCCGAAGCCGTCGCCGTCTGCATCCAGGAGCCAGCTCTGGTCGAGGCCCTCGTCGATGGCGCCGTCGCAGTCCTCGTCGGCGGCGGTGCAGGCTTCGGGGGCGCCGGGGTGGACCGCCGCGTCGGTGTCGTCGCAGTCCGCGGCGGTCGCGACGTGGTCGGCCGGCTGGTTGCAGGCGCGGCGCGAGGACTCGGGGTCGCCGAAGCCGTCGCTGTCCTCGTCGGCGAACCAGGTGTCGCCGGCGTGCTCGTCGATCCGGCCGTCGCAGTCCTCGTCGAGGCCACCACAGCGCTCGGTCCGGTCCGGGGCGAGCCGCGAGGTCGTGTCATCGCAGTCGTCGGCATGGCCGAAGCCGTCGCGGTCCAGGTCGTCGTCGAGGGTGCTGAGGTCGCAGTCGTCGTCCACACCGTTGTAGGGCACCTCGGCGGCGCCCGGGTGCACGTCCGGGTCGTCGGGCGCGCAGTCCACGTCGGCCGCGTAGCCGTCCTCGTCGAGGTCCTCGACCTCCATCACGCGCTCATAGTTGGGGAAGAAGCCGTAGTCGCTGCAGGCGAGCAGGACGGTGAGCGTGATCCAGGTTGCGGTCATGTCTTCTCCTCAGAGCCCGCGGCCCAGCACGAGGTAGGCGCCCCCAGGGGGGTCGGTGCAGCCGCCTTCGCTGGCCTTGCTGCAGCGGAGCTCCTCCACCGAGGCGCTCCAGGTGCCGTCGGGATCGTCGGCCCGGGGTGCGCCGATCAGCAGGTCGTCGACGCCGTCGCCGTTGACGTCGGCGCCGGTGGCCAGCGCAGCGCCGGCGTGGTCGTCCCAGTCACTACCCAGGAGCTTGGCGCCGGCGTCGCCGGACACCGGGAGCTGGAGGTTGGCGGTCACCGGGCCGTAGACCAGCCAGACCGCACCCGCCGCGTAGTCGCCGTCGGAGCCGTTCTCGTCGTCGTCGGTGGCGCCCAGGACCACGTCCAGGACCCCGTCCCCGTCGAGGTCGCCGCTCGCCGCGAGGGCCGCGCCGAGCCCCTGCGCTGCCGAGGCCTCGCCCCGGAGGATCAGGTCGGCCGAGGCCAGGTCCAGCTCTCCGGCGCCGAGGGGGCCCAGGAGGCCGTAGACCGCGCCGTCACCCTGCTCGGCACCAGGGGCACCGACGAGCAGGTCCTGGGTGCCGTCTCCGTCCAGATCTGCGCAGGCGAGCGCGGTCCCGGCCAGGTCGTCGTCATCCTCTCCGGTGATGCGTAGGGCCGCCTCGTCGGCGACCGCACCTGAGCCGGTCACCGGTCCCGCGAGCACGTAGACAGCGCCGGAGGCCGCACCCCCGTCGTCCGCCATGGGTGCGCCGAGGACCAGGTCTGGCAGACCGTCGGGGCTGCCGCCGCCCGAGGACACCAGGTCGCACATCGCCACGGCTTCGCCCAGAGTCTCCTCGCCGTCGCCATCGAGCCAGGCCAGGTCCGTGCCCAGGACCTCGTCGACGCCCCAGCCCGTGCCAGGGACCAGGACCGTGCGACCGGCGCCACCTGGTGCGCCCAGCAGGAGCTCGATGCTGCCGTCCGCGTCCTGGTCCGCCGACGCCAGGGCCGCGCCGAGGGCGAGCCCGCCTTCGGGCGCGGCCAACAGGGCGTCCCACGACACCGACCCTGTGCTGAAGGGGCCTAAAGCCAGGGCCACGGCCCCGCCGTCGTCACCCTCGTCGGTCCAGCCGTCGTTGTAGGCGGGCATGCCGGCCACCAGGTCCTGGACCCCGTCTCCGTCCAGATCAGCGAGCACCAGGGACCGGCCCACGCCCACCTGGTAGGCGCAGTCGCCATCCCGGGCGGTGGGCTCCCCGGTCCACCAGCTGGCCGCCTCTTCCTCGAGTCGCGCCTCCGGGCCCGGCGCGGTGCCGAAGGGCCCCGAGGCGTCCGTGACCTGGCCGGGCACCACGTAGATCGCGCCCCCGGCCTGGTCGCCGTCGTCGCACCACCGGCCCTCGGCGTAGCCGTCATCGTCCGGATCCAGCGCCTCGAGCCACTCCTCGTCGAAGTCCACGAGCTCCAGAGGGGCGCCTACCACCACCTCGGCCAGGCCGTCGCCGTCCAGGTCGACCACGGCCACGGCGGTGCCGGCCTGCGCGCCAGGCCCCACGCCCATGTAGTCCTGCTCGCCGTAGCTCAGGGACTCGCCTTCGCTGCCCGAGCCGTTGCCCCACCAGGCCTGGTCCGCGTCGTCGAGGGTCCAGGTGCCTTGGAGCCGGCAGCTGCCTGGGCCACCGTCGCAG
The DNA here is from genome assembly GCA_964344945.1 of uncultured Enterobacterales bacterium. Classification (GTDB taxonomy): domain Bacteria; phylum Myxococcota_A; class UBA796; order UBA796; family CAJQPC01; genus CAYFPX01. The sequence continues at coordinate 25,859 of CAYFPX010000090.1, forward strand.
TCGTTGTCCACGCTGTCGTTGCAGACCTCGGTGGCGTCGGGGCTGATCGCGGGGTCGGCGTCGTCGCAGTCCTGGTCTCCCGCCACGAAGCCCACCGGGGCGTCGCAGGCGCGCGTGAGCAGGATCGGGTCGCCGTGGCCGTCGCCGTCGCCGTCCTGGAACCAGTCGGTGGCGTCCAGGGCGTCCGCGCCGTCGGCGACCCCGCTGCAGTCGTTGTCCAGGCCGTCGCAGACCTCGACCCCGGAGGGCGAGGCCTCGGCGTGGTGGTCGTCGCAGTCGTCGTCGGTCGCGGCATAGCCGCTGGGTGGGTCGCAAGCGATCTGGGTGAGCAGGGAGACACCGTGGCCGTCGCCGTCGCCGTCCACGAACCAGGTCCGGGCGTCCAGGGAGTCCTCGTCGACGCGTCCGTCGCAGTCGTCGTCGTCGTCGTTGCAGGACTCGCTGGCGCCGGGCCACTGCTCGGGGTCTCCGTCGTCGCAGTCGGTGGCTCGGGTCACGCCCTCGTCCAGCCCCGGGCATCCGTCGGCGAGACGAGCGTCACCGATCCGAACAGCGAGACGACCTCCTACGACTACGCCGGGACCTACGACGAGCTCACCGAGGTGGCGCTGCCCACCGGGGGGTGGGTCGACTACACCTACGACACCGTCGAGGTCCTGGCCGACTTCGACGTGGTCTGGGGTGAGGACATCCTCGAGATCCGCGTCGTCGACTCGCGGACGGTCTACCAGGACGCGAGCACCTCCTGGCAGTGGACCTACGAGTTCGACGACTACAACGCCGGCCACCCCACCTACGGCGTCATCACCGCCGACTCCGACTACCGCATCACCCGGGTGAACCAGCCCGGGGGAAGCACCGTCGACCACTACTATGGCAGTTTCTGCTACACGGAGATCGGGGGGGTCGTCCGCAACGCGTGCACCTCGGACTGGCTGGGGCTCCCGCTGCAGACGGTCTGGACCGACGCGGGAGAGTCCACTCCGACCCGCTGGACCTACACCGACTACACCGACTCCGGAGCGTCCTCCTACAACACCAACCGCGTGCTGCTCAGCTCCGCGGTCGCCTACAACCCCTACCAGAACTGGGACTACGGCGCGTCGAAGCCGGTCCCGACCTATGTGCTCGAGTTCGAGGACCGGGCCACGTCCAGCTCGGAGTACAAGCTCTGGACCTGGTACGGCGAGTCGAGCGCCGGGGCCTACGACCAGTACGGCAACCTGGCGTCTCAGCTCGACGTCATCTACCAGCCCTACTTCTCGACCTCGTCGGGGGCTCGCTACTACGGGCTCGAGACACAGACCACGTGGGCCTGGGCGTCGGAGCCGGCGCTGGAGGGCTGGAACCTGGTCCGCCTGCCGGGCGAGCAGCAGGTGGGCCAGTCCGACGGCAGCGGGACCCTGGCGTCGACCCACAGCCACACCACCACCACCTACAGCACGGCGAGCGGCGAGGTCGGGTGGGTCACCCGGGTCGACCGCCCCGTCCAGGGCCAGGCCGACACCGACGGCGATGGTGTCGCCGACACCAACCCCTCGTCCGACGAGTACGTCACCTACAGCTACTCGGTGCCGGGCTCCGGCGAGCTCCAGGTCGAGCTCGACCACGGCGGCGCGTGGGAGCAGCGGCTGGACTTCGACCGCGGGACCCGCTCAGGCGAGGCCTTCTCCAACGGGTCCGGTGGTTGGACCACCGACTTCACGGCGGTGGTGCACTCGTCGGGGGTGGTCACTTCGATGACCGACGCCAACGGCCAGACCACCAGCTTCCGCTACGACAAGGGCGGTCGCCTGGTCCAGTCGGAGCCGCCGGTCGGCCCAAAGCGCACGCTGGACTACGACCTCACCGCCTCGCCGCCCACCGTCACCGAGCGGGTGGGCAGGACCGTGAGTACCTACACGTACGATGGCCTCGGCAGGCTCGCCGGCACCGAGTCCACCAACGGCACCGGCGCGTCCGCCTACACGGAGCAGGAGCACGACGGCTTCAACCGGGTCGACAAGTCCTACCTGCCGCACTCCGGCACGGCCGGCGGCTACACCGAGACCACCTACGACATCCTGGGCCGAGCCACCCAGGTGACCCAGGCCGACGGTGCGGGCGGGACCCTCTCCTCGAGCACCGACTACACCTGGCCCGACATCACCCAGACCGATGCGGGCAGCTACGACACGACCACCACGGTCGACAGCTACGGCAGCGCCGCCCTGGTCACCCCGCCGGACGGCGTCACCCTCGAGGCGCTCGGGGTGGGTTCCTCCACCCTGACCGGCCAGCTGGTCGATGTGCTGGACGCCAGCGGCACAGTCCTGCAGCAGCTGACCTACGCCGACCAGGCCGGCCGGACCTGGTACTTCAGCGACTGGCAGAGCGGGGGGCGGGTCTTCCTGCGCGACGCCGCGGGTCGCGTGCACTGCGAGTGGGACGACAACGGCGACTACACGGTCTCCGACCACGACTCCCGCGGGCGCCTGTCGAGCCTCACCTACGGTTCGGACTGCGCCCCCGTCGCCGCGCCGGACTTCACCTGGACCTACGACGGCGACGTCGTCCCGGGCCTGACCGGGTTCACCAGCGCCAACGCCGAGGGCCGGGTCAGCACGGTCGAGGACGAAGCCGGTGCCGAGCAGCTCTCCTACGACGCAGGCGGTCGGGTCGTGGCCACCCGCCGCACCGGCGCCGAGCTCGCCGCCGGGCTGGTCGCCGACCTCGACCAGTCCTTCGACTCCGACGGCAACCTGGCCTCCCAGACCCTGGACTTCGGGGGTCGGACCTTCGAGATCCTCACGACCTACGGTCCGGGGCACCGGGCCGAGGACGTCCGTCTCGTGGTCACGGAGACCGACGGCAGCACCACCGCCCACTCCGTCCTCACCGACGCCTCGTATCTGCCCGACGGTCGGCCTGCGTCGCTCACCTACGCCAACGGCGTCACCGAGACCCTGGTGCTCGACGACTACGGCCGACCCGAGCGCATCGCCACCTCCGGCGCCTCCCAAGACCTCGACCTCACCCTCTCCTGGTACCCCACCGG
>CAYFPX010000091.1:0-28531 GCA_964344945.1 uncultured Enterobacterales bacterium
TCGGCGGCGGCCTCCTCCGCGGCCTCCTCCGCGGCCTCCGGCGGGGTCTCGGCCTCGGCCTCCTCGGCCTCGGCGGCGGCCTCCCCCAGACTCGCCAGCAGCTCCCGCGCCGCGTCCTGCAGCCGCAAGGCCCGCCCCGGGTAGACCCCGGGCAGGGCCGTGAGGTGGGAGAGCTCGGCCTCGGCGAGCTCGGTGGGGGTCGTGATGCCAGCATCCATCAGCCGCCGGGCGGTGACGGCACCAATGCCTCTGATCTGAGTCAGCATGTCAACGCTCATGGGCGTCCTCGGGTTCGGGTGCACGATCTCTGTCTACCGGTTCCGCATCCGCCACCTGGCGCCCGGATGCGGCTGCAAGGGGCTTCGGCGCCCCCGAAGCCGCGAGGGGGGCGGGACCAGCCCGGGGGTGCAGCGGATCGTTGCGCCGCCATCCGCTGCACCCTGGCCGCGATCGACCCTGGGAGCGGGTTCCACGGGCGATCCGAGCCATCGCCGCGGGCACGGCCCTCCTCGAGAGGCGGCCTCCGGGCAGTAGCTTGATCCGGACGGCAGCACGGCCGGCCCACCTTCCAGGCAGCCGCCACCCCGCGGTCCAGGAGGCCTTCATGCAAGATCGAGCAGGAGCCACCGCTGTGCTCACCGAGGGCGCGTCGCACCTCGAGCCCGGACCAGACCGCCCCCCGGAGCCGCCGCCACCGGCCGCGCCCGGCGAGCAGCTGAAGACCGACCCCAAGGGCCGACCGTCCCTGTCCAACACCGAGCTCTACCTGAACCGCGAGCTGACCTGGCTGGAGTTCAACGGCCGGGTCCTGCACGAGGCCGAGGATCCCCGCACGCCGCTGTTGGACAGGCTCAAGTTCCTGTCCATCGTGGGCTCGAACCTGGACGAGTTCTTCATGAAGCGCATCGGCGGCCTCAAGCAACAGGTCGGCGCCGAGCTCCACGCCCTGTCGGTAGACGGCCGCACCCCCCAGGAACAGATCGACGAGTGCTACGTGCAGATCCACCAGCTGCGGCGACGGGAGCAGGCCCTGCTGCCGCACCTGGTGGCGTGCCTGGCAGCAGAGGACATCCACCTCCAGCGCACCTCGGAGCTCGACGAGGCCCAACGCCTGCGGCTCCGCGAGCACTTCCTGGAGAACATCTACCCCCTGATCACACCCCAGGCGGTGGATCCGGCCCACCCGTTCCCCTTCGTCTCGAACCTGTCCCTGAACCTGCTGGTCACCCTGCACTACCCGGGAGACCAGAAGAAGCTGCTGGCCCGCACCAAGGTGCCCGTCGGCGCGGGAGCGCCGCGCTTCGTGGCCCTGGAGCCCGGCCGCCGCTTCGTGCTCGTCGAGGACGTCATCGCCGACAACCTCGACGTGCTCTTCCCGGACATGGAGATCGAGAGCTGTGCCCTGTTCCGGGCCACTCGCAACGCCAACACGGAGCGGGACGAGGAGCAGGCCGACGACCTGATGGCGATGATCAAGTCCGAGCTGCGGGACCGGAAGTTCGCGCCCATCGTGCGCCTGGAGATCGCGGCGGAGATGGGGGCCTTCCACCGGGGCTGGCTGGCAGCGGAGCTCGGCCTCGACCAGGAAGCCGACGTCTTCGAGACCAACGGCATGCACGGGCTCCGGGACCTCATGGAGCTGGCGATCCTGGATCGCCCCGAGCTGCGGCTGGAGAGCCACGCCCCCTACGAGCACCCGGAGTTCGTGGACGACCGGAGCATCTTCCACGTCATCCGCGACACCGGCTCCATCCTCTTGATCCACCCCTTTCAGTCCTTCTCCACCTCGGTGGAGCGCTTCGTGCGGGAGGCGAGCCACGATCCCAAGGTCCGTGCCATCAAGATGACCCTCTACCGGACCTCGGCTCAGACCCGCATCATCGAGCACCTCATCGACGCGGCCCGCAACGGGGTCCAGGTCGCCGTGGTCGTGGAGCTCAAGGCCCGATTCGACGAGGCCGCCAACATCCGCTGGGCCGACCGGCTGGAGCAGGTCGGCATCCACGTGACCTACGGCGTGGTCGGGCTGAAGACCCACTGCAAGACCACCCTCGTGGTGCGCCAGGACTACTCGGGCCTCACCCGGTACGCCCACATCGGCACCGGCAACTACCACGCAGGCACCGCCCGGCTCTACACGGACATGGGCCTGCTGACCTGCGACGACGACATCGGCCGTGACCTCACGGAGCTCTTCAACTACCTGACCACCGGCTACGCCCCGAGCCGCCGCTACCGGAAGCTGCTGGTCGCCCCCAAGCTGATGAAGAGCGCCTTGATCTCCAAGATCGAGCGCGAGCTCAGGCACCACCGAGCCGGTGAGGAGGCGCTGATCCAGATCAAGGCCAACGCACTCGAGGACGTCGACGTCACGCGGGCCCTGTACCACGCAGGTCGGGGCGGGGTCCCGATCGACCTCATCATCCGGGACACCTGTCGGCTCCGGCCGGGGCTGAAGGGACTCACGGAGAGCGTGAAGGTGATCAGCATCGTCGGCCGCTTCCTGGAGCACGCCAGGCTGGTCTACTTCCGCAACGGCGGCGACGAGGAGTACTACATCGGCAGTGCGGACATCATGAAGCGCAACCTGGACAGCCGGGTCGAGGCGATGACGCCCGTCGAGAACCCCGAGCTCAGGGCGGATCTGCGGCAATTCCTCGACGCCCAGCTCGCCGATCGCCGGGCCGCCTGGGACATGCAGTCGGACGGCACGTACGTCCAGCGCCAGCCGGAGACCGCGGACGAAGAGCGGAGCTCCCAGGACGCGTTCATCCGCTGGGCTCGCCGGCGCCAGAAGGGCGCCACCCGGCTCAAGCGGCGCAAGCCCAAGGGCCTGAGCAAGAAGAAGACCCGGAGCAAGTGATGACGACCCTGGTGGAGCACGCGGGACCCGTCCTGGTGGCGGTGGACCTGTCCGAGCACTCTCAGCTCGCCCTGGCGTGGGGGGCCCGCACAGCCTCGGCCTTCGGGGTGCCGCTGGTGATCCTCCATGTCGTGCACGACCCGGCCGCGGCACCCGGCTACTACCGCGGCGCCCACACCGACGACATGCTGCGCACGATGGAAGACCAGGCCCGGTCCTGCTTCGAAGACTTCCTGGCCGACAACGCCGCGGTGCTCCACGACCTGCCCCACACCGCCACCCGCATGGCCGTCGGCCTGCCGGTGGCCCGGGTCATCGAGGTCGCCGATGAGCTCGACGCCCAGCTCGTGGTGGTCGGCAGCCACGGTCGCACGGGTCTCGACCGGCTGCGGCTGGGCTCCAAGGCCGAGCGCATCGCCCGGCTCTGCCCGGTGCCCGTGGCCATCGTCAAGCGGCCCTCGGACCAGGTCTCCTCGTGACCGGGGCCGCTGCGGAGCTGGAGGTCTTCTCCCTGCTGATGGGCCTGCTCGGGGGGCTGGCGCTGTTCCTCTTCGGCATGGAGCAGATGGCCGATGCCCTGAAGGCCGTGGCCGGCCCGCGCATGAAGGACATCCTGGCCCGCCTCACCACCAACCGCTTCATGGGGGTCGTGACCGGGGCCTTCGTCACCGCCATCATCCAGTCGTCGTCGGTGACCACGGTGCTGGTGGTCGGCTTCATCACCGCCGGACTGATGTCGATGACCCAGTCCATCGGCGTCATCATGGGTGCCAACATCGGCACGACCATCACCGCCCAGATCGTGGCCTTCAAGGTCACCAAGTACGCGCTGCTGATGATCGCGGTGGGCTTCGGCATGATGTTCGTCGGCAAGGCCGAGGACACCCGTCAGAAGGGCGCGGGCCTGCTGGGTCTGGGGCTGATCTTCTTCGGCATGTCGGTCATGGGCGACAGCATGAAGCCCCTGCGGTCCTACCAGCCCTTCCTGGACATGATGATCCGCATGGAACACCCGGGACTGGGGATCCTGGCCGGGGCGGCCTTCACCGCGTTGGTCCAGTCCTCGTCGGCCACGACGGCGGTGGTGATCGTCATGGCAGGCCAGGGCTTCATCAGCCTGCCTGCGGGCATCGCCCTGTCCTTCGGCGCCAACATCGGGACCTGCGTGACCGCCTTGCTGGCCTCGATCGGCAAGCCACGAGAGGCCCTGCGCGCAGCGGTGGTGCACGTGCTCTTCAACGTGCTCGGGGTCCTGCTCTGGCTCCCGTTCATCGACATGTTGGCCGACGGCGTCACCGTCCTGTCGCCGGCGGCGAGCGGCGCGTCGGGCGTCGAGAAGCTCGCTGCGGAGACACCCCGCCAGATCGCCAACGCCCACACCGTCTTCAACGTGGTGAACACCTTCGTGTTCATCGGCTTCGCGGCCCAGCTCGCGCGGCTGGTCCAGTGGATGGTCCCCGACCGCCCCCTGGCCGAGGAGGAGGCCATCCGGGCTCGCTACCTGGACGAAGAGCTGCTGCAGACCCCATCTCTGGCCCTGGACCGGGTGCGGCTCGAGATCCTGCACCTCGGTGACAAGGTCACGGAGATGGTGCGGGCAGTGCTGCCAGCCATCCTGGCCGGCTCGGCCGAGGACCTCGACGAGGTCGAGCTGCTCGACGACGCCGTGGACGCGCTGCACGGCCAGATCATCCTCTACCTGGGCGCGATCAGCCAGCAGCAGCTCACCCAGCGCGAGACCGCGGAGTTCATCGCCCTGATGCAGAGCGCCAACGACCTGGAGAACGTCGGGGACATCGTGGAGACCAACCTGGTGGGCCTGGGCCGCTCCCGGCTGGCCCTGGGCGTCTCGATCAGCCCCCAGACAGGCGAGGTGCTGAAGGACTTCCACGGCACGGTGCTCGGCGCGCTCGACCTGGCGGTCCAGGCCGTCACCCAGCGCAACCTCCAGGTCGCCCGGCGGGTCGTCAAGATGAAGCGTCAGGTCAAGGACCAGGCCGCAGCCGCCGGCATGCACGAAGCCTTCCGGCTCGTCGCAGACGAGCCGAATCGGCTCCAGGCCTACACGCTGGAGATCGACATCCTGAACAACCTGAACCGGGTCTACTACTACTCCAAGCGCATGGCGGGCGGGGTGCTGCCCGGTCGCTCGACGGTTGCCTGAGCCATGGCCGGCCTGGCCCCCCGGAGGGGTCCTCCCCACCTGCCGAGCGCTGCCGGAGGCCTGGTGCGTGCCCGGGTGGCGGCCCTGCGGCGCCTCGCCCGTCGCAGGGCCTCCTCACCTCTGCGACGCGCGGTGGAGAAGTGCTCTCCCACAGATCTCGCCGAGGCCGCCGGGAGCCTGAGCCGCGGCGACAAGCTCTTCCTCCTGGACATGGTGCCCGATGCGTCTGCAGGCGAGGTCATCCTTGGGCTGGGCGATGCCGACCTGAGGCTCGTGACCGAGCGCTTCCCGCTGGCCCGCCTGTCTGGCTGGCTCCGGGCGATGGCGCCCGACGACGAAGCCGATCTCGCGGCCCGACTCCCCGAGCCCCTGCGAGAGGCGCTGCTGGCCAGCCTTCAGACCGAGGAGCGGGAGGACGTCGAGCGCCTGCTCGCGTGGCCGGAGGACTCCGCGGGCGGCATCATGAGCCCGATGGCCTTCCGGGTGCGGGAGGACGCCACCTGCCGGGAGGCCATCGAGGCCTTCCAGGGCCAGGCCGACGCGGAGATCGTCTTCTACGTCTACGTCGAGGACGCCAACGGACGCCTGGCCGGTGTGGTGTCACTGCGCCACCTGTTGATCAACGCCGCGGGGGCTTCGCTGGCGGACTTCATGACCCGGGACGTGATCACCGTGACCCCGGAGACCGACCAGGAGCAGGTCGCCAGCCTGGCCTCCCGCTACGACCTGCTGGCCGTCCCGGTGGTCGACGAAGACCATCACCTGCTCGGCATCGTGACCATCGACGACGTGCTCGACGTGCTCGCCGAGGAGGCCGCCGAAGACCTGATGGTGATGGCCGGTGTCTCCGAGGGCGCCGACCCCTACAGCGAGTCGGCCGTGGACGCCGTGCGTTCACGGGGGCGCTGGCTGCTGGTCACCCTGTTGGCCGGGGTGTCGATGGCCGAGGTGATCGCCCTGTTCGAGGACACCCTGCGCCGGAACGCCGTCCTGGCGGGCTTCATCCCGGTGGTCATGGGCCTGAGCGGCAACGCGGGCATCCAGGCGGCGACGATCACCGTGCGCAACCTGGTCACCGGGCGGGTCACGACCGGATCGCGCGTCGCCGAGCTGTTGTGGAAGGAGGGCCGGGCCGGGCTGCTCATGGGCCTGCTGTTCGGGGGCCTGCTGCTGCTCTGGACCGTGGGCCGCTCCCTGGACTGGCACATCGGGGGGGCCGTCGCCGCGAGCATCGGCCTGTCCCTGGTCGGTGCGGTGGTGCTGGGGGCGGCGATCCCGCTGGTGCTCGACCGGGTGGGTACCGACCCGGCGGTGGCCACGGGCCCCTTCGTCACGACGCTGGTGGACCTGATCGCGGTCTCCGTCTACTTCCTGATCTGCAAGGGACTCTTCGGTCTCTGAGGCTGTTGCGTACGCAGGTCCAGCGGCGGACGAACGTCCGCTGGCTTGGGGGCACTAGAGCCAGTCGTTGTCGACGAGCCAGGCGCACTCCGCGTAGCAGAGGCCCAGGGTGCCCCCGCCGACGAGCTCGAACTGGGAACAGGAGAACCCGGCCGGACACTGCTGGTCCGTGTCGCAGTAGTCGTAGCAGTAGCTCTCGGCCTCGCTGCCCTCGAAGGTCACGCAGATCGCACTCGCGCCACAGGCCGTGGCGTCGGTCGAGCAGTCGCGGCAGACCTCGCCCCCCGCGACGCAGGTCCCCGTGAGCGGGTTGCAGCGCTCCCCGAGGGAGCAGTCGAGATCCGAGGTGCGGCAGGCGCTGTCGACGCACTCGAGCGCCTCTTCGTCGCAGGTCTGGCCCGACGCACAGTCGTGCTCGGTCATGCACCCGGCCCGACAGGCGAAGTCCGCGTCGCAGAACTGCCCCAGCTCACACTCCGACGAGCTCAGGCAGTCGACCTGCTGGCAGGTGTCCTCGATGCAGGCCGTCCCAGCGGTGCAGTCACCCGCGTCGATGCACTCGGGCGTGTCCGTGGCCACGGAACAGGCCAGCCAGGCAACCAGCAGGTGCGCGGTCATGGGGACACCTCGGTGTCCGAGTCGACGACGCACGAGGCCGCCGGGTCCCCGGTGCCTTCGAAGTAGCGGATCGCCACCTGGGAGAGGGGGGGAGGCACGTGGCTCGGATCGAAGCGCACGACGGGCTGCTCTGCACCGGCCTCGTCGGCCTCCAGATCATAGGACCAGACCCCCTCCTCGCAGGCCACCTCCACGCCATCCACCGTCACCTGCAGAGTGGCGGCGTCGGGTAGCCTGGACAGGGCGAAGGCGTCCAGCAGCCGGGAGGTGGCCAGGGACAGCTCGGTGACGATGTTGGAGAAGTCGTCCCGACAGATGTCCCCCGCCACACCCCCGGTCTCCGAGACGATGTCCCGATACCGGTGCCCGACCGAGGCCAGCTCCCGCTGCTCCCGGGGGCAGGTCGCCAGGTCCAGCACCACCAGCGACGAGGCGTTGAAGACGTCCCGAGCCCGGTCCCCCTTCAGGCTCTGGAACCGGTTGACGTAGTCGTGCACGGGCCACGGTGAGCTGTCTTCCTCGTCGGAGACGAAGATCACCGACAGGCTCGCGTCAGCCCTGAGGAAGCCGGCGTTCGTGCCGTCTCCGACCCGCGCATCGACGGCCATCCAGGCGGCCTCCATGCCCATCTCCATGCCGCTGCCGCAGACCCCCACGTTCACCAGCTCGGCGAAGCGCAGGCCGGGGTCCTCGGTCGCGGCCGTGATGACCTCGCCATCGACGAGCACTCCGGCGTCCGGGAGCTGGTCCACGTCCTCCTGGCTGCAGCCGTGGGTCTCGCTCGGCGCCGGGTCGACCACCGACGTCGTGACGACGCCGATCTGGTAGTCGACGTCGGCTTCGGTGAAGAACCGGATCAGCTCCCCGAAGTGGCCCGAGAGCTCCTCCTGGTAGGGCGCCATCGAGTAGGAGTCGTCGACGACCAGCAGGACATCGACGGCCGCGGGCGGGTCCTGGTAGAAGACGTCGGTGGCGTCGAAGCGAGACACCTCGTACTCCACGCAGGCCGCGTGCATCAGGAACAGGGCTGTGAGGGACATGGAACCTCCGCCCCCACCGCGTACCGTCCGCGCCCCGGAGGTGCCGGCGTGTGTGTCCGGCCTCCCGGAGACCTGGCGGGGCGGTCGCCTCACAGGGCCCTGGAATCACTGGGCTCTGCGAGCGCATGGATGACATTGTGATTACATTGATGCCCATGAGCACGGCGCTGGATCTGCTCGAGCGAGGGCTGGGTCTCCTGCACGCCGGGGACCTGGCCGGAGCCCGTGCTGCCTTCCAGGAGACCCGCCGGGCCTTGGAGGCCCTGGGCGAGGCCTCCCCCGATGCCTGGCTGCGGCTCTCTACAGCCCAGGCCCGTCTGGCCCGGACGCGGGGCCAGGCCAGCGACGCCGCGGCCTACCTCGGGGATGGGCAGCGGGTGCTGGAGACCTCGGAGGGGCTGACCCTGGGTGCGGTCGCTGGCCACCAGGAGCTCCGCGCGGTGGTGGCGATCGAGCGGGGCGCACACCGGCTGGCGGAGCGCCTGCTGGCCGAGGGCCTGCCGGGCGCGCGGGCGGCCGGCTCCGACTGGTCGCTGCGCTTCCACCGGTTGCTCGGCGCCCTGCACACCCGCCGTGGCCGGCCCGACGAGGGCGCCCACCACTATCGCCTCGCGCTGGATCTGCTGGACTGGCAGGACCAGCCGTCGGCGGCGGGCGCGCTGGTCGCCAACCTGGCCATGTGCTCCTTCATGGCGGGCCGCCTGGCCGAGGCCGAGGCCCAGGTGGTCGAGGCGCTGGGGCTCAAGGGGGTCAGCGCCGCCGGCCCTCGAGCCAACAGCCTGGCGCTGCTGGCGCTCATCCGAACGGCCGCGGGCGTCGAGGACACGGCGGACCTCTGGTCGTCGGCCCTGGCGCTGGCCCGGAGCTCCGCGGACCGGACGCTGATCGCGGAGCTCGAGCTCTTGGCTGCCGCGGCGGCGGCCCGGGCCGGGAACCTGGAGCGGGCCCGCGCCCTGCATCCCGTCGCCGCCGAGACCAGCCACCAGCTGCGTCGCCAGGAGCCAATGCTCGGCGCGATGGCCCTGGAGACGGAGGCGGCGGTGGCTCGAGCGGCAGGCGAGCAGCGGGCAGCGCTGGACGCCCTGGTCAGGGCCCGGGACGCGTTCTGGGAGCTCGGCGCCGTGTACCACGCCGCCCAGGTGGACACCCAGCGGGCCCTGGTCGAGCGGGACCTGGGGCGGATCGAGACCGCTCACGCCAGGCTCGACGTCGCCTGCAAGCTGGCCCTGCGAGGGGGCTTCTCCCTGCGCGGAGGTCCGCCGCTCGACGGGGTGCTCCGCTCGGCCGGAGCCGCCGGGCACCCGGGGGTGCGTGGCTACCTGGAGCGGGGTGGCCACAGGCTCCGGCCCAGGCTCGACGGCGTGCTGCTGGACCCGTGGGCCGGCGTCATCGTGGTGGACGGTGTGCGCCACGGCCAGCGCCGGAACGCCAAGCCCATGCTCCTGCTGCGCGCTCTCCTGGATGCGCGCCCAGGCGCCATCGGGGGCCAGGCGCTCTGCCGCAGGATCTGGCCTGGCGAGGACTTCGACCGCCGGGTCTACGGGCGGCTCAAGGTGCTGATCTTCCGACTCCGCGCGCTGCTCGATCCGGACCGACACGCCATCCTGACAGTGCCCGGAGGCCCGACGCGGTGGCGGTGGAACCCCGACGTGCCGGCCAGGATCGGTCGGGTGGACAACAGCGAGCCCGCAGGCCCAGACCCCCGGTAGGTGACCACGGCGCTCGTGACGAGCCGGTGCGCGAGGCGATCTCCGCTCCTGGCGGTTCGGCTGGGCCCGCAGGCCCGGCAGGGCATGGCGGGCACGGGGCGTCCGGAGACTTCCCTGGGGGGAACGGGGGCTCGGGGTGCGTCGCTTCTCCCTCGACGTGCTGATCCACCAGGCGGCACTCGACCAGGCGGGCGTGAGGGTCATCCGGGACGAGGTCGCCCAGGTCGAGCTCGACCAGGACGGTGTCACCGTGCGCTGCCGCGACGGGATCCTGCGGGGCCAGGTGCTGGTCGTGTGCGGCTGACCTGGCCGGAACTTGACTGAGCGTCAAGTTCCGGCTGGCTCAAGCTCGTGAGAGTGCGCGAACTTGACACCCAGTCAAGTTCTGGGCACCTCACGCAGCACTGGTCGGCGGAACTCATCTGTGGGGACCCCGGGCCGGGCGTCTACCGATCCCGCCCGGTGGCCCCCCGACGACCGCAGGAGCGGCGGCTCAGTCGTCGTCGTCGTCGTCGTCGTCGTCGTCGAAGAGGGCCTCGGCGCACTCCTCGATGGCCTCGGCCTCGTCCTCGTCGAGGGTGCCGTCCGAGAGCTCGCACTCGTCGTCGTCGTCAGCCTCCAGGGCCTCGAGGTAGTCCTCGAGGGCGTCCTCGCACGCGTCCTCGCCGTCGCAGCTCGAGAGCAGTGCCGCGAGGTCGGGCCCAGCTCGTCGCAGAAGTCGCCGAGCTCGTCGAGGCTCGGCTCCGGGCTCCGCAGCGCCACGAAGGTCGCCCCGGCCGCCGCGACACCCAGGGCGGTCCAGGCCAACGGCGCCCAGCCCCGCGGGCGCGCAGTGGCCCGCAGCCGCGACGGCGCCAGTCCGAGGCGGTCGCCGCGGAGCCACCGCCCGAGCTCCTCCGCGAAGGCCTCGGCGGAGGGATGCCGGAGCTCTGGCTTCGACTGGATCAAGCCGCGTCGGTGAACGGGGCCTTCGATGGCTACGGCGGCGGGCCCGGCATGGACTTCGGTCCCGTGCTCCCTGCCTGTCCAGCGCTGCCTCGCCTGGGCTGCACGTCGCCGAGTGACGGCGGTCGAGAGAAAGTCGTGACATCCCGCCAGCCGGTCCCTCCTTGGGGTGACCCGACCCTGGAGGGACCCCGTGACGACCGCCCTGATCCTCGCCGCCTTCGCGACCCACGCCCACGCCGAGCCGCTGCTGGCGCCCGAGCCCAAGCGCTGCCTGCCCGGACCGCTCTTCACCCACCTCCAGGAGGACCCCGACGCGGTCGCCTACCAGGGCCTGTCGACCACCGACGTGTCCCGGACGATGTCGTCCTTCCTGCCCGCCACGCGGCGCTGCTTCCCAGAGGGCATCGACGTCGACGGTGAGCTGGAGGCCTGGCTCGAGGTCGGCTGCGACGGCCTGGTGACGCAGGTCGAGGTGGCCCGAAGCCAGAACCTGACGGCCCCCCAGGAGGCCTGCATCGTCGACACCCTGGTCCTGGCGTCCTTCCCGGCCCACGACGACCCGGAGGGCGTGACCTTCGGCTACACCCTGCGCATCGACGCCCCGGCGGGGGCCCGACCGTGAAGCCGGTGCTGGTCGTGGGTGCCGGCCCGGCCGGGCTGGCGGCGGCCGAGGCCCTGGCGACGGCCGGCGTGCCGGTCACCCTGCTCACCCTGGGCCACGTGCTCGGGGGCAAGGCCTCGTCCTGGGTGGACGCCGAGGGCCGCACGGTCGAGCACGGCCAGCACGTGCTCATGGGCTTCTACCGGGCGCTGCCAGCCCTGCTCCGGCGGGCCGGCGCGGACCCGGCCCACACCTCGGTGTCCTCTCGCGGGCACTTCCGGATCCGGGAGCCCCGGGACGGCCGCACCCACCACCTCTACCTGGGCGAGTGCGCCCCCGGCACGCTGGTCAAGGGGCTCAGCTACTCGGGCATGACCCCTCGGGAGCGGGCGGCCTTCGCCGCCTTCTTCCTGCGCACGGCCCCCCGGGTGGCGGCGGGGGTGCCAGAGTCCCTGGACGACCTCTGCCTGTCGGCCTGGGCCCTGCAGCGGGGCTTCCCGCCGTCGCTCCTGGCCACCAACGCCTTCCGGGCCAGCCGGGAGGCCCAGCTCAACTGGCCCGGGGAGGTCTCGGCGTACGCGATGCTGGAGACCATCCGGCTGGCCGGTCGCGACGCCACCCAGGCCGAGGCCCGCTTCCCGGCCGGTGGCATGTCGGCCCTGTGGTGGGACCGGATCGCGGCCCGGATCGAGGCACTCGGGGGGCGGATCGAGCGGTACCGAAAGCTCACCCGCGTCCTGCGGCGGGGCGAGCGGCTGGTGGGGCTGGAATTCGCCCGGCCCCTGCCCCACGGGGGCCGGCGGCCCTCGGGCGGCGACTCCCACCCCACGGTGCCCGGCTCCGAGGAGGACTGGACCGAGCTGTCGGCGGCCATCCTGGCCATCCCGCCACCTTCGTTGGCCGAGGTCCTGGCCCGGGACCCGGCGCTGGCGGGCCACCGGGCGCTGCGGGGGGTGCCCCGGCTGACGACCATCGCGCCCCTGGGCCTGCACGTCTGGCACCGGAACCCGGTCCGGCACCGGCTGGACACGGTGGTCTGCGGTCTGGAGCCCCCCCTGGGTTTCGTGGTCGACAACAAGCGGCACCACCCGGCCTACCGGGACGACCCGGCCCTGGGCGCGGCCCTGCACTTCGTCGGCCAGGAGACCTGCTTCGAGGACGACGACGACGAGACCCTGCTCGCCCGGGCCCTGGCGTCGGTGGCTGACGTGCCCGGGTTCGAGGGCATCGACGTCGCCGGGGTCCTGGGCTGGCAGGTGGTGCGCAACCGGGCCCCCCACAAGCGGTACTGGAACGCCGAGCCCGGCTCCCTGCAGCACAAGCCCTGGCCGCGCACCCCGGTAGAAGGGCTCTGGCTGGCCGGTGACTGGGTGCGCGGCACTCTTGGCTTCCCCTGCATGGAGACCGCCGTGCGCTCGGGTCGCCACGCGGCGGACCAGGTCCTGCGGGCACGCCGGAGGGCCGCGTGAGCCCCCTCACGCTGCTGCTGGCCTGTGCCCCGACCCTGCGCCCGGTGCCCCCGGACGCCCGGGTGGACCTGCCCGCCGACCACGGGCCCCACGCCGACGCCCAGACCGAGTGGTGGCACGTGCACGGCCAGGTCGAGGACGTCGCCACCGGCGAGACCCTGGACTGGTTCGTGGGCTTCGTGGTCCAGCGCACCACCGAGGACCGGGTGGCGGGCATCCCGGTGCGCTGGGTGGTGGACACCTTCCACACCGCCTACGCCCAGGTCGTGACCGCCGAGGGGCGCTGGACCGCGGACCGCCAGGCCTTCCCGGACCTGTGGGCCGCCGGCCTCTCCGGAGAGGGGCTGGACCTCCGGCACGACGACTGGCGGCTCGCCGTCGAGGCCGGCGTGGTCGTGCTCGCGCTCGACGCCGGCCCCCACCGGCTCGACCTGCGCCTGGTGCCCACGGAGCCTGCCCTGACCCCCGGTCGGGACGGCCGGGTGGCGCTGCCGCCGGGGTCGGCCCACCTGTGGGTCCAGCAGGAGCGGCTCCGGGTCGAGGGGCGCTGGCAGCAGGGTCGCCGGACCCGGTGGGTCCAGGGCCAGGGCTTCTACAAGCACCAGTGGGGTCGGCTCTACGACCCGCAGGTGGACGGCTTCACCTGGATCTCCCTGGACCTGGACGAGGCCCACAGCCTGTCGCTGGGTTGGATCGAGCACGGCGGGATCCAGGGCGCCGCGGGCTCTCTCGCCTGGCTCGGCCACCGGGACGGCACCGTGGAGCCCCTGGCCCCCGACGACCTGCGGCTGGCCGAGACCCGCACCTGGCGGAGCCGCCGTAGCGGGGCGGAGTGGCCGGTGGCCTGGCGGCTGGAGGGCGCGGGCCTGGACCTGGCCCTCGAGGCTCTGGCCGAGGACCAGGAGCTGTACGCCATGCCGGCCGCGCTGCACCTGGGGCCTGGCTGGGCCTGGGGGACCTTCCGGGGCCAGCCCGTGGACGGCCCCGCCTACCTGGAGCAGGCCGGGGCCCACGCGCCGCGGCTGCGCCACCTGTTCACCTCGCGGGCGCCGGGGGGCGGCTCGTGAGGCGCCGTCGGCTGCTCCAGGGCTGCGCCGCCCTGGCCCTGACCGCCTTCGGAGCCCCCTCGGCCGAGGCCGCCCGGACCCGGGCCCCGCGGGTCACCTGCACCCACACCGGCTGCCGGCACCACCGGCCCGCCCCCGACCGCGTCGGCCTGTGCGGGCTCGCCCTGCGTGGCCCGGCCGCCCTGCCCGACGAGGCCCTGCCATGACCCCCTGGCTCACCCTGCTCGCCCTGGCCCACGCCGACACCGGCCGCACCCACGCCACCGCGCTGGTCGGGGTGGACCCCGGGGGCCGCCTCCTGGTCCGAGGAGCCGTCCACTACGGCCTGCGCGACCGCCTCAGCCTGGTCGGAGAGCTCGGCACCCGGCCGGGGCTCGCCGCCGTGGGGGCCGGCGCGGGGGTGATGGTGCATGCCCTGGACAGCGACTGGTGGCGGATCAGCGGCGTTGTGCTGCCGGAGCTGGTCGTGGCCACCGACCGGGGGGCCGCCCCGGCGAGGGCGCTGCTCGGCAGCCCGGTCGGGCTCTCGGGCCGGGCCGGGCTGCAGGTCGAGTGGCTTGCCTTCTGGGGCCTCTGCTTCGTCGCCCGGGTGGACCGGGTGGCCCCTCTGGACGGCTCGGGCGGCTGGTGGGAGGTGTCCGGTGGTCTCGCCGGCCGGATGTAGGGTCGGGACGAGGTCGCCGACGATGCTCGAGTCCTGGGTCCGACGCGCCCGCCACGGGGACCGCCGGGCCTTCCAGGCCCTCTACACCCACCACGTGGACGCGGTGTACGGCACCTGCCTGGCGTTCTGCCGGGGGGACGAGGCCCTGGCTGGCGAGCTGACCCAGGAGGCCTTCGTCCGGGCCTTCGAGCGCCTCGACACGCTGCGCGAGCCGGCGGCGTTCCCCGGGTGGCTGATGGCGATCACCCGCCGCTGCTGCCTGGCCCAGGCCGACGCCTGGCGCCAGGAGCGGGGGGCCCTGGAGCGCCTGCACCAGGAGCCCCGCACCCCACCGGACCGCCCCGATCGGGTGGCCGAGATCGTCGGCGAGGTCATCGACGCCTGTCCCGATCCGGCCCTGCGGGTGCCGGCGAGCCTGTTCTACCGACCGCCGCCCCACACCACGGCCGAGATCGCAGCGCGGCTCGGCCTCAGCCGCACCGCCGTCACCACGCGCCTGCACCGCTTCCGCACCTGGGCCCGCCGCCGCATGCTCCGCCAGCTGGCCGAAGCCCTCGAGGACCCGGCATGACCCACCTCAGCGCCTCCTTGCTCGACGATCTGCTGGAGGGCCGGCTCTCCGGTGCCCAGGCCGCTGCGCTGAGGTCCCACCTGGACGCCGGGCCCTGCCAGGTCTGCGGCCCCCTGCTGGGGGGTGTCCCGGACCTCGACGTCCTGGCTCGGCTGCTGGCCACCCACGGTGCCGCCCCCGTGTCCCCCGGGGACCCCGACGCGCTGTGGCGCGGGGTCGCGGCGACCCTGCCTCGGAGGAAGCGGCGCCGGGCCCCCTGGATCCTGGCCCTGGCGGCGGTGGCGGCGCTCCTGCTGGTCCTGCGGCCGCCGCCGCCCGAGGATGGGATCAAGGGCCTGGCCCTGGCCTCGCCGGTGGTGGCCCTGCGGGTGGCGGTCGGGGAGCCCGGGCCCGAGGGCCTGGCGGCCCTGGAGCGGGTAGGGGACGGGGACGCCGTGCCCCGGGACGGCACCCTGATCTTCGACCTGGACGTGGACCGTCCGGCGGCCCGCTACCTGGCGGTGGTGGACGGCCAGGGGCGGCTGTGGCCCCTGGCGCCGGCGGCCGCACCCGCCCTGGAGCCGGCGGGCAGCCGCCGGGTCCGCCAGGGCGACGGCTGGGTGGCGCTGGGGCTCGCGGACATGGTCGGCCCCCTGACCCTGCTCGCCGGGGCCACCGAGGAGCCCCGGCCCCCGGACGCCGTGTTCGAGGCCCTGAGGGGCGACACCTGCCCCCAGGACGTCGGATGCGACCGGATCCGGGTGCGTCTGGCCCCGGAGTGACAGGCCCCTGACGGCCATCAGGGATCGGCGGTCCCCCGGTGCCGGACCGGCGGTGTCGAACCCGGTGGACCCCGCGCCCGGTGCCCGATGATCCTCCTGTTCGGCCTGCTCTCGCTCCCCTCCGCCCTGGCTGGTCCCGGTGTGCTGCCCGCCCACGGCCTGGACCCCCTGGCCGCCGCCGGGGTCTTCGAGGGGCGGCGCCTGGCGCTGCTCGTGGGCCCCGAGGGCTTCGAGGACTCGGGCTTCACCCCGCTGCAGTACACCGACGACGACGCCATCGCGGTGGCCGCCGCCCTGGGAGACCCGGTCCGGGGGGCCTTCGACCACGTCACCACCCTGACCGCGACGGAGCGGACCGGCCTCGCCGACGTGCGGGCCGCGATGGCGGCGCTCGAGGCCCTGGCCACCTCGCCGGACGACGTCGTCTTCGTCTACTTCTCGACCCACGGCACCCTGGCCCGGGCCCCCGGTGGCCCCCTGGAGCAATACCTGGTGCTCGGGGACACCCGGCTGGACGCGGTGGCGCGCACGGCCCTCTCCCACGACGAGCTCCTGGACTGGCTGGACGACCTGCCCTCCCGCCGCAAGGTCGCGGTCCTGGCCACCTGCCACAGCGGCCAGGGCAAGAGCGCCCTCGCAGAGCCCGTGCGCCAGGAGGTGGCGTCGACCAAGGGGCTCGCGCCGCCCCCCCTGGCCCGGGTCTCCGAGGCGACCATCGTGATCGGTGTCTGCGCCTGGAACGAGACCGCTCGGGAGTCCGCGGAGCTCGGCCACGACGTGTACACCGCCTACTTCCTGGAGGCCCTGGACGAAGGGGATCGCAACGGCGACGGTGGGGTCACGGTGCTCGAGGCCCACGAGCACGCCCGGGAGCGCACCTGGACCCACAGCGGGGGCCAGCAGCGGGCCTATGCCCGGGCCGAGGTGCTGGGCACCGATCCCATCGTGCTCTCCGGGGCTCCGGGGCGGCACGGGCTCGCGACGCTGGGGTCCTACCGGGACGGACTGGGAGGCTACGCCGTGGTGGTGGACGGCGAGTCCAAGGGGGTGTTGCCGGGCCAGCTCGTGGTCGAGCCGGGGACCCACACAGTCGAGCTGGTGGTGCCGGAGAGCGGCCAGGTGGTCGCCCGGCGCACCGTGCGGCTGGCTCCGGGCCGTGGGGCCGTGGACGTGGGGGAGCTGATGGGGCAGGACCGGGTGCGGGTGGCGGGCGGCGCCGGCTGGCAGGCCTTCGGAGGACGGGTGCCCTCGGCGCCGGTGCTCGCCGGTGAGGTCCACCTGCCCTGGCTCGTCCTGGGAGGTGCTGCTCCACGGCGAGGCGTCGGTCCGCTGGCCGTCGCCGGCGCTGAGCGGCGGGATCGCGGTGGAGCGCGTGCTGCGCCCCGGGGCCTGGCAGCCCCGGGCCGGACTCCAGCTCGACGGCTACCTGCTCGCGGCCCCCGGGGAGCCCGGGCTGCTGGCCCCGAGCCTGGTGCCGGCCCCGGTGGTGTCGGTGGCCTGGCTGCCCCGGTGGCCGGTCCACGCCCGGCTGGCCGCCACCGGGGGCTGGCTCTGGTACGCCGACCAGGGGGCGCTCCACCACGACTGGACCTGGCGGGTGACCCTGGCGAGCGGGTTCAGCTGGTGAGCGACCTGGCAGCCCCAGGGCGAACGTTCGTCTGCCGGGGCAGCCCCGGGGTGAAGGTTCGTCTTGGCCCCCGGGAGGGCCTCAGCTGGCCCCCGAGCTGCCGAACAGGGGACGTTCGTCGCCCTTCGGGGCAGGACTGGCCGCCAAGACGAACGTTCACCCCAGGGCTGCCGGAGCAGGTGAATGTTCACCCCGGGGCTGCCGGCTCGAGATGGGGGAGGCCGCGTGGAGGCCCCTCTCGATCACCGGACCCACCGCCCGTCGATGGCGTCCCAGTCCACTCGGCCCAGCGCGATGACCTCCACCCGGCTGTCTCCCCGCCAGCTCGTGGGCCGCCAGCGCACGCCGTCGATGTCGGCCTGGAGCACCTGCCAGCCCTGCTCGGTGTGGAACACCCCCTTGATCCGCACCGCCCCAGTCTCGATCAGAGGTCCCGGGGACGCGAGCTCCGAGGCCAGGGCCCGCAGCACCGGGGTGGCGAAGCGCACGCTCGGCTCCCACCGCCAGCCCCGGTGGGTCAGGCCATGGGAAGGCGCGGCCTCGGCGGGCGCCAGGGCAGGCGGCAGCAGCCCTGTCCGGTCGACCCAGCGGAGGCCGGAGCCCGGCTCCCCGGCGGCCAGCTCCAGCCACGCCGGATCGAGCTCGCCGCCGACCGTGGTGGCCACCACGGCCTTGGGTGGGAACAGGTCGGCGGCCCAGGCCAGGAAGGTGCGGACCGTCTCGCCGGTGCACAGGTCGAGCTTGTTGGCGACCAGCACGTCGGCCGCGTCGACCTGGGCCTGCCAGGCGCCGCGCCGGCGCCCGGGGTCGACGACGCTCCGGGGATCGACGAGGGTGACGGTCGCCCGCAGGGCCAGCCGCTCGGCGAAGTCCTGCCGGATGGTGTCCAGCAGGCGCCCGAGGTCGGCCGCGCCGGACGGCTCGACGATCAGGCGATCGGGCCGGGTCTGCGCCAGGGTCGCCGCCAGGCTGGCCCGCAGCGGGCCTCGGCCCGCGCAGCACAGGCATCCCCCGGCCAGCTCCCGGACGGCCAGGTCCGTCCCGCCCTGGAGGACGGCTCCGTCGATGCCCACCTCTCCCAGCTCGTTGACCAGGATCACCCAGCGCTCGCCCGGCGGCTGGTGTTCGGCCAGGCCGAGCAGGGCGCTGGTCTTGCCGACCCCCAGGGAGCCGGAGACGAGGGTGGTGGGCACGGGGGGCGGCGAGGACACGACGAAGCTGCCCTATCCAGCCTCCCCCGTGACGGGCGTCGACTCCGGGACACCCACGGACATCGCGGCTGGTCCGCGCCACACGCACCCTGGAGTCCAGCTCGCGGGCGCCCAGGTCTTCGCCGCCGGCCCAGAGTTCCAGCACGAGGCCCTGCTGATGACCCTGCCCGACGACACCGCCACCCCCGGCGTGACCACCCTCGTCGGTTGCCACGCGGGCTTCCGCAAGGACGACAACTACGCCCGCGTCCGCGGCCTGCGCACCATCGCGGCCGGCATGCCGGCGGGCCAGGAGGTGGTCACCAAGCGCCAGAAGATCCAGACCGACGCTGGCAACAAGGCCTGGGTCGAGTCCTGGAAGGGCTCCGTGGACATCGGCGGTGGCCAGGTCGTGGTCCTGCGGTCCGAGCTCGGCGTCGTGCACACCGACCACTGCTGGCTCTCGGTCCTGAGCTTCGCGTCGGAGAACGCCGCGGAGAAGGCCCAGGAGGACTTCATGGCCCTGGTGAACTCGGCCCGGTGATCAGTCCGCCCGGGCGATCACCCGGACATACCCCACGTCGTTCTCGGTGATCAGCAGCTGCCCCCGCGCGTCCATCGTGATCGCGCGGGGTTCGCTGATCTTCGGACCCGGGCTGTCGAAGGGCTCGCCGTCGCCGGCGTGGGCGTCCTTCTCCCCGTCCAGGAACAGGTGGATCACGCCGTCGGTGTCCACGTACCAGATCTGGTCGCCGACATGGGTGGCCAGGAAGTAGCCGCCCAGGGGGTGAAACCAGACTCCGCGGACTTCGGCCAGGCCGGTCTCGACGGCGAGCTCCCCGTCGCCGCCGCCGGAGAAGGTGCCATTGCCGGCGATGAGCTCGTGCTCGCCGCCCGCGGAGATCCGCCAGACAGCGCTTCCCGCGCGGTCCGTCACCACCAACAGCCCGTCGGGATCTACCACCAGGTTGCCCAGGGAGACGAAGCCGTCGGCGTAGACCTCGACGCCTCCGTCCGGGGTCCAGACCTGCACGTTCTCGCCGCAGGCGACGAAGGCCTGGGACTCGTCGTCGGCGACCCACAGCCCACGCCCGGTCCCGCTGCCCAGGGTCTCGAAGAGCGTGGTCAGCTCGCCGTCAGCGGACAGCCGCCGCACCTTGTCGTTGCCCATGTCGTGGATGTAGACCGTGCCGTCGGCCAGGGCGTAGAGGCCGTTCGGCGAGCTGAGCCGGGCGTCGACCCCGGCCACCGGATCGTCGCCGTCGTCGCCCGCGCGGCCGGTGCCCGCGATGGTCGTGATGATGCCGTCGAGGTCCACGCGCCGGATGGCGTGGGCGTCCTTGTCCGCGATGTACAGGTGGCCCGCGACGTCGGCCATGGTCATGTGGGGCCGGGAGAGCTCGGCCGCAAGGGCCGGACCGCCCTCCATGCCCTCGTCCCACAGGTTGACGCCCTTGGAGCCGTCAGTGCCGGTGCCGGCCACGGTGCCCAGCAGGCCGTAGCAGCCCACCAGGGTCGCGAATTCCTCGCCTTCGGACTCCGAGCACCAGGCGTCATCCGGCGTGCCCGTGTCGCCAGAGTCGACGAAGACCCCGGAGTCTCGACCAGGAGGGGGGCTCGGATCGTCGGCGCCGGTGCACGCGAGGAGCAGCCAAGGGGTCATCTCCGGAGCCTACCGCGGGCTCGCTGTGACGCACGGCTCGGCCGCCACACCCATGACCAGGCGCGGCTCTTCCGTGCCGTCAATCCCCGGCCCTGCCTCCCGGTGCACGCGGCCTGGAGACCCTCGGCTACTTCCTGGACACCACCGAGCCGGGGGTCACGACCATCGTCGGCCGCCACAAGGGCCCGCAGAAGGGCCGGGACCATGCCCGGGTCCGCGGCCTCCGGGGAGCTCGCCGTCGTGCACGCCACCCACGGCTGGCTCTCGGTCCTGCGCTTCGCGCCCGAGCGGGCGGCCGAGAAGGTCCAGGCGGACTTCCTGGCCCTGGTCCGCTCGGCGAGCTGATCGCGGGTCTGGGGGCGGTCAGCGGGGCCGAGACCTCTCGGCCCGCACGTCCAGTGTGAGCCAGGCGGACAGCGAGTCCGAGGCCTCGAAGTCCGGGTCCGGGCTGCGGTCCAGGGTCCATCCCTTGCCGTAGAGACCGTGCAGGCTCAGCGACAGCCGCTCGCCCAGCGGCGCGTGGGCGACCGCACCCAGCCCGAGCTGCCAGGGGAAGAGCCACCCGGCGGTGACCTGGAGGAAGATCGCCCCCGCGGAGACGTGGGGGTAGGCCCGTGCCCGCAGGGTGTTCTCCCCGATGGGCAGGGTCTGGTGCTCGCCGAAGGGCACGAGCAGGTCCACCCCCGCGCCCACGGCCCAGATCCCGGTCCAGGCGTTGGCGTTGACCCCGGCGGTCAGGGGCACGGCGTTGACCGTGGCCTTGGTGTGAGGGGCGCCGTCGCCCGCGTGGAGCAGGTAGTAGTCGCCGTCGTACAGCCAACCTCCGCCGAGGGACACCCGGCCGCCGACGCCGCTGGAGGGCTGGAGCCAGGCCGGCAGGGCGCCTCCACCGCTGCCCGCCCTCTCGGCGCTCGGCACCGCGGCCCCGCCGACCACGTCCCAGCGCAGGGGGCCGTCGGGGGCGTCTGGCACGACCAGCACCACGGGCTGGCCCAGCGCGTCCAGGTGGACCTGCAGGTCGACCGGCACGGCCACCGCGCGGCCGTCGCTCGCCAGCAGGGCAGCCCGCAGGGCCTCCTGGTCCGTTGGACCCCAGGACTCCAGCACCGGGGCCGAGTCTCCGGGGCCGACCACGATCCGGTCGCGCAGGAGGAGCGTGTCGCTCTGCCAGGCCGAAGCCCAGTGGGGACCGGGCACGACCCTGGCCGAGCCGGCCTCGAGGTC
The DNA here is from genome assembly GCA_964344945.1 of uncultured Enterobacterales bacterium. Classification (GTDB taxonomy): domain Bacteria; phylum Myxococcota_A; class UBA796; order UBA796; family CAJQPC01; genus CAYFPX01. The sequence continues at coordinate 21,581 of CAYFPX010000091.1, forward strand.
CGGGCTGACCACGCCGTCGATGCGCAGCCGCAGGCCTTCGGGCAGGCCGGTGGCAGTGAGGGTCGCGGGCGGGGCCACCCGCAGCTGTGCCCGGAGTGCGTCGAAGGCCAGGCGCTGGGCTTGTTCGGGCAGGTCCTCTGGCGCCGGGGTGCGCTCGGGGTCCAGGGCGATGGCCGCCGCCCAGGGCGCCACCACCACGTCGCCCACCAGCAGGGTGCGGTAGGGCTCGGCGGCCGCGTCGGTGGCCAGCGTGTCCTGGAAGTAGCGGTGCACGGCGAAGCCCTGGAAGACCAGGGCCCGGTAGATCAGGTCCCGGTCCTCGGGACCGCTCAGGACCTGCACCTGGGCCACGGCGTCGCGCAGCCGGGCCATGATCTCCAGCTCGCCGTCGAACTCGATCGCCAGCGGGCGGACCGCCTCCAGCTCGGCGGCCAGGCTGGTGAGCACGAAGTCGTCGTCGAGGGTCCAGCCGGTCGCCGGGAACCACGAGGCCGCATCGACCCTGTCGGGACCTGCGGCCACCGGTGCGCCGCCATCGGCCGGGCCGAGCCAGACCTCTGCGGGGGGCTCCAGGGCCAGGGCCGCCCCCACGGCGAGCAGGCCGATCAGCGACACCGCAGCACCCCGCGTTCGAGGCTGCAGTCCACGCCGCGCGGCTCGTCTACCTGGACCTTCGCCCGCTTGCCGTCGACGGTGACCTGGCAGCGGCCTGCGGGCACGTTCCGCAGCAGGACCGAGGCCTCGCCGCTGCCCCGGACGTCTCCGCAGCGCACGTCCATGCTGGAGCCCCCCTCCTGCACGAACTTCACGGCTCGCAGGCGCGGGCCATCGCTCGCGGGCTCCTGGGTCGTGGGGGCCTTGGCGCTCGCGCTGCTGGTGGTCTTCGGGGCCGCGGGGGCGCTCGGCTCGGGGCTCGCGCTCGGTGGTGCGGTCTGGACGGGCTCCGGCTCCGGCTCCGGCTCCGGCGCGGTCTCGGCCACCGGCGCTGCCGGCGCCTCGACCGGCGCGGGTGCCGGTGCTGGCGGGGTGGGGTCGTCGCCTCGGCCCAGCCACCAGCCCGCTCCGAGGGCCAGGGCCACGGCCGCCGCCAGGCCCGCCCCCAGGACCCAGGCGGGCCGCGGCTGGGCGCTCGTGGTCGTCACCCCCGGGGCGGCGAGGTCCACCGGCTGGACGCTCAGGGTCGGGCTCGGGCCTTCCTGGAGGATCCCGGTGGTCGGCTCACCCGCCTGGCCCGGTGCCTCCAGGAGCTCCGGCAGGGCCCGACCGGCGAAGGCGACCAGGTCTTCGCCTCCGAGGCGCGAGGCGAGCGCCGTGCAGCGGCTCTGCACCTGTTGGGCCGGAGGCCGCTCCTCCGGGGCGTAGGAGAGCATCTGTTCGAGCAGGGCCAGCAGGTCGTCGAGGCCCTCGCACGGGTCCACGGCGTCGTACACCCGATCCACCGCACCCCGGACCTGGGCCAGCTGCTTCGCCGGCTGCAGCTGGACGCGGCCCAGGGGCGTGCCGACCAGCAGCTCGTAGAGCACCCCGCCGAGGGAGTAGATGTCCCCGGACGGCGCGTCCAGGTCCCCCAGCAGTCGCTCCGGCGCGATGTAGTTGGGGGTGCCCATGATGTACTGCCCGGTGGCCGCTTCGCGCTCGGGCATCTCCACTCGGGCGATGCCGAAGTCCAGCACCTTGATGTCGCCCACCCGGGTCAGGCGCATGTTCGACGGCTTGATGTCTCGGTGGATGACGTGCAGGGGCTCGGCCTCGAGGTCCGTGCCGCGCCAGGCCGCGTCCAGCGCTCCGGCGGCCTGGGCCACCGCCTCGGCGGCAGCGCGGGCGGGCAGGGGCTGTCCCGAGGCCTCCAGCATGACCTCCAGATCCAGGCCGGGCACGTACTCCATCACCACCGCCCACTGCCCGTCGAGCCGGACCAGGTCGTCGACCTGGACGATGTGCCGGTGGCGCAGGCGGCCCAGCAGGCGGGCTTCGTCTCGCAGGCGCTGGGCGGCCTCCTTCTCGAGCTCGGCGTCGGACTGGGCCTTGAGGAGCTTCAGGGCGACCTTCTTCCGGAAGTCCCCGGACGAGACCATGTCCGCCAGGTAGACGGTCCCATAGGCGCCTGCCCCGAGGACCCGGAGCAGCTCGAAGCGACGGCTCGCGCTCACGGGGTGCCGCTGTCCTCGGTGCCCGTGTCCGTGTCCCCGCCCCGGTCGCCGAGGCAGCCCGGACCGTCCTCGACCGTCAGCTCCACGAGCCAGCTGACGCCGGCGCCCTCGTGCAGGTACTCCTGGTGGTCGTTGCCCACGAGCATGGCCACGAGGTTGTGGTCGCCGTCGTCCAGGGGATCGGCGAGCGCCAGGTGTTCGTCGGCGGTGGCCCCGAGCACGTCGGCGCCCTCCAGCAGGTGCCAGTGGCCCTCCCCCTCGGTCGGGCTCAGGCCGTAGTTCTCCTCGGAGAGCGTGAAGTGGTCGACGTCCACCACCACCGTGAACTGCGGGCAGTAGACCTCGGTGGTGGAGGACACCGGAAAGAGCACCCGGAGCGACGGGTCCGAGGAGGCCGCCACCGCGGTGTCGCCGGTCGGGGCCACGTAGTCGGGCGGCGGGCATCCGAGCACCGCCAGCAGGAGCCATGTCGACATGGCGGCAGAGTACGCCGTTCGGGGGATGGGCGCATGTCTGTTCAGAACGCCAGGATCTCCCCGTTGAGGTAGGTGGTCTCCGGGTCCGACTGCCGCCAGTCCGTGCAGGACACCGCGACCCCGTACTGCCACTGCTCCACGCAGCCACCGGTGCCGTCCACCTGGCCGCTGTAGCTGTCGTGGCCCGTGGTCAGCTCGCTGCTCTCGAACCACTCCTCCTTCAGCCGCGTGAGGTGGCCCAGGGAGTCCGCCACATACACGGTCTGGAAGCCCGGCTCGCCCTGGACCACGATGGACCGCGCCTCGCCGTCGACCGCGACCTCGTGGCGGCACTCGCCGTACTCGTCCACGTCGCAGCGGCGCACGACGCCGTAGTCCGCGAGGTCGTTGTGGCCCTCGCGGTAGCTGGCGAAGACGTGCTTGTCGTCCCCGGACCAGGCGACGTCTTCGATGCCGCTGCTGCGCCAGCCCTGGCGCTGGTAGTAGGCGTCCTCGACGAGGTACCCGGCCAGGTGGCCCACGCGGGTGTCGACCACGCAGACCACGTCGAGTCCGCCGCAGGCCGCGGCCAGGTACTTGCCGTCGTGGGAGAGGGCGAGGTTCCTCGGGTTCGTCTCGGCCCCCAGGTCCACCTGGGCGATCACCGGGGCCTGGCCAGCCTCCAGCCGGGCGAGGTCGACGGCCAGCACGCTCCGGCCGGCGCCGCCGTAGCGGTTGTAGACGCTGACCCACGCCACCTCGCCGTCGTCGCCGATGACCACGTCGTAGGGACGCTCGTTGGTGGACAGGCCGAGGTCTCCGACCCAGACCTCCCGCAGGACCTTGTTGTCCTCGGTGTCCACCAGGACCAGGGCCTCCAGCTCGGCGACCACGAGGCGGCGGCGCCAGGGGTGCACGGCCAGGCCGCGGGTCTCGTCGCCGATGGACAGGAGGTGCAGGTCCTGCTCGGCGCCGCGCCGGAGGTCCACCGCCTGCAGGGCGCCGGTCTCCAGCGAGACCCACAGCCGGTTCTCCCAGACCTCCCGGGCCAGGTACCGGGTGCCGGCGTCGACACCGTAGAGGAAGCTCGCGGGGTCGCCCACCGCGTCGGGCACGGCGGGGTCGCCGTCGCCCGTGAAGAAGGCCACGGCGCCGTCTGCGGTCCCGGGCACCCGCCCGGCCACCGCGAGCCGCGGCTCCGGGACCTGGGTCTCCAGCTTCACCTCGCGCGTCGTGCTGCCGGGGTTGAAGAGCGCCAGCAGTGGCTTGTGTCGCGAGGCGATGGCGAAGGGCACCCCGAGCTGATCCGGCTTCGCCCCATCGGTCGTGAGGCTCTCCCGGGACCAGACCCTGTGGGCTTCGTGGCGGTCGTTGTCCGGCGTCCGCTTCTGCTCGGTCGAGAACACCACGGCGCTCACGCCGGCGCCGTCCGAGGACAGGGACACCAGGGGCGTGCGCTCGTCGTACACCGGCCAGAGGGGGCTGGTGAAGTCCAGGTACAGGTAGGCCACCTTGCCCGGGTCGATGTGCACCGTCGTGTCACCTTCGATCTGGAGCCCTCCGGCCGGGGTGATCGGCTCGACCTCGGGGTGGTCGTGGGGGATCGTGGTGCCGCTGACCACCCAGTCCTCCCACAGTCCGCCGCTGTGGGCCTCGGCCTCCCGCCAGCCGACGACGTCGTCGAAGCGGTCGGCCTCGGTGCCGGTGCTGCCGTACTCGAAGGCCCGGAAGGCCAGGTAGTCGCCGGCGAAGTGGGTGATCGAGAGCGCCAGGCTGTCGCCGTCGTGGTCGCTGCGCATCTCGCCGAGCACCGCCTCGACGTCGCCGCTGGTCGGTCGCACCGTGCAGGTCGGGTAGCAGGCCTGGGCCTGGGAGCGGATCCGGGCGAGCACGCGGGCCGTGCTGCCGTTGGTCGCCTGGGGGTCGTCCTGGTACCAGTCGGCCCAGCGCCAGAAGGCGTGGGTGCTGTAAGGGATGGTGCGCAGGTCCTGCTCCCAGATCTTCGCCGGCCCGAAGCTCCCGCCGCCGACCTTGTCGTAGGCCTCCTCGGCGATGGCCTCGGCGCCGCCTTCGACCCAGAAGTCGCCGTCCAGGGCGCCGTCGCCGTCGGCGTCCTTGGACCAGGCGTCGCTGTCCAGGCCGACGATGCCGTCGATGCGCAGGTTCGCCAGGTCCTGGGCGTAGTGGCCGAGCTCGTGGGCCATGGTCCGGTCGACGGCGTCGTGGTCTTCGAGGTCGTCGGGGTCCCAGCCGTCGTCGGTGTTCCAGTCCGCGGCGGCGTCGTAGCCGGAGTAGCCGACGTCGATGCAGCCTCCCGGGTCGAAGAACATCGTGATGCCGCGACCGTCGGCCTCGGCCAGCTGCGAGCCGCAGGACCCGTCGGGGCGGGTGCCGGACCAGGCGATCGCCACCGGGACCCGGCGGGTGGTGGTCAGGCCGTCGAAGCCCAGGCGGAGGTGGTAGCCCCGCTGTTCCTCGAGGTACCGACCGGCCCGGTAGGCCGCGAGACAGGCCTTGGCCTGGAAGCGATTCACCGCGTCGACGAAGGCCTCCTGGCGGTCGGCGTCACCGATCTCGTTGAAATTCGTCTGGGCTCGGGTGGCGAAGGGTGTCGACAGCCGCACCACGCGCTCCACCTCCAGCGGGTCGTCGAACCCGACCGCTCGGAGCACGGCGTAGCAGCCGCGGTTGACCACGGCGTCGGTCCAGCTGGGTGCGTTGGGAGGGGGCGGGCCGGCCGGGCCGCTGAGCTCCTCCGGCCGCCAGACCACGGGCTGGTAGAGGGCCTCGGCGAGGAACGGGTCGGCGAAGGTGCTTCCGCCCTCCTCCTCGGGGGCCCACAGGATGCCTGTCTCGGTGCGGCCGATGCCCTCGGCGATGCCCTCCGCCAACAGCACGAGGGCGACCGGGTCCTCGCGCTCCGGCAGCGCGAGCACGGCGGGCTCTCCGGTGGCGCTCACCAGGGCCGGGGACACGGAGAAGGCGGCGAGGTGGCTGACGTAGCCGTCCTCTTCGTAGCCGGAGGCCACCGCATCGGAGACGCTCACCTCGAACAGCGTCTCCTCCTCGACGAAGCCGGCGGGCAAGGTGAGGGTCACGCCGTTGTCCAGGGTCAGGGTGCCCCCCTCGGGCCCGATGGTCTGCTGGGCGTCGGCGGGCACGGCCACCGGCGTGGGGTCGTCCCCGGGGTCGACGAGGTCGGCAGGACCCTGCTGGGGCTGGCAGGCGAGGGCGAGAAGGGGGAACAAGGACATGCAGACCTCCGCTTGTCCCAGCTTCGCCACCGTGCCGACCGGGGGATACTCGCATTGTCGATGGCGCATCGACGGGCCCGGTGAGCCCATCGGCGCGGGGTCGGCGCCTGCCCCGCGGATCTGGACTCGCCTACTCCAGCTCCTCGCCCGGGATCAGCTGTTCACCGCAGTGGGGACAGAACCCGAAGGTCTCGATGTCCTTGCCGCGCTTCTGCTCGCGCATCTCCTCGTTGAAGCCCGCGGCCAGGATGCCGGTGGGCAGCGCGATGAACAGGACCCCGACCATGCTCACCATCCCGCCGACCAGGCGGCCCATGCCCGAGGTGGGGTAGACGTCGCCGTAGCCCACGCTGGTCAGGGTCACGATGGTCCACCACATGGACTGGGGGATGCTGGGGAAGGCGTCGGGCTGGACCGTGTGCTCGACGAAGTAGATCGCGCTGCTGCAGCCGACCATCAGCAGGATCAGCACGAAGGTCGTCATCGCCAGCTCCTCCTTCTTGCGGGAGAAGACGTTGGTCAGCGTGCGGACCGCGTGGGCGTAGCGGCCCATCTTGAGGATGCGCACCAGGCGCAGCAGTCGGATGGCCCGCACGATGCGCAGGTCCATCTCGATGAACATCGGCAGGTAGAACGGCAGGATGGCGACCAGGTCCACCAGCGCCATGAAGGTGAAGCTGTAGCGGACCCGGCCCTTGAACGGTCGCGCGAAGCGCGGGTCCAGGGTGCACACCCAGACCCGCAGGGCGTACTCGATCGTGAAGAAGATCGACGAGAACCACTCGAACACGTGGAAGGCGTTGGCGTACTGAGCGACCAGGGCCTGCTCGGTCTCGAACATGACCGCCAGCACGTTGAAGGCGATCAGGACGATGATGAAGCTGTCGACGGCCCGGGGGTCCCCGTCGCCTGGATTCAGGTGGCGGTTCACCCGCTGCTTCAGGGTCAGCCTTGGCGCTGCCTCGGTCACGGGGGGAGTGTACCGAGGCGGGGTCCGCCGCCCATCGATCAAGAGCCGGGGTCAGACCCCAGTCCCTTGCCTTGGCGCCCAGGTCAGGTGCGTCGAACTTGACTGAGAGTCAAGTTCCGCGC
>CAYFPX010000092.1:0-28523 GCA_964344945.1 uncultured Enterobacterales bacterium
GTCGGCGTCGGGGGAGGCGGAGTCCGCGGAGTCCGTGGCGGTGTCCGAGTCCGTCAGATCGGGCACGGTGCCGTAGGTGGGACCCTGGCAGGCGGTCAGGAGGAGGAGGGGCAGGGTGTGCATGGTGGGCCTCAGGTTCGGCGCTGGGCGAGGTGGGGGGCGGCGGCGAGCACGGCCACGAACAGCGGCCGCACGATGTCGCCGGCGAGCTGACGGGCGTCCGGGGCCAGGGGCCCGCCCTCGCGCATGTGCAGGACGAGGCCTTCGAGCCCCAGGTAGAGGGTGCGGTAGACCAGGGGGTCGAGGCGCACGTCGAGCTGGCGCTGGACCTCGGTGTCGAGCAGGTCGACCAGGCGGTCCAGGGTGTCCTCGCGCACACGCCACAGGTTCGACGACGGGTCCACGGCGGCGGCCTGGAGCAGGGTGACGAGCCGACCGCCCCTGGCCTGGAAGTCGAGGTAGGCGTCGACCCCGGCGTAGAGGCGCTCCAGGGGGTCGGAGGTCGCCTCCACCGCGCCCTCGATCCGGGCGATCAGGTCCGCGACCACCCGCCGGTAGAGGGCCAGCAGGACGTCGTCCTTGTCCCGGAAGTAGAGGTAGAAGGTGCGGCGGGACAGCTTGGCGGCGCCGATGACCTGCTGCACGGTCAGCCCGTGGACCCCGTGCTTGCCGACGGTGCGGGCGGCCCCGTCGACGAGCCGGTCCCGGGTCTTGCTGGAAGGGCCGCCGCGTTCCATGCCCTCGCTGTAGCCCGTGCTCAGAAGTCGAGCCCCTCACACTGGTTCTCCATCTCGCAGGCGCCGGTGCGCTCGGTGGCGGTCCCGTGGCCCACGCTGCACCAGTCCGGGAAGCTCTCGGGCAGGCCCTCGGCGTACGGGGTCTCGCCGTCCTCGAGCCAGAAGGGGTGGTCCAGGAAGAACTGCCAGAAGAGCTCGAACTGGGAGCTGGCGTCGGGCCGGTCGTTCGGCGGCAGCGCGTGGCCGCAGTTGTGGATGCACTCGATCACCGCGTGGCCGTCGGCGGTCACGTCCTCTCCGAATTGCCGCGCCAGCGGGGTGAATTCGAAGAGGTAGCACTGGTCCGACTCCCCGCCCCAGAGGTTCAGGGTGGGCATGGCGTGGGCCGAGCCTCCCCACTCCCGCACCAGCCAGTCGCCGGGCACGCCGACGCCCCCGGAGATCGAGATCTGCGAGGACAGGTGCTCTCCCCGCAGCCACGCCACCTGGTCCGCCCAGATGCCGCCGGAGCTCACGCCAGCGTTGCCGACGCACTGCCGGTTGATGGGCAGCTGCTCCATGACGCAGGCCAGGATGTCGTCGAAGAACACGAGCTCCTCGTCCACCCGGCTGTCCGGGTCCCAGATGGTCCAGGGCCACTGGAGGTAGAGGTCGCCCTTGTCCTCGGGGATCACCGCGACGAAGCGCTGCTCGTCGATGGCGGTCTCGAGCTCGCCCTGCTCCAGGTACACGTCGGCGTCGGTGGCCAGGGGGTGCCAGAGCACGGCGAGGGGCAGCAGCTCGTCGTCGCCCAGCTCCTCGGGCATCACCAGCAGGAACTGCCGCTCGGTGCCGCCGCTGACCAGGGCGTTGGACCCGGGGACCAGGGTCGGGCAGGTGCCGCCGCTGTAGGCCGCGGGCGGTGCGGGCTGCGCGGCGCCGGGTGGGGGCTCCACCTCGCAGAGGGTGCGGTAGTCGTCCGGCAGGGTCCACTCGGCGGTGCCACCGGAGTCCGAAGTGTCCCGGCTCGGCGGGTCGGTGTCGGTGTCGGTGTCGGTGTCGGTGTCGGAGTCCGGGGTGGACTCCCCAGCGTCCCCCGTGTCGATCACCACCGGGTCGGCGTCGACCGCGCCCCCTCCACTGGGGTCATCGCAGGCGACCAGGAACAGGACGAACGGACCGAGCATGGGGACCTCCCTCATGCACAGAGTGTATACCGTCTTGTTCCTTCACAGGACATCATCGAGAGACCTCACATGCACATGACGTGCATCTCCATGATTCGGCGCCGCCGACCGGATCCTGCGCCGGCGCAGCTTCGGCGCCGAACCCCAGCGCCGGCCGCGGGACTCCCCCCAGGCGACCCCAGTGCCGGAGATCGACATGCTGGACAAGCTGCTCCCCAGGAACGAACACCTCATCGACCGCGTGCTCCGGGTCGCCCTCGGCGTGGGCCTGGTGGGCGCAGCCCTGATCGGCCCCCAGGTGTGGTGGGGCTGGTTCGGCCTGATTCCGCTGGCCACGGGCCTGCTCGGCAGCTGCCCGATCTACACGCTGCTCGGCGTCGGGACCTGCAAGGTGCCGCAGGGCTGACTTGAGGGCACGCTCGCCCCGAAGCACCGCCCCCGGTCCTCATCCTCGTGGCCGCCGGGGGCACCCCCGAACCTGGGGCACACTGTCGGTCGTGTCCACCCTCCTCTGGCTCGCGGCCCTGTCCTCGACCGGCTGCACGGCCCCCCAGTCCGACTCCGACCCGGACTCGGCAGGGTCGCACCTCGTGGACTCCGGGCAGACCGCGGACACCGCGCACCCGGGACTCACCCGGCCGCAGCCGGTGCTGGAGCGACGCGAGCCCGGGCCACCCCCCTGCGCCGAGACGGTGGCGGTGGAGCACCACGACCACCTGGCCTGGTCCGAGGACGCCCGCACCCTGGCCTTCGACGCCTCGGGCGGCGTGGCTGTGCGCGGTGACCGGGTCGCTCAGTGGGCCGAGGGGCTGACGATCACCACGACGGAGGGCGAGCTGGTCGACCAGGTCCCCGAGGGGGACGGTCCCGCTTGGTTCACCGTCGAAGGCCGCGTGATCGTCGAGCTGACGTCGGGCGGCTACGCGGTCTGGACCGAGGGCGAGGGCCACGAGGCGCTCCCGGAGACCTGCGTGGCGCCCGGCGTGCTCGGGCCCCTGGTGGCCTACGGGGTGGCCACCGAGAGCGGCTGCGAGGTGGTGGTCCTTGACCGGGACACCCAGGCGCTGACGTCGATCTACCACCTCGAAGATGACGCCACGTCCCTGGACACCCTCACCTGGTGGTCGGACGGCAGCCTGAGCTTCCGCACCACCCGGGTGGCCAACCACTCCGTCAGCCACAGGTTCTACTGGTGGCGTGAGGGCGAGCTGACCGACCAGAGCGGCGGGTCCTCCTCGCGGTCGGGCGGGACCGAGAAGTGGATCGGCCTGCGGCTGACCCTCGAGCGCGAGTGGTCCTACGGTGGCAGCGATGGCTCCAGGTACCGGCTGCGTGGCGGGCCCCACGGCGAGCTCAACGAGCTGCAGCCCTGGAGCGGCGACAACCCGAAGGCGCTCGCAGTCGACTCCGCCGAGGCCTGCGTGGCCTGGCAACAGTCCAGCCAGGGGCCCGTGTGGGTCGCCCAGCCCGACCGGGTGGCCCCCGAAGTCCTCACCGACCCCGACGAGACCCTCGACGGCCTGCACTGGAGCGCGCCTCGCTGACCGACGACCAGAAGGCGAAGGGATGGGACACTGAGCCCGTGCTCGCGCCTCTGCTCCTCGCCGCCCTGACCGGCTGCCTGCCCGCCGCCGCCGAGGCGGTCCCGGCGGGCAGCTGGACCACGCCCTGGGTCGGAGACACCGTGCGCTGGCAGGCCCTGCTCGGCGGGGAGCCCTACCGGGACCTGTTCACCCCCAGCCTGCACGCCGGGGTGGTGCTCGAGCTGGCGGTCGCCGCGGTCGACGACGACGCCCTGTGGCTGCACCTGCGGGTCGAGGACCTGGAGGGCCGGCCCCTGGAGCACCCCCTGGTGCCCGCCAGCCTGTGGCTGCGCACGGCCCGCCAGGACCCGGGCCCGCCGGCGCGGCCGGAAGGACTGCAGGGCGTGCCCGTCACGGTGGAGCAGGCGGGGCGCACCTGGACAGGGGTGAGCTGGACGACCGACCAGCGGGTCTCCGACGGCCCCCGGCAGAGCTGGGTCAGCACGGACCCCGCCGACGGGACCTACCTGACCGGCCACCGGATCGCCTGGGAGCTGACCAGCTCGGGCTATGGCGGTCCGGTCCAGGTGCGGGAGCTGAGCCTGCTGGAGACCCGCCGGGGTCGGCCGGACATGGCGAACGGCGAGCCCGGCGAGGCCAGGGCCTGGCACCGGGGGACCTGGGCCCGGTTCACCCCGGACGCGACCGACCTGGAACTCCGCTACGACGCCCGGGGCGACCGGCTCGTGGTCAGCGCTGTGCGCCCCCAGGGCGCCGTCGTCGTGGAGGAGCGCACCCTGTTCAATTGGCTGCACGAGGTGGCCTGGCGGGCCACCTCGCCGTGGCCCACCCAGGGGCCCGAGGCCGAGCCGGCCGGCGAGCTGGACCTGCCCGGCGGCGCCCTGCCCGTCGTCGGCCAGACCTTCCACTGGGGTCAGCAGCGGCGGCACGCCGCCGACCCCTGGCACCCGAGCCTGGCCGGGCTGCCCTGGCCCGTGCGGGTCCGCGCCCTGGAGACGATCACCGACCGGCCCCACGGCCCGGCCCGGGTCGAGCGCCTGGTCGCCTGGGGCACGGACTGACGGTGTGGGCCGCTCCGTTCCCGATCACTCCAGCGCGGCGAGCTCCGCGGCCAGCAGGGCCTCGAGCTCCTGGCGCTTGCCGGCGTGCTCGGAAGACAGCGCCAGGTTCACCAGCTCGTGGGGGTCCTCCTTCAGGTCGTAGAGTTCCACGCCGTCTTCGTGCTCCGGCGCCACGACCAGCTTGTGGCCATGGGTCCGCACGCCGTGCATGTGGGGCCGAGAGGGCCAGCGCTCGTCGAGGAAGTGCTGAAAGAGCAGGTGTTCCCGCCAATCCCGGGGGACATTGCCGGGCCTCGCCAAGAGCGGCAGCAAGGAGCGTCCGTGCACCGGCGGGGGCTCCTTCGCCCCCCCCAGGTCGAACAGGGTCGGCGCCAGGTCGAGCACGCTGGTGAAGGCGTCGCAGCGCCGGCCCTGAGCGACGCCCGGACCCGCCAGGATCAGCGGGACGCGCACGCTCTCCTCGTACAGCAGCTGCTTGCCACCCGGCAGGAAGGCGTGCTCGCCCAGCATCACGCCGTTGTCGCTGGTGAAGATCACGAGGGTGTCCTCCGCCCGGCCCTTGGCCTCGAGGGCGTCGAGGATGCGGCCGACGCTGTCGTCGACGCTGAGCAGGCAACGGGCGGTGTCCAGGTGCTGGGGCAACCGCGGGCGCCAGGGTCTTGCCTCGATGCTGGCCGGGACAGACTGACCCTCGGCCAGGGCCCGCTCCCACTGGTCCTTCCGGGAACCCCACACCACCCTCGCCCGCTGGTACTCCGGCTTGTCGGCGAGGTCGTCCGTCCAGGAGACGGGCTCGGGGAACTGCTCGGTGGGGAAGGCCTCCCGGTGGCGAGGGGCAGGGACTGGCGCCCCGTGCACCCCCTTGTGGGAGACCAGCATGGCAAAGGGCTTCTCGCCGGAGCGAGTCTCGATCCACTCGACCGCCTGGTCCGTGAGCAGGTCGGTCATGTAGCCGGGCTTCTGGAAGAAGCTCTGACCGTCGAAGAACTCCGGGTCTTCGTAGGACCCCTGGCCGCGGAAGCTGAACCACTTGTCCCAGCCCGCCCGCGCCCGGTTGTAGGGGCGCATGTGCCACTTGCCGACCAGGGCGGTCTCGTAGCCAGCGCCTTGGAGCACCTGGGCCCAGCTGGGCACCTCGGGACGGATGTCCTGGCTGGAGTTCAGGAACACACCGGTGCGCTGGGGATGACAGCCCGTCAGCATGGTCGCCCGGGAGGGCGAGCAGATGGAGATCGCGACAAAAGCGTTGTCGAACACGACGCCGCGAGCGGCGATCCGGTCGATGTTCGGGGTCGGGATCCAGGGGTGACCCATGCAGCCGAGCCAATTCCATCGCAGGTCGTCGACGAGGATCCAGACGACGTTGGGGGGCGCGGCGTCCGCACCGGCGGTGCGAGAGACCATGCCGGCCGCGACGGTCCCAGCGAGTCCGGTCAGGGTCGAGCGGCGAGTGGGACCAGGCATCGCCCCTCCCTAACACACACCCAGGCTGGCTCGAGTGTAGACCCTTCCTCACTTCACCGCCGCCCGCAGGGTCTACTTACCGCCCTCACCATTCGCTCTCGGAAGGGGCATCGGTCCACAGCTCACAGAAGGCCCAGGTGTTGTCTCCGTGCCTCCCAACGCCGGGGTTCGGGACGTGGAGCCGACCATCGGCCGGGTTCGCGCTATGCGTGGGGGGTGTTCACCGGCCTGCTGCTCTGGGGGGGCTGCCCCGCTCCGACGATCACGGCGACGGCCGAGGACTCCGCTCCGAGGTCGGACACCACGGACACCGCACCCGCGACGGACAGCGCACCAGGAGACTCTGGTCCCTCTCCGACCGACAGCGCCCCGCCCACCGACTCCGGCACCGGGCGCACCGACACCGGGCCGCACCGGGTCTGCAACGGCCTCGCCGCTCTGTGCGACCGCCCCCTGGACCGGGTGGTCTTCCCCGGCACCCACAACAGCATGTCGAACGCCGACGCCGGCTGGGTGGTGCCCAACCAGACCCACGGCCTCACCCGCCAGCTGGAAGACGGGATCCGCGCTCTGCTGCTCGACACCCACGACTTCCACGGCGAGCCCTACCTGTGCCACGCGAACTGCTGGCTGGGTCGCCAGTCCCTGGTCGAAGGCCTGACCGAGCTGAGGGACTTCCTCGGCGGTCACCCGGACGAGGTCCTGGTCCTCCTCATCGAGGACCACGTGACCGCAGAGGCCACCGAGGCCGCCTTCGTCCAGGTGGGCCTCGACGCGCGGGTCTACGCCCACCCCGGAGGCACCTGGCCGACCCTGCGCACCCTGCTCGACGCGGGCACCCCCCTCGTCGTGCACGCCGAGAACCAGGGTCCACCCCCGGGCTGGTACGGCCACGCCTGGGACAGCTGGCAGGACACGCCCTACACCTTCTGGCACGAAGACGACTTCACCTGCGAGCTCAACCGGGGGTCGGCCGACAACCCCCTGCTCCTGGTGAACCACTGGCTCTCGAACCCGGTGGCCAACCGCTGGAGCGCCGAGGTCGCCAACGGCCGGGACATCCTCGAGGCCCGTGTGGCGGACTGCGAAGGGGAGCGAGGCCGCCTGCCGAGCGTGCTCGCCGTCGACTTCTACGAGGTGGGGGACCTGCTGGCGGTCGTGACCGAGCTCAACGCCCGGTGACACCGCTGGCCTGATCGACCGGGTCACCTGGGCTGGGATGACCCGGTCCATGAGGGACTCTCCCGCCTGCGACCGTCTCACCAGGCGGGGACGCCCTTCCGACTCCTGGCATGCATCCGAAAGATCCGGGCCATCCGGATCGATGGATCCATGCGGGGGCGCGAGGCGTCGTCCCCGAGGCGGGGATGACCTCATGACCACGACCGTGCTCCCACTGCTCTTGTTGGCCTGCAACGACGCCGGCCTCACCGTGCACAACACCGAGCCCGGGGTGTCGATCACCTCGCCCGGCAACGGCCGGGAGTGGGCCGCGGACCAGCCCCTCGTGGTGGCGGCGTCTGTCCACGACGCGGAGACCGAGCTCCGCGGCCTGGACTACTACCTCTCCGATCCGGAGCTGGGCGACCTGACCGCCGAGCTGTCCTTCGCCGACCCGGACCTGGTCACCCTGACCGTGGCCGAGGGCGTGCCCTCGGGCGAGCGCACCCTGACCCTGAAGGTGGTGGACCCGGGCGGCAAGTCCGGCACGGACACCGTCGACCTGAGCGTCATGCACGACGAGCCCCCCGGAGCGGTCTTCCAGTGGCCGGCCGACGGCGACCGGGTCGCCGTGGACAGCCCCTTCGACGCCGTCGTGGTCACCAACGACCCCGACGAGGACGACCTGGCCGACCTGGACCTGCTCTGGTCGGACGCCGCCGAAGGCGTCACCGAGCCAGCCCACCCCGAGTCGAGCGGCCTGGCCGTGGTCGAGGTCCCGGCGATCGACGCCCTGGGCCCGGCGACCCTGACCGTCACCGTGACCGACAGCATGGGGGCCACCGGCACCGCGTCGGTGACCTTCGAGGTGGTCGACGGCGACAAGGACGACGACGGCTACCACGACCAGGACCTGGGCGGCGACGACTGCGACGACGACGACGCCAGCGTGCACCCCGGCGCCGACGAGGTCTGCAACGGCATCGACGACGACTGCGACGGCCAGATCGACGAGGACCCCGTCGACGGCGACTGGTTCTACAGCGACGCCGACCTGGACACCTGGGGCGACGAGAGCGCCCGGGTCCTGGCCTGCGACGGCGTCGAGGGCGCCGTGGACCGGGGCGGCGACTGCGACGACGCCAACAGCGCCGTGAACCCCGGCGCCCTGGAGATCTGCAACGACGGCCTGGACAACGACTGCGACGGCGACTGGTCCGAGTGCACCTGGTCCGGCCAGAACATCCACTGCGACAGCGGCAGCGTCAACGTGGCCCACGACCAGTCCTACGACACCCTGCCCATCGCCCTGGCCGGTCTCGACGTGGACGGCGACGGCATCGACGACCTGCTCGCCACCAGCAACCGGGTCTACGACGGCACCCACCGCGCGGTGAACATCTACCAGGGCCCCGTGTCCGGTCAGGTGGACGAGAGCGGCATCGACGTCCAGCTCGTCGGCAACTACACCGGTGACTGGACCCGCGGCGCCCTGGTCCTGCCCGGCGACTTCAACGGCGACGGCGTGGATGACCTGATCATCGGCGAGCCCGAAGGCGGCCACACGGGCGCCGGTGGGGTCTACCTGGTGCACGGCCCGGTCACCGGAGACCTGGACCTGAACAGCGACGCCGCTGGCAGCATCGCCAGCGAGAGCTGGAGTGCCGACATCGGCACCGCGGTGGTGACCGGAGACCTGGACGGGGACGGCTGGCCCGACATCGCCATGGGTGCGCCCGGAGAGGAGACCGACACCTACGAGGGCGGTCGCACCTACCTGTTCACCCGCAGCACCCTCGGCGCGGTCGAGGTCGACAGCTACGACGATGTGATCGAGGGCCACGAGAACTCCGGGCGCTCCGGCGAGACCCTGGCGCTCGCGGGGGACCTCGACGGCGACGGCTACAACGAGCTGGCCGTGGGCGTGCCCGGCAGCGACGCCGCGGCCAACCGGGCGGGCGCGGTCCACCTGGTCCGCGGCGGGCCTTCGCTGGGCACCATGGACCTGGAGGACGCCTGGGGCGTGCTCACAGGCAGCGTGCAGGGCGGCTGGGCCGGCAGGGGCCTCGCGTCTGGCGGCGACATCGATGGCGACGGCACCGGCGACCTGCTGGTCGGCTCCCCGGAGGCCGACCACGGTGCCATGCACGAGGCCGGCACCGTGAGCGTGGTGCTCGGAGACAGCTCCCTGGCGGGCAGCCACAGCCTGTCCACGGCGGCCTACGCCACCCTGGTCGGGCAGCACTCCTACGAGGGACTCGGCCAGACCCTGGCAGCCGGCGACTGGGACGACGACGGCTTCACCGACCTCCTGCTCGGCGCCGAGGACGGTGAGGACACCTACGGCGAGGCCGTCGGCGCCGGCTACCTGTTCTACAACCTGTCGATGGGCGAGAGCTCGGTCACAACCGCGGACGCGATCTTCCGCGGCGACGAGGTCTGGCACGAGTTCGGCCGCGTGGTCGCCAACGTCGGCGACATCAACGGCGACGGCGTGGACGACCTGGGGCTCGGGGCGCCCTACAGCGACGCCAGCGGGACCTCGAGCACCGGCGAAGCCTGCCTGTTCTACGGCGCCGCGCCCTGACGACCCGGGCAGCCCTTGGGTGAGAGTTCGTCCTCGGGGGCAGCCCCAGGGTGAACGTTCGCGCCCGAGCCAGAGAGGCCCCACACGCGGACGAAGGTCCGAAGTACGGACGTTCGTCACCGCTCAGGACCGTTGCCGGGCGTCCAACAGCTCCGCGACGAACGTTCACCCCGGGGCTGGCCGCGCGAGCGAACGTTCGACCCGGGGCTGCCCGGTCAGCGGCACTCGCACCAGTCCGACTGGTGGGAATTCACCTCGTCGCAGGGGATCGAGAAGTCCGGCTCCTTCTGGCAGCCCGGCTCGCCGCCCCAGCGGGCGTGGCAGGTCAGGCCCGCAGCCCCGCAGTAGGCGTCGCAGCCGGCGCCGTCGGTGTAGACGCCCGCGCAGTGGCTGGCGCTCTCCTCGCAGACCTCCCAGGCCGGGTCCGCTGCGATGGGGTCGCACAGGCCGCGGCCGTCGGTGCCCCCCGGGTCGTCGGTGTCGGGCGCGACCGCGTAGACCTGACCACCGCCGCCGTACTCCCAGCTGCCCACGTAGAGGGTGTCGTCGTGCACGGCGATGGACCAGACGGCCAGCTCGCCCAGGGTGCAGGCCCGCTCCCAGCTGCCGCCGTCGGGGCTCACCCACAGCTCGCCGCGACCGCTGTCGCCCTTCCAGCCGTCGGAGGTGCCCGCCCAGAGCCCGCCGCGCCAGGTGGCCAGCTCGGTGACGTAGCGGGCGTCGAGGCCCGTCACGAGGGTCGGCCCGGCGCCGTCGTCCCGCCAGATGCCCGTGACCCCGTTGCTGGAGCGCTCGGTGCTGCCCAGCCACAGGGTTCCCCAGGCGCTGAGGCCCCGGAAGAAGCGGGTCTCCGTGGACCGCTGGGACCAGGAGGCGCCGTCGGTGCTGGTCAGCTCCTGGCCCACGTGGCTGTGCTCGTCGGTAGCGTAGGCGTGCAGCACGCCGTCGTGGGCCACCAGCTCTCTCAGGTAGAGCGCTTCGGAGCCGGAGTCGTGCACGGTCTCCCAGGACGTGCCGTCGGCGGTGCGCAGGATCTTGCCGGAGCGCTTGTCCTGGTTGTCGTAGTTCACCGCGTAGAGCCGGCCGTCGAAGACCTCGAGGGCACAGCCGATGGTGCCGTCGTCGCCGTTCCACACCCGCTCCCAGCTCTCGCCGTCGGCGCTTCGGTGCAGGTCCCCGCTGGACTCGGTGTTGGCGTAGAGCCAGCCGCCGAACTCCTGCAGGGCGCAGATGGACTCGCTCACGCCGGAGAGCCCCGGCGAGACCCGCTCCCAGCTGGGATGGCGGTAGAGCACCGAGCGGCCCTCGAGGCCGTAGCCGAACTCCCCGGCGTAGAGGTGGTCGCCGAAGGACCGCAGGGCGAAGAAGCCGTCGGGACTGGCCGAGCCGACCGGGGTGCAGGACCAGCTGTCGGCGAGACCCGAGGTGTCGGGATCGGTGTCCGTCGGGCCCGGGTCGTCGGAGTCCACCGCGGGCGAGGTGCCCGGGTCGGAGTCCGAAGGGCCCACCGCGGAGTCGACTCCGGCCGAGTCGGAGGGGGTGTCGAGGTCGTCGCCGGGGCCGAGCTGGCCGGGCACGAAGGTCGTGGAGCAGGCCACGAGGAGGGGGAGGAGCACGGGACGGGGGGCGGCGCCGCCGGAAACCTACCAGCGAGTAGGCCTGCCGTCCACGACAAAGTCCACCCGGGTGTTGTGACCCCCTGTGACCCCCCGCCGGGGCCGCGGGGAGCGAGGTTGGACCCAGCCGCGATGACGCGGTCCTCCCCCTGGAGCTTCCCGTGCACAAGACCCCCTTCGCCGCCCTCACCCTCGCCTTGATCACCGCCTGTGTCCCCGAGCAGGACCAGGTCGAAGACGCCACGACCGGCCACCTCGCCGATCACTCGGCGCTGTCGGTCGCAGGCGACCAGGTCACCATCGACGTGCTCACGACCTTCGAGCCCGAGGGCCAGACCTTCGACGAGACCGAGCTCTACCCCTCGATCGTGTACACCCTGGAGATCGAGGACCTCGGGATCGCCTCCTTCGACGGCACCTCCCGCATCCTCTGGAGCCGCGAGCTCTCCGTCGAGGGTGAGGTCCTCGACGAGACGCTGACCATGCCCTACGACTGCCACACCACCGGAGACACGCCGGTCACGCTGACGAAGAGCTACGTCTGGATGGGCCCCGACGAGCAGGACCCGGACCAGCCGGACGTGGAGTGGAGCGACTGGCAGCCCCTGGGCGAGCCCGCCACCGCCACCCTGAGCTGCAAGCTGACGAAGGGCGACTACCTGGTCTTCTGGGACCTGGAGCTGGCCGTCGTCCAGGTCGACGAGGACGGGAACTTCTCCACCCTCGAGGTCCTGGACTGGATCAGCGACGTGGGCGTCTACCCGTACACCACCTCGGTGATCACCGTGGACGGTCAGATCTTCATGACCGGCCAGGACGACCTGGACAGCTCGCCGATGCTGCTGCGCACCACCGACGGGCTGAGCTTCGACAACCTCGCCAAGGACGACGCCGTCGACACGTGGCTGGCCCCCGCGGCCTACGGCGACGGCGCCCTGCTGGCGGGCGGCTACGAGACGGGCTTCACCTGGTCGGAGGACACGTGGACGCGCTGGGCGAGTGCGCCCATGTACACCAGCTACGCCATGACCTTCCTGGACGGTCGCTTCTTCAACGTCGACGGCAGCTGGACCGAGGACCTGGGCCAGACCTGGACCTCGCACCCCGATCCGCCCGAGACGTCCAACCGCGGCTTCACCTGCATCACCTCTGGCGAGGGCAAGGTGGTCATCGCCAACCCCCGGGGCACCGGCGCGGTCTCCGAGGACAGCGGCGAGACCTGGACCGAGGGGACGCTCGGCGACGGCGTCGGCTGGTCCCTGGGCTACTGCAACAGCGCCACCCACGGCGACGACACCTTCGTCCTGGCCATGAACGATGGCGACGCTCCGATCCTCTTCAGCGACGACGGCCACCACTGGGAGGCGGCGGTGACGCCCGCTGAGGTCTCCTCGATGACCCACGTGATCCACATTCCCGGCAAGGGTTTTGTGGCCGCTGGCGACACCCTGCTCCGCTCCGACGACGGCAGGACCTGGGTCGCGGTCGAGCACGACGTGCCCTTCGCGCCCACCTGGATCGCACCCATCGGGTTCTGAGTCCTCGGACTCTCCATCGGCCCGGGACCCGCACGGGGTCCTGGGCCGATCTGCTTCGTCCCGGCCCTACTTCCCGTAGAAGGTCAGCTTCGACTGCTTCTTCGGCGCCTTGCGGGCGGTGTTCGCGTCGCCGACCACGATGATCTTGGCGATGCAGCGCTTGTCGCCAGGCATGTCGAGCCACCGGGAGCTGCTGCCGGCGGTGAAGTTGTCCTTCACGTGGAGCTCCTCCCGCTGGCCGTTCTGGAACTCGACGACGAGCCGGTTGATCTCGGCGCCGTACTCCGAGACCGTGAAGCGCAGGCTGCTGACCCGGGGGTTCCCGCTGGTCTTGCAGGGGGGCAGGGTGATCACGTCGCGATCGGTGGTCTCGGCGAGCCGGACCTGGCCGAGCTTGGTGCCGCCGCTGGCCTTGGCCTTCTCCGGCACCCGCCCGAAGATCACCACCTCCGCCTGCTTCTTGGGCGCTACGCGGGCGGTGTTGGTGTCGCCGACGATCACGAGGCGCTTGATGCAGCGGGCGTTGCCCGGCAGGTCGAGCCAGGGCGAGCTGGCGCCGGCCTTGACGTTGACGCCAGGGGCCAGGTCCAGGCTCTCGCCGTTGTGGAAGACCACCTTCAGCCGGTTGATCTCGGCCGGGAACTTCTTCACCTGGAGCTGCAGCGCCGTGACCTTCACGTTGTGACTGGTCTCGCAGGGCGGCAGGTTCACCTCGTCCCGGTCGGTGCGCTCCGCCAGCGAGAAGCTCGCGAGCCGCACCGAGTCGGCGGCCAGGGCATTGGAGACGGTGAAGAGGCCGAGCAGGGCGGCGGTGACGGGTAGCAGGACGCGCATGGGGTTCCTCCGTGGGTGTGCCGGTCCTACCACGGAAGTCGCGTGTCCCTTCCCCTCAACCGGTAGACTGTGACCGCCCAGGAGCACCCGATGGCACGCTACGAGCTGACCTGGATCAACAAGCACGCCGAGGAGGGCCCCCTCTTCCGCATCGGCGACAAGGACATCTACAGCCGTCCGCGCAAGGGGCAGCGAGTGGTGCGCCTGGCGGCGATCCACTCCCCGAACCTGGCCTACGTGGGGCCGGCTGTGCAGGCCTTCTACGAGCTCGCCGAGCTGTGGGGCGGGCCGGTCGTGTTCGTGATCGACCCCGACGTGAAGAAGCCCCCCGCGGCCCAGTTCCTCTTCGAGTGGAGCCAGGCGGCCTTCAACAACGGCAGCGTGGACCGCTCCTACATGAAGATGGGCAACCCCTTCACCCAGGTGCTGGGGCGCTTCGTCTGCCGGGCCTTCACCGCCGGCGGCATGCCCTTCGAGGCGATCAGCGGGGAGAAGAACCTCCAGGCCGCCCTGGACCAGCTGGACCTGGACCTGCCCGTCGCCGACTGGCAGCTGGTCGAGACCAGCACCGCCCTGGTCGTGCGCCGGAGCCTGGGTGAAGGCGCCTACGGCCAGCTGGTGAAGCGCGTGTTCGCCCGTCTGCGGGGTGGCACCGCGTGAAGGTCATCTTCATCGACCCACCGCACAGCTGGTACCCCGCCTTCGAAGGCGTCCGCGCTCCCCACATCGGCCTGCTCCACATGGCCACCTACCTGAAGCACCTGGGCCACGAGGTCCAGGTGCTCGACGCCGCCACCGAGGGCCTGGACTGGCGGGCCCTGGCGGAGATCTTCCGTCGCGAGCGGCCCGACGTGGTGGGCATCTCCGGCAAGACCTTCATGGCCTACTCCGCCATGTACACCGCGCGCCTGGTCAAGCAGCTGCTGCCGGAGACCGTGATCGTCGGCGGCGGCTACCACTTCAACGCCGTGCCGGAGGAGTCCCTCCGCATGTGCGACCACCTGGACTACGTGGTCCGGGGCGAGGGCGAGGCCACCATGGCCGCGCTGCTCGAGGGCCTCGCCAGCGGCTGGAGCAAGACCGAATTCGGAGGCGTGCCCGGCCTGAGCTTCCTCGACGGCGACCGCTACGTCGAGACCGGCAACCGGCCCGCTCTGGACATCAACAGCCTGCCCATCCCCGACTACGAGCTGGTCCCGACCCGCAGCTACTCCCTGCCCTTCTTCGGCACGGGCGGAAGGAAGGGCGGGATGATGACCACCTTCGCCCGGGGCTGCCAGTTCAAGTGCAGCTACTGCTCCGAGCCCGTGCTCTGGGGCGACAGCGGCCTGCGACAGCGCTCCGCCAAGCTCATGGTCGACGAGATCGAGCTGCTCCACCGGGAGTACGGGCGCACCAACTTCTGGTTCGGCGATGACCAGTTCACCGCCAACCGGGCCCACACCGTCGCGTTCCTGGACGAGCTCGAGAAGCGCGACCTGGACATCAAGTACTACATCGAGTCCCGGGCCAACGAGATCGCCCGCGACGCCGACCTGCTGCCCCGGCTCAAGGCCACCGGCTGCCTCTGGATCATGCTCGGCCTGGAGACCCCGGACCCCAAGAAGCTCCGCTCCTGGAAGAAGGGCCACAGCATCGAGCAGGCGATCGAGGCCTGCCAGGCGGTCAAGCGCAACGGCATCGCCCTTCAGGTCATGCAGATCTTCGGCGACTGGGAAGACGACAAGGACACGATCCAGGAGATCTTCCGCTTCACGAACTTCGTGAACGCCACGGTGCCGACGCTGCTGGCCAGCACGCCCTTCCCCCAGACCGGCACCCTCGCCAGGGGCCTGGAGAACGGCGCGATCCGGCACATCGACTACAGCCTCTACGACCTGGCCCACGCCACCATGGCCACGAAGCACCTGACCGTCGAAGAGGTGCACAAGTACTACAACCGGCTGTTCAAGAAGTACTTCGGCAAGGTCTCCCACGTGCTGCGCCACCTGACCGAGCCGGACCTGCGGGTCATGTACATGGTCTGGATCCCGAGCTTCACCAAGGCCGCGATCAAGGGGGCCGTGAAGGGGGCTGCGCGGTCGGTGCTCACCTCGCTGCCCCAGTCCGACTACCAGCGGTACAAGGCCGAGCTCATGGACCGGCAGGTGGCCTTCTACCAGCGGGATCCCTCGTGGCACCCGAGCCTGCGCGCCGCCGGCCTGATGAAGCGCGGCGAAGGTCGCGTGCGGGTCGATCTGGGCCGGGAGCTGGTGACGCCAGGACCGCTCGGTGGCGCTGCTCCGGGGCTCGGCGCCGGACCCTGAGCGCCCCGACGGAGAAACCGAAAGGTCTCCTCCACCCCGACCCATGGCTGGGACGAAGGAGAGGAGGGCCATGATCGCAGCCTGCCGGGTCGTGGAGGGCTGTCTGGTGGTGAGCTCGTCGGATGCCGCGCTGATGCAGCGCCTCGCGTCCGGCGATCTCGACGCCCTGGGCCCCCTGCACCAGCGCTACGGCCGCATGGTGGCCTCGCTGGCGCTGCGCACCGAGGGCTCCCTCACCCCGGAGGAGGCCGACGACATCTGCCAGGAGGTCTTCCTGACCCTGGCGAGCACGGCCCCCCGCTACCGGGAGGAGGGCCGGCTGCGGTCCTGGATCTGCGGCATCACCGTGCGCAAGGTGCGCGGCTGGCGCCGCAAGACCTGGGTGCGGCGGGCGCTGCACCGGGAGCACGGCGACGCCACCGCCGGGGTGTCCCTGTACCGAGGGCCATCTCCGGTCGAGCAGGCCGCTGCTCGCGAGCAGGTGCACCAGGCCCTGGCGATCCTGCCGGCCAGCCAGCGCGAGGTGCTCGTGCTGCACCTGATCGAAGGCCTCAGCGGGGCCGAGGTCGCCCACGCCCTGGGCGTGAGCGAGAACGCCGTCTGGATCCGGCTCCACAGGGCCCGCAAGGCCCTGGCCAGCAAGGTGGGAGGCAGCTGATGTCCCTCTGCCACCACCGCGAGGCCTACCTGGATCGGACCCTGAGCCCGGCGGAGCAGCAGCAGTTCGTGTCCCACGCACAGGGCTGCGCGGACTGCTCCCGCGCGATGCAGGCCTGGTCGCAGACCGAGGCCGCCGTGCGGGACTGGGCCGAGGTCCGCCGGGCGCGGCCGGTGACCGCCGGCGACACCGAGGCGCTGATGGCCCGGGCCCGCGCGGGCAGCGGCCGCTCGGTGCCTCGCTGGGCCCTCGCCGTGGCGGCCGTCCTGCTGTGCGTGGCGGTGTTCTGGCCCGAGCCAGAGCCCCTGGCTCCTCCCGCGCCGTCCGTGGCCGTGGTCGAGCAGGCCCCGGCTCCGGCGCCGCTCCAGGTCCTGAGCCAGGCCGGCGAGGGTACGGCTGTCGCGAAGCACGTCCTTGAGGTACCCTCCGCGGGTCACCTGCTGGTGGCATCGGGGGAGGACCGCTTGGGGCTGGGGGAACGCAGTCGCGTCCAGAGGCGCGTGTCGACCGGGGAGTGGATTCTCGACCGCGGGACTGCGGCCTTCGAGGTCGCACCTCGCAAGGCGGTCGAGACCTTCACCGTGGTCGTCGGCGACCACCAGATCATCGTGGTCGGCACCCGCTTCCGGGTGGACCGGACCGAGGGCCTGGTCGTGACCGTCGCCGAAGGCGAGGTCGAGGTCCGCGGCCCGGACGGCACCTGGAAGGTCGGCTCCGGCCAGCGCTTCCAAGACGGCGAGCTCATCGACCAGGTCGACGACAAGCTCGACCGCCTGCTCCAGCTGGTGCCAGCCGAGGTCGAGGCCCTGCCTGTTCGAGCGGACAAGCCCAAGCGGCGGATCAAGCGCGACAAGCGACCGCCCGTCGACCTCGACGCCCTGCGGCGCCGCCTGGTCTCGGGCGAGGTCGAGCCGGTGCGCCTGGCGCTCCAGCAGCACCTGGCCAGCGACCCGAGCGACGTCGAGGCCTGGAAGCTCCTGGCCCTGGCCGAGCGCAAGGCCTCCAACGCCTCGGCCGCGGCCCAGGCCTGGCTCCAGGTCGCCGAGCGCGGCAGCGGTGGGACCGCGGCCCGGGCCCACTACGAGGCCGCACTGCTCTTCCAGGAGCTGGGCCGCCACGACCAGGCCATCGCCGGTTTCTCGGCCTTCCTGGCGAACGAGCGGCGCTCGAACAGCCTCGAGGCCGCCGGTCGCCTGCACCTGGCTCGCTCGCTGGATGCCCTCGGGCGGCGCGACGAGGCCAGGGCCGAGCTGACGCGGATCATCGAGAACCACCAGGGCACGAGCGCCGCCACCCAGGCGCGGCAGCTCCTGAAGAACCTCGAACGGTGAGGAAAGTTTTTCTGAAAGCACCTCCAGCCTTTGACACATGGCTGGGATGAGCTTGGAGGTCCTGTGTACGGAACGCACCTGGGACCGGTCGACCCCCCACATGGCGGCAACGTCGTCGCCAGTCGGCCGGACCCCGCGAACCGTCTCAGGATCGGGCGGGGCCCGTTCCGGTGTGCAAGGTCGATGGGAGTCATGAGCCTCCTCAAGACTCCCGGTTGACCCATCGGGAGCGGTCCGTTCCCGGAGGATCCCTGGGAGGGGGCCACCGGGAGCCTGCTCCGCCGGCGGTTCGACGGTAGGCCCAGGCAGCTTCCGTCGAGCCGCCATCCACGCTGGGTGGTGCCCGTGAGCGGACGAACGTCCGTACTCCGGACGTTGGTCGCCTCAGACGCCGTCTGGGCGGACGAACGTCCGAAGTACGGACGTTTGTCCGCGTCGGGGGCTACAGCGCGGCCGGCGCGGCCTGCTCCCCCCGCACGAGCCGACCGGGCAGCGCACCGGTGGCCTGACCGTGCGCCATCGTCTGCACGCCCTTGACCCAGGTGCCGACGTACCCCGTCGCCCGCTGGACCAGGCGACGCCCGCCCGCCGGCAGGTCGAAGACCAGCTCCGGCCGGCCCAGGGTGAGCGCCCCGTAGTCGATGAGGTTCACGTCGGCGCGGTAGCCGGGCTTCAGCAGGCCGCGGTCCCGCAGGCCGTAGAACTCGGCGGTCTGGGCGGTCTGGCGGTGGATCACGTGCTCCAGGCCCAGCCGGTCCCCGCGGGTCCGGTCCCGGGTCCAGAAGCTCAGCATGAAGGTCGGCATGCCGCCGTCGCAGATGGCCGCGCAGTGGGCGCCGCCGTCGCTCAGGCCCATGCGGGTCCGGGGGTGGCTGTGCAGCTCGTGCAGCAGGTCCAGGCCGCCGTCGGCGTAGTTGAAGAGGGGGAAGTAGAGGAAGCCGCCACCCTCGTGGGCCAGGAGCGCGTCGTAGGCGAGCTGAGCAGGGTCCACGCCCTCGCGGGCGGCGATCGCCGCCAGGGACTCGCTGGCCTCGGGCTCGTAGCCCTGGCCGTCGTCGAGCACGTACATCTTGTCGAAGGTGGTGGTGATGTAGGTCTCGAAGAGGCCCACCTCGGCGGGGTCCTCGGCGATCAGCCGTGCTCGGAAGGCCGGGTCGCGCAGGGTCGCCAGCACCTCGTCCCAGGGCTTGTCCTCCAGCGCCACCCAGGACGGCTTGAGCTTGAAGGGGTGGGCCGTGGACCGCCAGTTCATCAGCACGCCGATGGCCCGCCCTGCGCACTGGGCGTAGACCGGGGCCCCCCGCTCGACCGCCTTCTCCAGGCCGCCGAGCACCGTGCGCCAGAGCTCGGGGGCGAAGTCGGTCTGGGAGAGGTTGAACACCACCGGCCGACCGGTCTCGATGGCCAGCTCCTCGATCCAGGAGATGTCGTCGTCCAGGGTCACGTGCTCGCCGGCGAGCTCGAACAGCCCCGTGCCTGCGTCGGCCAGGCCCTGGATCAGTCCCCGCAGCTCCTCGAGCTGGGCGAAGGTCCCGGCGACGAACTGGCCCTCGGCGGTCCGGTGCAGGCTGGTCCGGCTGGTGGAGACGCCCAGGGCCCCCGCCTCGACCGCCTCGGCCACCAGCCCGCGCATCTCGGCGATCTGCTCCGGGGTGGCGTCGGTGGTCTCCGAGGCGCCGGTGCCCATCACGTACCCGCGCAGGGCGGAGTGGGGGATCTGGGTGGCGAAGTCCATGCTCCGCTCCAGCTTGTCCAGGGCGTCCAGGTACTCGGGGAAGGTCTCCCACTCCCACTGGATGCCCTCGCTGAGCGCCGAGCCGGGGATGTCCTCGACCCCCTCCATCACGTTGATCAGCCAGTCCCGGTGCTCGGGTCGGACCGGGGCGAAGCCCACGCCGCAGTTGCCCATCACCACCGTGGTGACACCGTGCCAGCCGGAGGGGGTGAGGTGCGGATCCCAGGTGACCTGGCCGTCGTAGTGGGTGTGCATGTCGACCCAGCCCGGGGTCACCAGCAGCCCGCTCGCGTCGACCTGCTCCCGGCCCTCCAGGCCCTGGCCCACCGCTGCGATGCGCCCGTCGCTCACCGCCACGTCGGCGACGAAGGCCGGCGAGCCGGAGCCGTCGACGACCGTGCCGCCCTTGAAGACCAGGTCGAACATCCTCTCTCTCCTTGACATGAACCGTGAATCAGGTTCAAAAAGTGAACATGGTTCACACTTCTACCCCAGGGGCCCAGAGGCGGCAAGCGCGCAGAGCGGCACGCCGGACCGCCTTCCTCGACGCCGCCCAGCACATCCTGGAGACCGAGGGGGCCTCGGCCCTGACCATCGCCCGGCTCGCGCGGGAGGTGGACGTCGCCGTGGGCGGGCTCTACCGCTACTTCGACGGCAAGGACGCCCTGGAGGCCGCCCTCCAGGTCCGGGCCATCGAGGCCTTCGCCCCGGTGCTCGCTGCCCACACCGACCAGGCCCATCCCCGGGCCGCGCTGCAAGGGGTCTACGCCGCCTGGCGCACCTTCCGGGAGACGAGCCCGGCCCTGCACGCGCTGATCGACCAGAGCCTCTCAAACCCGAAGCAGACCCTCTCCGACGACGCCGCCCGCGAAGTCGAGCTCGCCCTCCAGCCCCTGCTCGCCCACTGCGACGGCCTGCTCGAGCACGCCGTCGCCACGGGCCTGCTCGCCGAGGGCCCCACCCGCCTGCGCACTCTGGCCCTGTGGGCCGCCGTGCACGGGGTCTCCCACTTCGCCAAGCGGGACCGCATCCTGCCGGCGTGGCAGCAGAGCGACCGGGTGGCGGCGCTGCTGCTGGACGGGCTGCTGGCGGGGTGGTCTTGATGACGGGTGTGCGCCAGAAGAGGACACCCTGCGCCATGGCCCCCCGCCTCGAAGGCCTTCGCTGGCGCCAACCGCTCGCCGGGCGGTAGTCGCCGATCGTTGCCAGCCGGGAGCCCCACGGGTCGTCTACACTCCCCGGCAGGAGGCCACCCTGTCCCTTCCCCTGCTCCTCGCGCTCGGCTGCACCGCCGGCGGCACCCTCGGCATGGGCGACTCGGGCACGCCCGGCACCACCGACTCCGCCCCCTCGACCCACGGGGACACCGGCGAGGCGACCACCGAGACCCTGCCCGGTGTCGACGACCCCGAGCCCGGCGCCGCCCTGTTCGACGAGTCCTCGGTCCCGACCATCACCCTGGAGATCCCCGAGTCGTCGATGCAGGCGCTGCGCAACGACCCGCGGACCTACGCCCCAGCGACCTTCATCCATGATGGCGTGACCCTGGAGCCCATCGGGGTCCGGACCAAGGGCAACAACTCCTGGCAGGCCATCGACGACCGGCCCGCCCTGAAGATCAAGTTCGACGAGTACGACGAGGCCCTGAGATACCTGGACATCTCCGAGATCACCCTGAACAACATGGTCTCGGACTACGCGATGATGCACGAGCGCGTGGCCTACCGGGTCTTCCGCGAGGTCGGGGTCGCCGCCGGCCGCGCCCACCACACCTGGCTCGTGGTCAACGGCGAGGACTTCGGTCTCTACACCCACGCCGAGTCCGCCACCAAGGACATGATCCGCCCCTGGTACGACACTGGCGGCACCTTGTGGGAGTTCGCCGGCGGCGAGTTCGAGGACGCCTACATCGACGGCTTCGAGCAGAAGTTCGGCGAGGACGACCGCACCTCGCTGCAGCACGCCGCCGACGTGCTCGCCGGCGACGGGCCCTTCGACGTGGCGGCGGTCGAGGCGGTCATCGACCTCGACGACTTCATCAACTACTGGGCCGCCTGCGCCTGGACTGCCCACTACGACGGCTTCCCGTACCGGTACCCGGGCGACGACGCCTACGTGTACTTCGACCCCGACTCGCAGCTGCTGAAGTTCCTGCCCCACGGCGCCGACGAGAGCTTCTACTACAACGACTGGCTGCCCCAGGACAACGTCATCTCCCGCCTCGGCTGGAAGTGCCAGATCACCGACGAGTGCCGGGACCGCTGGGAGGCCAGGGTCCACGAGATGGCCGCCGAGCTCGACGTGTTGGACCTGAGCCCCTGGGTCCAGGAGATCCGGGACCAGATCGAGCCCTACGTCGTCGCGGACACCAACAAGGCCTACAGCGACGACCAGGTCTGGTGGTACCAGGACTTCCTGGCGGACATGGTGGTCAACCGGACCGAGGAGCTGGCAGGGCTGGTGCCGGAGTAGTCGCCCGGGTCCCTCAGAACACCTCCGGCACCCGCTCCCACTCGACAGCCGCGCTCAGCACCGCATCGATCTCCGCCGCCATGCGCTCCAGGTGGGCACGGCTGGTCCGGTCGCTCATGCGCGGCGCGGCCCGCTTGCACAGGCGCTCCAGCTCCCGCAGCTCCAGCCGGGCCAGGGAGATGGCGTCGGCGGGGGCGTTGGGGACCTGGTGCAGAGCCAGGGTGGTCAGCCGGTCGACGTGGGTCTGCTGGAGCACCCGGCGGTGGGACTCGATCGGCCCCCGCAGGCTCAGCTCCGACCAGATGCTCTTGCGCAGCGTCGTGAACAGGTCATCGACGGTGAAGGCGTCGGCGTCCATCTTGGTGATGTCGACCATGCGGTTGAGCCGGGCTGGGTGGAAGAGCATGTCCAGCGGAGCGGCCTGGACCGCGCCGATGACCTCGTGCAGCGGGTAGTCCTGGCGCTCGGCGGTGAAGCGGCTCCACTCCAGGTCGCCGAGCTGGTCCATCTGCAGCATCGCCTGCAGGTTGTCCGGCAGGTCGAAGGTGCCCGGCGCCCAGATGTGCTCGTCGAGGAAGGCCAGCGCCCGACGCTGCTCGTCGGCCGGCACCGGCACGAAGGGCAGGGCGCCGCCCTCGTCGCCGACGTGGCTGCGGTGCTGGTACATGCCGCCCACGGTCTTGGCCGCGACCAGGCCGCCCAGCACGTAGTTGCGCCAGGTCCGATCGAAGCCGCTGCGCACGGCCAGGTAGTCGCCGCCAGCGGCGGCCAGCTCGTCCAGGTTCTCCCAGAGCACACCGACCAGGCCGATGTTGTACTCGAACCAGGCCAGCGGATCGCTGGAGAAGTCGTAGCGGGAGACCCGCGGGTCCAGGTTGGCGCCGTAGAAGCCGGCGTCCTCGTCGGTGGCGTAGGCGTAGTCCGGGTCGGCCTGGCGGCTGGCGATGGCCTCGAGCCCGGCGACCTCGGCCTCGTCGCTGTCGTAGACCGTGTAGCCGTACTCGATCACGTGGCGGTCGTAGGTGCCGGCCTCCATCGGCAGGAAGGGCCCCTGGGCGCCGCCCTCCCGGGCCAGCACCGGGGGGTTGTAGTCCATCACCGAGGTGCCGATGCCCTGGTGGTCCTGGGTCCAGTCGGTGAGGGTGTCCAGGTCGTAGCGGCCCGACGCCAGGAAGTTGTGGCGCAGGCCCAGGGTGTGACCGACCTCGTGGGCGGTGACCTCGGCGACGTACTGGCGGACGTACTCCTCCTCCTCCTCGCTGGACCACCCGCGGGTGGCGGCGACCGCGTCGTAGGCAAACCCCGCGGCCATGGCCTTCTCGTCGGCGAGGCCGCAGCTCTGCGGCGAGGACGGGGTGGTGTGGGCGGCGATCAGCTGATCCACCCGGCTGACGGGGTCGACCCAGTAGCTGTGCCCGCCGACCGCACCGAAGCGGATGAGGCCATCGGAGAAGCCGATGTCGGCGTCGAGGACCTGGCCGGTGCGGGGGTCGTGGTGGCTGGGGCCGATCGCGAAGCTGGCGTCGTAGGTGAGGAACCAGCGGATGGTGTTGTAGCGGGCGTCGGCCGGGTCCCACTCGGCGTCGTCGGGCATCTGCTTCACGACCAGCGCGTTGGAGATGCCGGCCTGCTCGAAGGCGGCGTTCCACATCAGCACGCCCTCGGCCATCGCGGCCCGGTAGCGGTGGGGCACCGTGTTCTCGATCCAGAAGGTGATCGGCTCGACCGGGTCGGAGACCTCGGCGGAGGGGTCCTTCTTCTCCAGGTGCCAGCGGCTCAGCCAGCGCACCCGCGGCACGTCGGGGCCCGTGTCGCTGTAGTTGAGGTGGCGCTGGAGGAAGTAGCCGACGCGCTGGTCGGCGACCCGGGGCTCGTACCCGTTGCCCTCGGGCAGTGCGAGCAGGCTGTAGCGGAAGGAGACGCTCATCGAGCCCATCGACGGGGTCACGACGGACCAGTCGTCGGTGTCGCCGACGTAGCGCGCGGTGACCTGGAGCTCCGTGTTCTCCGGGAAGCTCTTGACCTCGGTGACCGCGGAGTTCTCGCCGTCCAGGCTGTAGCCGCCCTGGTAGCGGTGGCCGAGGATCTTGCCGAAGGGCACCAGCTCCTGCTGGGCGAAGAGCGCCCCCAGGTCCACCAGCACGGCGCCGCCCTCGACCGCCGGCATGCTCGCCACGGTGGCGGCGGTCACCACGGAGTCGCTGAAGGACTTGTCCAGGGCCCGCTCCTCGGGGGTGCCGGCGTCGGCCCGGAAGGTCAGGTTCTGGCGCACCAGCTGGACCTGGTTGCCCTGGCGGTGGAGCTGGAAGACGTAGGCGTCCCACATGATCGTGCCGTAGAGGCCGCGCTCGCCCACGCTGCCGTCCATCTTCATCGACAGCATGAAGTCGCTGTCCCACTGGTCGGCGTCGACGGCCCACAGGACCTGGCCGCTGTCGGGATCGACGTAGAAGGTGAACAGGCCGTCGACCTTGTCCTTGCCGTCGATGAGCTCCTCGAAGGGCGGGAAGTCGCCCTCGGGAGGCGCGGGCTCGTCGCCCTTGTTGCGCTTGAAGAGGCCGGCCTCGGCCGGCGTGCTGACGATGAGCGGAGACAGCAGCAGGAGCAGGGACAGGGTGCGCACGACGACCTCCTCGGGAGCGGGTCCTGGGGACTATCCCGGTGTCGCCGTGAAGGGCCGGGTCCTGACGGGACACCCACGGTCGACCCTTCCCCCCCTCTGGTCCGCTGTCCTCGCCGCGTCCTGGTGCGACCTCGCTGCTGAGCGCTCTGCTGTGCGCCTGGGGGTGTGTGTGGGTCGCGCTGGAGCCCACGTCGGTGCTGAGCTGGGTGACGGTGCTCTCGGCGTTGGGAGCCGGTGTGCTGGACTGGCGGCGGCACCGCACCGCGCCCAGACCCGGACGACGGCCGGAGCAGCGCTACAGCCTGGAGCTGGACGACGTGGGCCTGCGCAGCCGGCACCCCCTGCGCCCGGACGAGGTGGTCCGCTGGTCGGACGTGGTGGGCATCAGCGCGGTCACGACCGCGCGCACCGCCCGGCCGCCGCACCTGTTCCTGCTGCTGCACGAGCGTCGCGGCCCCGGCGCCACCGTGCCCCTCGGAGCCCCGGGCTCCCGAGAGCTGCTCGAGCGCCTCGCCGCGGTGCCGGGATTCGACCTGGCCGCGGTCGCCGCGGCTCGGGAGCACGACGGGAACGACGTGTTCCCCTGCTGGCGAGGTGCGGGGCTGCCGCTCGGCGACGGCATCTTCCCACTCTGAGGGACCCGACCTCGACGGGGCCATCCTGGCGTCGATGGACCCTCTGGACGAGGCCGTCGATGCTTCCGAGATGGAACACGCCACAGGGGCCCTGGTGGCGTTCACCGACGGCACCGACCGGGCCGGCCGCGTGAGCGACGAAGCCGCACAGTCCGCGGTGGACGACTCGCCTCACGAAGCGGGCTGATGGTGATCAGCCGGGCTGATGGTGATCAGCCGGGCTGATGGTGATCAGCCGGGATGCACCACCTTGCGCAGCAGGCTGCACGTCACCGGCCCCCACCGTGGGTTCGGGGGCAGGGGACACAGGTCCTGGCAGGTCTCCCGGCAGGGCTGAGCGAACCGAGGCTCGGCCGGGGCTGCGTGGCCCTGGCCGATGACCGTGAAGCCCAGCCCGGTCTCGGGCCCCTCGGCCCCGGGCCGGTGGGCCTCGAGGTAGTCGACGAAGGCCGTGCGCCCGAGCTCGATGCCGAAGCGGCCTGGGTCCTGGCTCCAGGGTGAGCCCGGCTCCAGCTCGATGGAGAAGGCCCGGATCCCGACCCGGATGCGCTTGGCGGCAGCCTGGCAGGCCACCGCCAGCTCCCGGGCCCGCCGGCCGCCGTCGTCGGCCTCCCAGGGCAGGTTGCTGGTGAAGAAGAGCACCAGGTCCACACCGGCGGCATCGCAGGTGCGCACGGTCTCGAGCAGGGCGTCGTTGGACAGGAACATGCCCCGGGCCTTCTTGCGCACGTCCTCGTCGGCGCTGTCCGGGGACACGGCGATGGTCGGACGCCTGAAGGTCTCCGCCAACCCCTGGACCAGGTCTGGGTGAGGCAGCCTGTAGGACTCGAAGAGGATCTCCGGGCGCAGGCCCGCGCTGCGCACCCGCTCGAAGACCCGGAGCCAGTAGCGGGGGTCGTCGGGCGTGGGATCGAAGCAGGCGTGCACGCCCCGGAAGCCCAGGTCCATGGCCTGGCCGATGAGCTCGGCCACCCGCTCGCTGCTCGCCCGCACGTAGCGCTTGCGGCCACTGTGCAGGCCGTGGGCCGTGCGCCCGCCGCCACACCAGGAGCAGTCGAAGACGCAGCCCCGGCCGACCGGCAGCACGAAGTAGCGGCGGGAGCTGCCGAAGAGGTGCTGGGCCCCCCGCATCACCCACCGCGCCCGGCGACCGTGGGGCAGGTAGTGCGGGCCGCACCAGTCGCGGATGTAGCGGTCCCGGTGCCGCAGCAGGTCCAGGCGCTCGTAGGGCAGACGACTCAGGGTGGCGCCGTCGGCGGCGTAGGACAGCGGGTTGTCGCGCAGCCCCTCGGGCGCCCGCCAGGTGAGGTTCGGCACGTCGGCCAGCGGACCACCGCGGTCCAAGGCCTCGGCCAGCAGGGCCAGGGGTCGCTCGCCGTCGCCGCGGATGACGCCGTCGATCTCGGGCACCGCGGCCAGGATCTCGTCGTGGAACAGGCTCGCAGTGAAGCCCCCGAGCACCAGGAAGGCGCCGGGGTTCGCGGCCTTGATCGCCCGAGCGGACTGGATGCTCTCCCAGGTCTGGGGGTGCCAGTGCAGGGACAGCCCGACCAGGTCCACGCCGCGGTCCGCGCAGTGCCGCGCGACCTCGAAGTCCGGGTCCTCGGCCTGCTCCACCCCCAGGTGCACGAGCTCGACGTCGTGGCCGGCGTCGGCCAGCACCCCGCCCAGGGCCGGCAGGCCGACCGCCATGCAGTTCACCGAGCTGGACGGCCCCAGGGGACCGAAGTCGTCCCGCAGCTTGGGGGCGTGCACGAGCTGGGCGGTCAGAGGCATCGGGGCGAGGGGGCGTGCGCCCGGCCATGGTAGCCCGCAGGGCGCTCCCGATCGCCTACTCGTCGTCCTTGAGCCAGCTGGGCTTCTCGCGCTTGCGCACGCTGCGGCGAGCGGGGCGCCTCCGAGGACCGCGCTGGGGCCGAGCCATGGGGGTGGGTTCGGGGTCCGGCTCGTCCTCCTCGTCCTCGATCTCCACCACCGGACCGGGTTCCGAGACCTCGTCGTCGTCGATCGCCAGGTCGTAGGTGTGCTGGGCGACCACGTCCAGCTCCTCGGCCACGACCTCGGCGGAGGCGTCGACGACCTCCTCGATCTCCTCGCCCCAGGAGCCCGGGTCGAAGACCTCCTCGACCTCGTCGTCCAGGGGCACGCCGAGCTCTGCGAGCTCCTCGACGTCGTCCACGACCTCGGCGGAGGCGTCGAGGACCTCCTCGACCGCTGCGGGCGCCGTGGGCGGTGGCTCGGGCTCGGGCGCCTGGGCCTTGGGCCTCTTCGGCTTGGGCTGGTCCAGGTCGGCGGACTTGGCCAGCAGCGCCTTCCAGCTGGCCTTCATCGCGGAGCGGTCCAGCATGACCGTCTTGGCCTCGGGCTCCTGCGCGGGCGCGGGCTTGGACTTGGGCCTGGGCTGCGGCGCCGGCTTCTCCATCGGCTCGCTGTGCTCCTTGAGCATCGCCTGCCACTTGGCGGCGAGGGCGGAGCGGTCCATGAGCATGGTGGCGCCGTCTTCCTCCTCCGGCTCCTCGGGCGCGGTGGGCGCCGGCTCAGAGGTGGGGACAGGCACGGCCTCGAGGCCTCGGGGCAGGGCGTCGGGCTTGTCGGGCACAGGACGGCGAACGGGCTCGGCGTCGTGGGCCGCCTGGGCCGCCGCTGCGTGAGCTGTCCGGGCGGCCTCGGCGGCCTCGCGGGCCGAAGAGAGGGCCTTGCGAGCGGCGGCGTAGCCCTTCTTCGCCGCCCGACCGGCGGTCAGAGCCTCCCGGAAGGCGAGCTGGTTGCCCTGGACCGCCGCCTGCTGGAGGGACTGCGCAGAGGTGGCTCGCTCCAGGCGCTGCTGGGCCTCGGAGAGGGCGGACTCGGCCGCGGCGAGGGCCTGGGCGGCGAAGTCGCTGGTGTCGTCGGCGCCGGTCTCCGGGAGGGCGGCACTCGCTGTGGAGAGCTCGGCGCCCAGCGCTTCGCGGCGGGGCCCGAGGGCGTCGAGGGCCTCCGCTGCGTCGCTGGCCGCCACGGTGACGCGATCCCGGGTGGCCTGGGCCTCGGCGAGGGCGGCGACGCTGAGCTCCAG
>CAYFPX010000093.1:0-8335 GCA_964344945.1 uncultured Enterobacterales bacterium
CGACAAGCCGCTGTGGCAGGTGCTCCTGTCCAGGCGCATGGTGCTGTGCTGCCTGACAGGCTTCTCGTCGGGCCTGCCGCTGTACGTGCTCTACCAGCTCGTGCCGGCCTGGCTCCGGGACGAAGGCGTGGACCTGGCGACCATCGGCCTGTTCAGCCTGATCGCCTTCCCCTACACCTGGAAGTTCGTCTGGTCGCCGCTGATGGACCGCTTCGTGCAGCCCTTTCTCGGTCGGCGGCGGGGCTGGGCACTGGTCACCCAGCTGGCCCTGCTGGCCGTCCTGGCGGCCTTCGGCCCCCTCGAGCCGGGCAGCGGGACCACCGCCATCGCCGTGGTCGCCGGCCTGGTGGCGCTGTTCTCCGCGAGCCAGGACATCGTGCTCGACGCCTACCGCCGCGAGCTCCTGCCGGACGCCGAGCTCGGCCTCGGCAACAGCCTCTTCGTCAACGCCTACCGGATCAGCTCCCTGGTGCCGGGCTCGCTGGCGCTGATCCTGGCGGACCACCTCCCCTGGAGCCAGGTCCACCTGGTGGTCGCGGCCTTCATGGCCGTGGGCATCGGCACCACCCTGTGGATGCCCGAGCCCGCCGAGCACGTGCCGGCGCCCAAGACCTTCCGCTCGGCGGTGGTGGAGCCCTTCCGGGAGTTCTTCGGCCGCCGGGGGCTGGGACCGGCCCTCCTGCTGCTGACCTTCCTGCTGCTGTACAAGATCGGCGACAGCATGGCCACGGCCCTGTCGACCCCCTTCTACCTGGACCTGGGCTTCACCAAGACCCAGATCGGCACCGTGGCCAAGGTGGCGGCCCTGTGGTCGAGCGTGACCGGCGGGCTGATCGGCGGGCTGATCATGGTCCGGGCCGGCATCAACCGCAGCCTGTGGCTCTTCGGGGTGGTGCAGCTGGTCAGCATCCTGGGCTTCGCGGTGCTGGCCGAGGTGGGGCCCGATCTGTCCGTGCTCTTCGCCGTCGTGAGCTTCGAGTACCTCGGGGTCGGGCTGGGCACGGCGGCCTTCGTGGCCTTCATCGCTCGCAGCACGGACCTGCGGTACACGGCCACCCAGCTGGCGCTGCTGACCTCGCTGGCCGGGGTGCCGCGGACCTTCGCCAACGCGACCACCGGGTTCCTGGTCGAGGCCATCGGCTACACCCACTTCTTCCTGCTGTGCACGGCCATCGCCGTGCCGGGCCTGGTGTTGCTCCGGTGGGTCGCGCCCTGGGGACCGGACCCGGCGCCGGCGGGCAGTGTCGAGGAGAGAGCGGCGCCACCCTGAGCGCCGCGGTCACTCCGCCAGGTCCTTGCCGACCTGCATCAGCGCCTCGGTCATCGAGAACGGCACCATGACCAGCGCCAGGGTCACGTCGCCGTCGGCGAAGTCCACGGTCCGGCTGCCGCCTTCCAGCAGCAGCGCCGGCGCACCGTATCGGGACCGCTCCTCGCCGTTGCGGGTGGTGTAGGTCACCCCGACCCTGCAGGGGCCCTCTTCGCTGACGGGCATGTAGAAGCTGCCGTCCAGCTGGCTCATCGCGGTGACCCCGCAGCCCTGGACCATGGCCAGGTGCAGCGGGCGTCCGTCCTTGTCGTGCACGGTGCCCTGGACGACGCGCAGGTCCGTCTCCTCGAGCGCCACCCGGCAGGTCCGGACCTCGCCCGGCGCCAGGTCGGACCAGGCGAAGCGGGCCGGCGCGAAGCCCACCGCGTCGAAGCGCACCGACCCGGACGGGCCGTTCACCGGGACCTGGACCCAGTTGTCCTGGGGCAGGAGGGTCCCACCGCTCAGGCTGACCCGCTCGCCTCCGAAGGTGGCGTCGTAGTCCACGTCGGCCTTGACTTCGGTGACCCGCAGCGGGGTGTCGAGCAGGCAGACCAGGGCGGACCGGCGGCGCGGGCCGAAGTCGGCCAGGGCGGC
This sequence comes from uncultured Enterobacterales bacterium, assembly GCA_964344945.1. GTDB lineage: Bacteria > Myxococcota_A > UBA796 > UBA796 > CAJQPC01 > CAYFPX01. Next base: position 1,907 of record CAYFPX010000093.1, read on the forward strand.
GTCCTGCCACTTGCGGGCCTGGGCCCGGCGCTCCTCGTCGAAGTGCTGGGCGATGTCGTCGGGCAGGGGAGGTGGGCGCTCGGCGGCTTCGGTGCGGGTGGGCAGGACCGGGCGCGGCTCGGCGGGCGTCGGCGCAGGCGCGGTCTCCGACGCGACAGGCGGCGCCGGGTCGGGCCAGGCCCACCACAGACCCAGGGCGAGCAGCACCAGCCCCCCCGCGACGGTGCGGCGTCGCACCCTCAGCCCCCCTCGGGCTCCGACAGGCCGCCGGCGGGCTGGGGGGTCCGGCACCTCGGGCAGGACAGCGCCGTCACGCGTCCGGGTCCCAGTCCGTGATGGTGCAGCCCAGGGCGTCGCCGTACACGCTGGCGTCGTCCCCCCAGGCCCAGCAGCTGTCGCCGCTCCTGATCATGTAGGTGACCTGACCCTGGCGGTAGTAGAGCTGGGCGATGCAGGTCTTGCCGTCCTCCGGGGCGTCGCAGTCGCCGTCCCAGGTCAGGCTGCCGCCGGTCGGCCCCAGCGTGTGGCAGATGCTGCCGGCGGTGAGGCAGTCCTCCTCGTGCCGGCCGACCGCGTCGAAGAAGACGCCCAGCTCCCAGCTGCTGGCGTTGCCCCCGGTGATGGCGAAGTGCAGGCCGTCGGAGTCGTCGGAGACCTCGACCAGGTCGGGGCCGACCAGGGTGAAGCCGGGAGTGCCGGAGTCGGCGCCCGAGTCGGAGGAGGTGGCGTCGTCGCCGCAGGCGAGCAGGGTGGCGAGCAGGAGCATGGCCGGATGGTACGTCGGGTGAGGGAGTCGGTGGTCCCGCCGCGCCTGGTCGGCATGACTCGCTGGATCGTCGCGGCCCTCCAGGCGGGCACCGTGGACCTGGCCGCGCCCGAGCTGGGCCTGCTGGTCGAGGAGCACGACCAGGACTGGTGCACGAACATGGCCCGGCATCCCGCGGGAGCCTGATCTGGAGGTCACCCTTCGGATCGACCGGCTGGAGTAGGCCGCATTAGGACCAGGCTCCCCCCAGGAGGAGCCGATGCCCACCGTGCTCGCCGGCAGCGCCGGCCTGACCGACCACGCCAACACCCACCTGGGCAAGTCCGCCTGGGCCGACATGACCTTCGACACGATCCAGGCCTTCGCCGACTGCACCGGCGACCAGCAGTGGATCCACGTCGATCGCGAGCGCATCGCCAGGGAGTCGCCCTTTGGCGCCCCCATCGCCCACGGCTACCTGACCCTGGCCCTCATCGCCGGGCACTTCTTCGAGGTCCTGGAGCTCCGCGAGATGGCGATGGTCATCAACTACGGCGCCAACAAGGTGCGCTTCCCGTCGCCGCTCAAGGAGGGCGACAGCTACCGGCTGAGCATGGACCTGGGCGAGGTGACCGCCAAGGCCAAGGGTTGGTACGAGGCGCTGTTCCGCTGCACGATCGAGGTCCAGGACAGCGACAAGCCCGCGTGCGTGGCGGAGTGCGTCTACCGGTTCCTTCCGGCGGGGTGATAGGTGTCGGGCCCGACCCCCTGTGAGGCGAGCCCGATGAGCACCCAGCCCACCATCATCTACACCCACACCGACGAAGCGCCGGCCCTGGCGACCTACAGCCTGCTGCCCATCATCCAGGCCTTCGCCGGGGTCGCGGGCGTGACCGTCGAGACCCGCGACATCTCCCTCGCCAGCCGTGTGCTGGCGGTCTTCCCGGACTTGTTGACCGAGGCGCAGCGGGTGCCCGACGCCCTGGCCGAGCTGGGCCAGCTGGCGCTCGAGCCCGAGGCCAACATCATCAAGCTGCCGAACATCTCGGCGAGCGTCCCCCAGCTCAAGGCGACCATCGCCGAGCTCCAGGCCCTGGGCTACGGCCTGCCGGACTACCCCGAGGAGCCGGAGACCGAGGCCGAGCGGGCCATCCAGGCCCGCTACGACAAGGTGAAGGGCTCGGCGGTGAACCCGGTGCTGCGCGAGGGCAACAGCGACCGGCGGGCCCCCGCGGCGGTCAAGGCCTACGCCCGCAACAACCCCCACCCGATGGGCGCCTGGTCGGCGGACTCCCAGACCCACGTGGCGACCATGAGCGCCGGGGACTTCTGCCACAGCGAGCAGGCGGTCACGGTGGGCAGCGACTGCACCGTGCGCATCGAGCACGTGGCGGCCGACGGCACCGTCACGGTGAACAAGACCCTGGACCTGCTGGCCGGCGAGCTCATCGACGCCAGCCGCATGTCCAAGGCCGCCCTGTGCACCTTCCTCGACGAGCAGGTGGCCGACGCCCGGGAGAGCGGCGTGCTCTTCAGCCTCCACATGAAGGCCACGATGATGAAGGTCTCGGACCCGATCATCTTCGGCCACGGCGTGCGGGCCTACTTCAAGGACCTGTTCGCCGACCACGGCGCGGCCTTCGAGGCCGTCGGGGTCGACGTGAACAACGGCCTGGGCGACCTGCTCGGCAAGCTCGACGAGCTGGACCCGCAGACCCGCGAGGCCGTGCTCTCCGGCATCCAGACCGCCTACGACGCCGGCCCCGACCTGGCGATGGTCAACTCCGACAAGGGCATCACGAACCTGCACGTGCCGAGCGACGTGATCATCGACGCGTCGATGCCGGCGATGATCCGCACTTCGGGCCAGATGTGGAACAAGGCCGGGGACACCCAGGACACCAAGGCGGTCATCCCCGACAGCAGCTACGCCGGCATCTACCAGGTCGTGATCGACGACTGCAAGGCCCACGGCGCCTACGACCCGACCACCATGGGCAGCGTGTCGAACGTGGGCCTGATGGCCAAGAAGGCCCAGGAGTACGGCTCCCACGACAAGACCTTCGAGATCGACACCGCCGGCCAGGTGCGCGTCGTGCGCAGCGACGGCACGGTGCTCATGAGCCACGACGTGGCGGTCGGCGACATCTGGCGGATGTGCCAGGCCAAGGACGGCCCGATCCAGGACTGGGTGGGGCTCGCCGTGCGGCGGGCCCGGGCCACCGGCGCCACCGCGATCTTCTGGCTCAACAGCGAGCGGGCCCACGACCGGGAGCTGATCGCCAAGGTCGAGCGCTACCTGCCAGACCACGACACCAGCGGCCTGGACATCCGGGTCCTGCCCCCGGTCCAGGCCTGCCAGGTGAGCGTGGAGCGCATCCGCCAGGGCCTGGACACGGTCTCGGTCACCGGCAACGTGCTCCGGGACTACCTGACCGACCTGTTCCCGATCCTCGAGGTGGGCACCTCGGCCAAGATGCTCAGCATCGTGCCGCTCATGAACGGCGGCGGCCTGTTCGAGACCGGGGCCGGGGGCTCTGCGCCCAAGCACGTGCAGCAGTTCCAGGGCGAGGGCCACCTGCGCTGGGACAGCCTGGGCGAGTACCTGGCGCTGGGTGTGTCCCTGCAGCACCTGGGCGAGAGGTTCGACGTGCCCGCGGCCAGCATCCTCGGCCGGACCCTCGACGCCGCGACCACCCGCTACCTGCTGGAGAACAAGTCCCCGGGCCGCAAGGTGGGCCAGCTCGACAACCGGGGCAGCGCCTTCTTCCTGGCGATGTTCTGGGCCCAGGCGCTGGCCGAGCAGGCCGAGGACCCGGCGCTGGCGGCCCGGTTCGCGCCGGTCGCGGCAGCGCTGACCGAGCACGAGGCGAAGATCGTCGGCGAGCTGGCCGACGCCGAGGGCAACCCCAAGGACATCGGCGGCTACTACATGCCGACCCCGGCGCTGGCGTCGGAGGCCATGCGGCCGAGCCCGACCCTGAACGGGATCATCGCGGGGATCTGACCGCCACGAAGAGCTCGCCGCGGTCGCCGTCGAGGGTCCACGGCACGGCCTCGATGCCGACGAAGCCCGCCTGCGCCAGCAAGCGCGTCCAGGTCGCTCGGGGGAAGAGCCCTTCCAGGTGCACGTCGTGCACCACCTCGACCTGGTCGCCCTGTCTGCAGGTGAAGACGTACTCGCAGCGGGTCAGCTGGTCTGTGGGGTCCGGGTCCCAGGACCACTCCAGGACCTTCAGGGCCCGGTCGCCATCGACTCCCTCGAACAGCTCGCAGCTCTCCGCGAAGATCTCCTGGATGGCGTCCGGGGCGAGCAGGGCGACGCCCCCGGGGGCCAGGTGCGCGGCCACGGTGGCGAGACCCTCGGCCAGCTCGGCCACGGTCCTGAGGTAGACGATGGCGTCGTGGACGAAGACCGCGTCGAAGGTCCGGCCCAGCCGGGTGGTCGCGAAGTCCCCGGCGTGGTGGGCGCAGTCGGGGTTCAGCGCCTGGCTCAGAGCCCGCATCGCCTCCGACGGGTCCACCAGCGCCACCTCGGCGAAGTGGCGCTTCATCCACCAGGCGTTGTTGCCCCGCCCGCTGCCCAGCTCCAGCAGGGTGGGGGAGGGGCGGTCGCCCAGGAGCCGGCGCAGGTGGTGGGTGTAGAGGTCAGCCTCGTCTTCGTGGTCCGCCAGCGGATCGAGCAGGGGGTACCAGGGCGCCAGCCGGTCGTACATCTCCACGGTCAGCGCCCGCCGTCGAAGCGCCAGCCCAGGTGCACGGTGCCGATGGCCTGGACCCAGGGCTCGGACCAGGTCTCTCCACCCAGGGTCGGCTCGGGGGTGAGCGGGACCAGCGGGCCGGCCGCGGCGTAGGGCTCCAGGTAGACGCTGCCGTCCGGCCAGGGCAGGCACCAGGGAGTCACGTCCGATGCGACGGACAGGCGCATGGCCTGGGCGTCGCCGAGGGCCAGGGCCAGCAGCAGGGTCATCGGTCCACCTCGCCGGATCATGGTCCCACGGCCGCCGTCCGAGACCCCCGCGGCCCCGTGACATCATGCGCCCGTGATCGGACTCCTGATGATGGCCGCGGCCTGCACCGACGGCACGACCACCGGCGACACCGCCACCTCCTCCACCACGACCGGCACCTGGGTCCGGCCCGCGGCGGACTGCCCGACCCCCGCCGGCACCCCGACCATCACCAGCGACTGGGAGGCCCTGCCCCTCGCGCCGGCGGGGGACGTGGTGGGCTTCGCCACCAGCGCGGCGGACCCGGAGCGGGTCTACGCCGTGTCGGCCATCAACGGGCCCTTCCGCAGCGACGACCGGGGCCTGAGCTGGCAGGGGTTGGACTCCGTGGTGACCCACGTGCTCAGCCAACCCCTGGTGAGCCACACCGACCCGGACCTGGTGTTCCACTCCGTCGGCGAGCTCTACCGCTCCCGGGACGGCGGCGAGTCCTGGGAGGGCACCGGGGTCGGCGACCGCTTCGACTTCCAGCGCTACGTGAAGGGCCTGGGCTGGCTCGAGGATGACCTGCTCGTCGTCGACGCCTCTGGCCGGGTCTTCCGCAGCGAGGACGGCGGCGAGAGCTTCAGCGAGATCAGCCAGATCGGGGAGTCCCCGCGGCACAAGGAGTTCTACGTCAAGGACGACGGCTGGTGGCAGCTGGTCGGCGAGGACGGTGTGATGTACGCCGCCCGGCACTCCGTCGGGGTCTGGCGGTCCAGCGACCGTGGGGAGACCTGGGAAGACCTGTCCGGCTACCGCCAGGTCGAGGTCGCCTCCCTGGGCGTGGACGGCGATCGGGTCTGGTACGCCGACTCGGACGGCCTGCAGGTCAGCGACGACCAGGGGGGCCTCTTCACCGCCTACACCGACGCGAGCGATCCCTTCGTCGCCACCACGCTCGCCGCCGACGGCGGGCTGCTGGCCTCCACGGCGGCGGCCATCTGGCGGCTGGACGCCGATGGGCTCGCCCCGTGGTCCGTGCCCGAGATGCCACCGGACAGCGGCATCCTCAGCGCCTTCACCCTCGCGGACGGCACGGTGGTCCTGGGGCATGAACAGGGCATCCTGCGCTCCGACGATCACGGCGCCACCTGGAGCGACAGCGACGAGGGCCTGCTCGACGACGACCTGGCGGTGGTCCTGGCCCACTCGGAGTGCCAGGACTTCCTCTTCGTCGGCACCCAGTGCGAGTCCGGCGGCTACACCACCACCGACGGCGGCGACACCCTGGACCTCGCCCCGGCCTACATGCACTACGTGATGGTCGCCAAGGAGGACCCCTTCGACCCGAACGGCCTGTGGGTCACCTCGGACGACCGGGTGCACCGCAGCGGGGACCTGGGCCGGTCCTGGGAGGACGCCGTGCCGGACTCTCTCGACGTGCACTTCCACGGGCTGGACCTGGACCCCTGGCACCAGGGCACGGCGCTCGTCGGCTCCGTGGGCTCCGGCACCTTCGCCGACGATCGCCCCCGGGTCTACCGGACCGACGACGATGGCCTGCGGTGGCGGGACAGCTCCGACGGGCTGCCCGAGGGTGAGTGGTCCGTGCACGCGCTGCACTTCAGCCGCGAGGTCGAAGGCGTGGTGCTGATGGGCTCCTTCCGGGGTGGGGACATCGCCCACAACGGGGCCCCCGGGGTGGGGCTCTTTCGCAGCACCGACAGCGGCTGGAGCTGGAGCGAGGTCGCC
>CAYFPX010000093.1:8359-28425 GCA_964344945.1 uncultured Enterobacterales bacterium
TGGCGTTCTTCGCGGAGTGCGATGGGCGGACCTACGCCGCGACCACCGTCGGGGTGATCGCCAGCGATGACGCCGGCGAGACCTGGACCCCCACCTGGGCGGCGCGCACACAGACCCTGTCGGTCGCCTGCTCGGGCGACGTCGTGCTGGCCCTGGACCAGGTGGACGGCCTGGTCCGCAGCGACGATCGCGGCGGCACCTGGTCGCGCTGGGACGACGAGCTGTTCGCCTTCGGCACGGTGGAGGACCAGTACATCGTCGGACTGGCGATCAGCCCGGACGGGGCGACCGCGTGGGCGGCTCTGCGGGGGGACGGGCTGTTCCGCCGAGGGCTCTGAGGCCTCATCGCCCGGGTGATCAACCGGGCCTGCGCCCCACCAGGACCCAGGCGTCGGGCGCGGTCACCAGGGGGACCTCGTGCACGTCGACGAAGCCCAGGTCCTCCAGCCAGGCCCGACACTCGCCCGCGGGCCAGACCCCGCCGCGGTCGGTGAACAGCGCCATGCTCAGGGCGAAGCGGGTGGCGCTGGGCGGGGACAGGCGGTCTTCGGCCACCACCAGGTCCTTGAGCACCACGCGGCCACCGGGCGCCAGGCGCTGGTGGCACAGGGCGAGCAGCTCGCGGGTGGCCGCTTCGCCGAGGTTGTGGACCAGGTTGCTGGCGAAGGCCAGGTCGTGTCCGCTGCCCCAGTCGTCGGCGAGGAAGTCCCCCCCCTGGAAGGACACCCGGTCCTCGAGGCCGGCCTCGACGAGGAAGGCTTCGACCGCGGGACGGGCGGTGGGCCGGTCGACCAGCAGGGCGCGGGCCTCGGGGGCCCGGTCCAGCACCGCCGCCGCGTAGCTCCCCAGGCCCGATCCCAGGTCGACCACCCGGGCCGCTGGTCCCGCCGCCAGGAGCGCACCGGCCAGCTCGGCGGCGATGTCCTGGCTGCGGCTGTGCAGGTAGTGCAGGAAGCGCGTGCGGTCTTCGACCGAGGCCTCGGCGCCGGTGCCAGCCACCGACAGAGAGGTGTCCGAGGTGAGCACCTCGACCGCCTGGGCGCAGCGACCGAAGAGCTGGGCCACGGTGGAGAACCCCAGGGCCCGGCTGCGGCCGTGGGCGGGATCGAAGAGGGCGACGTCGGCGGCCAGGAGCCGGTAGCGCTCGCCGTCCTTGCGGAGAAAGCCCAGGGCGCTGACCCGGTCCAGGAAGGCCCGGAGGCGATCGCCGTCGACCCCCACCTGCTCGCCCAGGACGTGGGCGGTCAGCGGGCCGGCGACCAGTCGCTGGAAGACCCCGAGCTCCAGCAGGCTGAGCAGGGCCATGGCGTCCTGGGCGCCGTCGACCACGGCGCCGAAGGCCTGGATCCGTGCCTCGAGCTCCGTCACCCGGGTCTCACCCCTCGGTGTGCTCAGGCGGCACCGGGTGGCCCAGGAAGTAGCCCTGGGCCCCGTGGCAGCCGAGCTCCTCGAGGCGCTCCAGCTGGTCGAGGGTCTCGACGCCCTCGGCGATGACCTCGATGCCCAGGCCCTCGGACATGCCGAGGATGGCGCGGATGATGGCCTCGCTGCCGTGGTCACCGGGCAGCCCGCTGGTGAAGCTGCGGTCGATCTTGATCACGTCGACGGGGTAGCGGTGCACGTAGCTCAGGGAGCTGTAGCCGGTGCCGAAGTCGTCGAGGCAGAGCTGCACGCCCAGGTCCCGCAGCTGCTCCAGGACCATGGCGGTGGCGAGCTCGTCGCCGATCAGGGAGGACTCGGTGATCTCCAGGCGGAGGGCGCTCGGGGGCACGCCGGTCCGGTCCAGGACCTCGGCCACCTGGTCCACGAGGTCCGTGTGCATGAGCCGGTCCGGAGAGACATTGACCGCGACGTGGGAGCCCGGGGGCAGCGCGCCGCTCTCCCGCCAGGCCGCGATCTGCAGACACGCCGACTCGAACACCCACTGCTCCAGCTCGGCCATCAGGCCGGCCTCCTGGGCGATGTGGAGGAACTCGCCGGGCAGCACCACGCCGTGGCCCTGCCGCTCCCAGCGCACCAGGGCCTCGAAGCCGACGACCCTGCGGTCGCCCAGGCGCAGGATCGGCTGGTAGTGCAGCAGCAGCTCGCCGTTGCCGATGCCCCGGCGCAGCTGGTGCTCCGCTTCCACCAGGCCCAGGACCTCCTCGCGCATGGAGGGGTCGAAGGTGATGGCGCGGTCCCGGCCGGCGGCCTTGGCCCGGTACATGGCGGTGTCCGAGTCGCGCAGCAGGGTGTCGGTGTTGCTGGCCGTGCCGTCGCTGGTCGCCACGCCCACGCTGCCGCTCACGATGAGCTCTTGACCTGCGAGGAGGATCGGGATTCGCACGCACTCCTGGATCCGCTCGCTGAGCATCGCGATCTCGTCGGCGTCGCGCACGCCGTCGAGCAGGACCGTGAACTCGTCGCCGCCGATCCGGGCGACGGTGTCGGTGGTGCGCACGGCGCGCCGCAGCCGGCGGGCGATCTCCTGGAGCAGGCGGTCGCCGGCGGCGTGGCCGAAGCTGTCGTTGATGTTCTTGAACCGGTCCAGGTCCACGAAGAGCACCGCCACCAGGCGCCCCGGGGTGCGGCGCACCCGCCCCAGGGCCTGGTGGAGTCGGTCCTCGAACAGGACCCGGTTGGGCAGGCCGGTCAGGGCGTCGTGCAGGGCTTCGTGGCGCAGTCGGAGCTCGGCGCTCTTCTGGCGGGTGATGTCTGCCTGGGAGCCCGCCAGCAGCAGGGGCTCGCCACCGTCGTCGCGCTCGACCAGGCCGCGGCAGAGCATCCACCGCCAGCCGCCGTCGGCGTGGCGGATGCGGTACTCGGCCTCCAGGTGGTCGGACTCGCCGGCGATGTGGGCGTCGATGCGGGCCTTCAGGGAGACCTTCTCCGAGGGGTGGACCCGCTCCAGCCAGTCGGCGGGCACGCCACGCAGCTCCTCGGCGGGGTAGCCGAGCATGCCCCGCCACCGGGCGCTGAGCAGCAGCTCGTCCGTGCCCAGGTCCCAGCCGAACATGCCGTCGTTCGCACCGGCGGCGGCCAGGGCATAGCGGTGCAGGGAGTGGCGGAGCTCCTTGCGCTCTTCGAGCTCGGCCGAGACGTCGCGCCGCAGGCACATGAAGGCGATGGTCTGGCCGTCTTCGCCCTTGACCGGGCTCAGGGTGCAGGCGGCGGTGAACAGCGTGCCGTCCTTGCGGCGGCTGGTCATCAGGCCCTTCCACACGCGCCCCGACGCCGTGGTGTTCCAGATCTCCTCGTAGAATTCCTTGGCGTGGGCCCCGGAGCGCAGCACGTCGGCGGGGGTGCGGCCGAGCACCTCCTCCCGGGAGTACCCGGTGAGCGCGACGTAGGCAGGGTTGACGTAGATCAGCTCGCCGGTGGCGGTCGTGAACTCCACCGCGTCGCCCACGTGCTCGGCGGCGTGTCCCAGCCGGTAGAGCTCCTCCCGGTCCGCCAGGCGTTGTTCGAGGCTGGCGACGCGGCGGTCGGCGAAGGCCAGCTGCTCGGAGAGGCGGGTGACCGTCTCCTGGAGCTGCTCGGGGGTCGGATGGTCCTCTGCCCGCGACTGCACCGGCGCCTCTGCGCCGGACACTGCCTGACCGTCCCCCTTGGTACCGCGCCATCCCACCTGCCTAGAGTAGCCTCCACCCGGGAGGAACGGAATCGGTGGGGACGATCTCAAGGGTGGATGTGGTCGGTGGAGGCGTCGGGGGGCTCGCCCTCGGCCGTGCCCTCGCCCGGGCAGGCATGGACACCACGATCTATGAGAAGCGGGACCGCTACGGTCCCACCGGCCTGGGGCTCCTGCTGTTGCCCAACGGGCTGCAGGCTCTCGACGAGCTGGGACTGGGCGACGACGCCCGCACGCGCAGCAACCCCATCGATCTCGCCGTCATCCGGAGCCACGAGGGCCGGGCGCTGGCCCAATTCCCCCTGGAAGAGCACCGGGGCATCGCCCGGCACGACCTGCTCACCATGCTCGAGACCGGTGTCCCGGAAGGCGCTGTCGCCTGGAGCCACCCCCTCTCGGACCTTCGGCAACAGCCCGACCAGGTGGCCTTCGAGGTCGGAGGAAGCTGGCGGGAGGCGGACATCCTGGTCGCCGCCGACGGGGCGAATTCCTTCACGCGGCGCTTCGTCGCCCCGGACTGGGACCGCAGGCCGTGCCTGGTCGCGGAGCTCGTGTCGGTGTGTGACGCGCCGGACCTGGCGGCCCTCTACGACCGGACCTTCGTGAAGCACGTCCGGCCCGGGGTGCCCCTGGCGGTCGGGCTGGTGCCGGCGGCCTACGGGCAGGTGGTGTGGTTCGTCCAGTTCTCCCTGGCCCACGCGCCTCCGGTGCCGAAGGCCTTCCAGGACAAGCGGGCCTACCTGGAGGAACTGCTTCGGGGCTTCGGCGACCCGGTGCCCGAGCTGGTGGAGCGCACCGACTACGTGCACACCCACCTGTGGATGACCCCGGCGCCCGGGCCGATCGTGCCCCTCAACCACGGCCGCGTCGTGCTCATCGGCGACGCGAGCCACCCCTTCCCGACCCTGACCAGCCAGGGCGCCAACTGCGCCATGATGGACGCGGTGGTCCTGGCACGGCACCTGGCCATGGGCGGCAGCCGGCCCGAGACCCTCGAGGCCTTCGCCGCCGAGCGCCAGCCGCGGCTGGACGCGATCAACGCCGGCGGCGAGGCGCTCGTGGCCGCTTTCTTGGCGGCCGAGGACAACGAGATACTCCCGATGATCCAGTGAGCGATCCGCTCTTCGCCGACAGCGCCGTGCCCTTCGACCTGCTGCGTGAGCGGGCCTTCAACCTGCGGTGGGCGACGGTCGACCCCGACGTGCTGCCCCTGACCGCGGCCGACCCGGACTTCCCGGTCGCCCCGGTGATCCGGGAGGCCATCTCCGAGTACACCGCCGGCGGGGTGTTCAGCTACGGCCCGCCAGAGGGCCTGCCGAGCTTCCGGGCGAGCGCCGCGCGGGTCCAGCGGGACCGACGGGGCTGGCAGGGGTGTGATCCGGGTCACATCCTGCCCACGGACTCCGCGGCGTCGGCGATGTTCGTGGTCGCCAGGGCGCTGCTCGATCCGGGCGACGAGGCCCTGGTCTTCGACCCGGTGGACTTCCTCTTCGCCGCCAGCGTCGAGTCCGCTGGCGCGACCCCGGTGCGCTGCCCGGTCGACCCGCGGACCGGGGTCATCGACTTCGACGTCCTCGCGGCCCGCATCACGCCGCGCACGAAGCTCCTCACCCTCTGCCAGCCCCACAACCCCCTGGGGCGGGTGCTGCGGCGGGACGAGCTGGAGCGCCTGGGGGAGCTGGCCCTGGCCCACGACCTGTGGGTGATGAGCGACGAGGTCTGGGGGGACATCGTCTACCCGCCCCACGAGCACCTCTCCATCGCGGCGCTGGGCCCCGAGCTCGCCGCCCGCACCTTCGGGGTCTACGGCTTCTCCAAGACCTTCGGCCTGGCCGGGCTGCGGGTCGGCTACGTCGCGGCCCCCGACCGGGACCTCCAGCAGCGGCTGCTCACCGTCTCCCAGGCCCCGACCACCGCCTACGGGGTGAGCACCCTGTCCCAGGTGGCGGCCCAGGCGGCCTACGACCACGCCTGGCCCTGGGCCGAGCGCTTCCTGGAGCACCTGGCGCGCATGCGGGACCTGGCGGTGGCGCGGCTCCGGGCCATGCCCGGCCTGACGGTGCGGGTGCCCGAGGGCACCTATGTGCTGTTCGTGGGCATCGACGGGCTCGGGCGCGGCAGCGAGGCGGACGTGGTGAAGCTGTTGCTCGACGAAGCCCGGGTGGCGGTGGTGCCCGGCCTGGCCCGGTGGTTCGGGCCGGGGGCGACGGGGCACATCCGGTTGACCTTCTGCACGTCAGAGGCGGTCTTGACGGAGGCGCTGGATCGGATCGAGGGGGTCCTGGGGTCGTAGCTTCAAGTCTTGCGAATTCGCACAAACCGGGCCTCGGCCCAAGCGGGTATGCTTCCGCCGTTGACTGCCCATCGCAAGCTGGCCATGACGGCCTTCACGTTCCTCCTGGGCCTGGGCCTGGTCGAAGGCGCTTGCTGGGCGGCGGAGTGGTTCCTGTGGGGGGCCCCCTACGCCCAGGGCCGCCCGAGCGGTCTCTACTACGTGGCCGATGGCCGCAGGCAGCTGGTCCCCGGCGCCCGCCTGGAGGGCTTCCTGGTCGACGTTTCCATCAATTCCTGGGGCTTCCGGGACGACGAGGTCCTCGCGCCCCGGCCCGACGACGCGCTGCGGGTCTGGGTCGTCGGGGGCTCCACGACCTTCGACATCTACGCGCGCGACGGCAGCGTGGCGTGGCCCAACCTGCTGGAGCGGCGCCTGCAGGCCGCCCTGCCGGACCGCACCGTCGAGGTGCTCAACGCCGGCATCCCCGGCGAGACGATGCAGGGCTCGCTCCAGGACCTGGAGGAGTTCGCCGAGCGCTTCGACCCGCACGTGGTCGTGCTCTACCACGGCCCGAACGACCTGCGGAAGGCGCTCACGGACCCCGAAGGCGTGCCGCGTGTGCCGATCAGGAAGCCCGACGAGGCGCTCCAGCTCTTCGCCTTCCCGCGCATGCTGAGGCGGGTCGCCGCGTCGCTGCGGGTGCCGCCGGAGCGCACGATCCAGCCCGGGGAGCTGGACGTGGTCGAGGAGTGGCTGGCCGTCGCGGTCGAGAAGACCCGGGCCAACCGGGCGCGGCCGGTGCTCGCGACCCACCCGCTGCGCGTCGTCACCGACGACACCGGCCGGCTGGACCCGGCGATGGACGAGCTGGCCCAGCAGCTCGAGGTCCCGCGGGACGAGGCCGTGAGGGCTTATGACTGGTACAACGCCATGATCGGTCGCCTGGGCCGTGGGGAGGGCGTGCCCGTGGCTCGGGTCGCCGAGGCCGTGGACAGCTCCCCGGAGAACTGGGGCGACCTGACCCACTTCCGTCGGGCGGGCTCCGAGCAGGCGGCCGACGCGGTGGCGGCCACGATCCTGTCCAACAAGTTCCTGCTGGCCTTGAACTAGTCCGCGCTGCGGACCGCCTCGACAGCCAGGAGGCGGCCCGCTCGCTCGACGCTGACCGTCGTGCAGTCCGGGCAGTCCTGGAGCAGCGCCACCAGGCCCGCCAGGGAGTCCACCGTGCGGTCGCCGACGGCCACCACCCGGTCGCCGGCCTGGAAGGGCCCGGCGCTGCCCGGGCCCGCCACGACGGCGTCGCCTTCGGTCCGCAGGTGCAGGCTCGGCACCCACCGGGCCACCGCCGCGGCCTGCCAGGCCGGCACCACCTGCTCGGTCAGGCCGGTCAGCACGGTGGCGTTCCAGGCGGTGGCCGGCAGGGGGACCAGGGTCAGCAGCAGGGTGAGGCGCAGGGCCGGGCGCAGCAGGCCGGCCCGGTGGACGGGATGGGTCTGGGCCATCACCAGCACAGCCACCCCGGCGGAGAGGGCCATCCAGGCCAGGGTCCAGGGGTTCAGGGCTGCGGACCAGGCGAGGGCGAAGTCCCGCGCCGCCTGCACCGCTTCGGCGGGCACCGTCCAGCTCGTGGCGGCGGTCTGCTGCTGGAGCGCCTGCAGGTCCGCCACCTGGACGCCGAGAGCGGCGGACCAGCCCGTGAGCAGGACCGCGGTGGCGCCGAGCAGCCGCGCAGGGCCGTCTTCGGGCGCCTCGTCCGGCAGCAGGCTGCCGAGCATGCCGGCCACCACCACGGCCCCGTAGACCCACAGGGTCGCGGTGCGCTCGGCGGCGACCAGGGACTCCGCCAGCCACATCAGGCCCCCGCCGGTCACGGCCAGGGCCGCCGGCCAGGTCTCCCAGCTGTGGGCGCCGGGCCCCCTCCGACGGGCCAGCACGACCAGGGCGAGGGCCACCAGGAGCAGGGGCACGGCCAGGGCCTGGGCGGCGGCCCAGGCGGACAGGGTCACGGCGCTGGCGGCGGCCACCAGGACCGGGGCCAGGTCGACGGGCGCGGCGGCGATGGCGTCCAGGGCCACCAGCGCGCCCATGGCGCAGGCGGCCTGGCCGATGGTCACCAGCAGGGTGGGGGCCCAGACCCAGCGCAGCAGTCCGGGGGGCTGCCCCTCGGCCAGGCGCTGGCGGCCGGTGACCAGGGCGGCGCCCCCGGCGGCGCCGACCGCCAGGTAGATCGGCCACCAGAAGCCCAGGCGCGTGAGCTTGCTCAGGCCACCGAGCACGGCGGCGAGCACCACGCAGGTGCCGAGCAGGCCCAGGCCGGCGCCGAGGGCGCGGGCGGGCCAGGGACTGGGACCCGGCTCGGCCGAGAAGTCCTCGGGGTGCAGCGTGTCGCCCTGGAACGCCTGCTCGTAGAGGCGCAGCTCCACCCGGCAGGCGGCGCAGTCGGCCAGGTGGGCGCTGTGGGTGTCCCGCCGCTGCAGCAGGTCCTCCAGGGAGGGGTGGACCCGGTCGGGGCTCGGCCGGGGAGCCCCGGCCCAGGTCGCCAGCAGGTCGGAGACGTCGGCGATGCGGTCGTCCGGGTCGGGCCGCAGGGCACCGTCGATGGCGTCGACCCAGGCCTGGGGGGCGTCGGGCACCAGCTCGAGCACCGGCGCATAGTCGCCCCAGCCGGCCTTGCCGAGCACCTCGGGCAGGCTCCCGCTGAAGGCCATGCGGCCCGTGACCAGCTCGTAGAGGATGGCGCCGAGGGAGAAGACGTCGGCCCGGGCGTCGACTCGGCTGGCGTCCCGGAACTGCTCGGGGGCCATGTAGGCCGGGGTGCCCATCGGCGTGTTCGAAGCCGTGAGGCGGGGGCCGTTGGCGTGCAGGGCCCGGGCGAGCCCGAAGTCGGCGACCTTGGGCTGGAGCTGGCCGTCGACCTCGGCCATCAGCACGTTCTCGGGCTTCAGGTCCCGGTGGATGAGGCCGTGGCGGTGGGCGGCGGCGACCCCCTCGAGCAGCCGCCGGACCAGGACGTCCAGGCGGTCGGCGTCGAAGGGCCGTCCGTCCAGGTGGTCGGCCAGGGAGCGCCCCTCGACGAACTCCAGCACCAGGGCGGGGTGGCCCTGGTGCTGGACCAGGTCCGTGACCCGCAGGACCCCTGGGTGCTGGAGCCCGGACTGGAGCCGGCCCTCCTGGAGCAGGCGCTCGGTGAGGCCCGGGCGGCTCGAGTGCAGCAGCTTCAGCGCGTGGGTCGAGCCCAGCTCGGTGTGGCGGACCCGGTAGACCGAGCCCATGCCGCCGGTGCCCAGGAGGACTTCGACCGTGTAGCGATCGATGGTGGTGCCGGGGGCGAGCTCCACCGGTCCTCCTGGGTTCGCAGGGACTCTCTCACGTTCCGTCGGCACAGCGCCGCCGACTCTCCAGCCCGAAGAGCGCGCCGAGGGCGAGCAGATCGACGACCGCGCCCAGGCAGCCGATCGCGGTAGTGGTCGACGCCACCCCGACCCCGGCCCGCCACATCGTGGCGAGCTGGTCGGGGCTGAAGGTGTCAGGGGCGTTGCCGAGTGCGGTGGCCGCGACGTGCAGGCCGGCGGCGGTGCCGGCGGCCCCGATCAGCACCGCCACCGCCGCGGCGAGGGCGACGGCCCGCCGGAAGGTGCGGCGGCCGCCGGTGGCGGCCTCGGCCAGGGCGAAGACCAGGCCGGTGGCGGCGATGGCGACGGAGAGGATGCCGAAGGGACCGGAGAGGGAGAGGATCGCGAACATGGGAGCTCCTTGGGTGGTGGCCGTCGGTGGCCGTCACCGGGTCCTTGTCGCGGGGGCGCGAGAGATCACACGGGCCGCGCTTTTTTGTTGTAGGACGGGGCATGACCCTCGCCCTGCTCCTGCTGACCGTCGGCTGTCCGGCCACCGAGACCGTCTGCGAGCCCGGCCGCGCGGTCGCCTGTCAGTGCGCCGACGGCGCCCAGGGCACCCAGGTCTGCACCCTCGACGGCGTGGCCTGGGCGGCGTGTGACTGTCGCGGGGGGACCACGACCCCCGGGGACAGCGGCGGCCCCACGGACAGCGAGCCGCCGACCGACACCGGGCCCACCGACAGCGCACCGCCCACCGACACCACTCCGGTGGATCCGACCACCATCGATGTCTACCTGCTGGGCGGGCAGTCGAACATGTCCGGCATCGGCGAGGTCGCGGCCCTGCCGCCGTCCCTGCGCATCGCCCAGGGCGACGTGGAGATCTTCTCCTCCTGGTGGCTCCAGTGGCCCGGGCTGGTGGCCGAGAGCGAGTACGGCGACGCCTACTTCGGGCCCGAGGTCCTGTTCGGCCGGGTGATCGGCGACGCCACCGAGCGGCCCGTCGCGCTCATCAAGCACAGCGTCGGCGGCACCGACCTCGCGCGGTTCTGGCACCCCGGGGACAGCGCCGAGGACCTGGACATGGGCACCGGCTACCGGGTGTGGCTCGACACGGTGACCGCCGGCCTGGAGGCGCTTGAGCAGCGGGGCGAGGTCGTGCGCATCGCCGGCATGATCTGGATGCAGGGGGAGTCCGACGCCCTGGACCTCGACGACGCCGCGGTCTACGAGGAGAACCTGACCCACCTGGTCGCCCGGGTGCGCCAGGACACCGGGGTGGCCGACCTGCCCTTCGTGGCCGGGCTGATCGACTGCGTGCCCTGCGGTCTCTCCGGCCGGGAGATCGTGCGCGAGGCCCAGCAGGCCGTGGCCGACGCCGACCCGAAGGTGCAGGTGATCGAGACCGAGGACCTCCAGCTGTGGACCGACGAGATCCACTACAACGGACCGGGCATGCGCACCCTGGGCGAGCGCTTTGCCCAGGCCCTGCTGGGGACGGGACAGTCGGAGCCCGTCCAGCCCGCCATCCGCCTGCTCGGGACGCCGACCACCGGGTACTACGGCGACTACGTGGTGGGCTGGCGCTTCACCACCGAGGAGCCCCTGCGCATCACGGACCTGGGCTGGTGGGACCTCTACGGCAACGGCCTCTCCCAGACCCACAACGTCGCCATCTTCGACGCCGAGACCGAGACCGCCATCCTCACCGCCACCGTCGGCGCCGGCACCACCGGGGCCACCCCGCTGGTCGAGGACTTCCGCTACGCCGGGGTCGAGCCCTTCGAGCTGCCCCCCGGCGAGTACCTGCTCGGGGGCACCACCTACAACGTCGGGGACCCGGACTGGTACGGCTACTACGTGCCCGTCCAGGACAGCGACATCACCTACACCCAGGCCTGCTACGCCGTGGGCAGCACCCTGCGGGCGCCGGTGGACTTCTGTGACGCCAGCGGCCTGGAGTCGGCCTACTTCTTCGGTCCCAACCTGCTCTACGGGCCCTCGGAGACCCCGGCCCTGTGAGGAAGCCCGGGCCCTTCACCGAGGCCGACATCCTCGCCCGGGAGGGGGAGCGGCGGGCCGGCGAGCGGCCCGGCTCGCCCAGCCTGGACGCCGATCTGGACCGGCTCTTCGCCGCCCACCGCCCCCAGCTGCTGTCCCTGTGTCGGCGCCTCGTCGGGGACCCGGCCCGGGCCGAGGAGCTGGTCCAGGAGGCCCAGGCCGTGGCCTGGCGCAAGCTGCCGGAGTTCCAGGCCGGCGTGCGCTTCGGCCCCTGGATCTACGGCATCGCCCGGAACCTGTGCCGCAACGCCCGCCGCAAGGCCAGCGAGGCCCTGACCGAGGACGGGGTGGTGGAGCCGGAGAGCGAGGCGGCCGGTGCACTCCGCCTGCTGCGCCGCCAGGAGCGCACCGCCCTGGTGGCCCGAGCGGCCGCCACCCTGACCGCCCAGGAGCAGGAGGCCGTGCACCTGCGCTACGTCGAGGAGGTCCCCCTGGCGGAGATCGACGCCCTGCTCGGCCTGTCCGGCTCCGGGGCCCGGGGAGTGCTGCAGCGGGTGAAGCGCAAGCTCTCGCGCGAAGTGGCGGCGGAGCTCGAGCGGCTGGGGCACGGTCGGAGCCTGCTGCGGTCCGAGGTCTGAGTCGCCCCGCCGAGCTCCCCCCCGACGCAGACCCTGCCCGAGTGAGACGGTCTCGACGCAGACCCGGCCCGAGTGAGACGGTCTCGACGCAGACCCCCTCCGAGTGAGACAGAAAGCGGCCGTTCGACCGCTCCTGGACCGTCAGGAGGCCCAGCTGGGGCCTCGGCGACCGTCTCGTGGCCCGATCCGTCTCACTCGGAGGGGGTCTGCGCAGCAGTCGTCTCACTCGAGGTGGGTCTGCGTGCGCAGCGCTCAAGGCGTGAGGTAGAGACACACCCGCCCGGCCCGCGTCCCGGCGTCGCCGTCGGTGTACGCCCCGATCAGCACGTCGTCGTACCCGTCGCCGTCCACGTCTCCGGGGCTCGCGACGCTGTGGCCGTGGCCGTCGCCGGCGTCGTCGGTGCCGAAGGCCGCGCTGGCGCTGCCCACGCTCACGTGGCCGGCGGTCAGGTCGGCGCCCAGGAACAGGTAGGCCATGCCGCCGGTCTCGGCCTTGTGGCCGCCCACGATCAGGTCGGGCACGCCGTCGGCGTCGAAGTCGCTGCCGCCCCAGTTCGCGTAGCCCAGGTACCCCTCGGCCGTCATGCCGTCGAAGGTCACCGCCGCAGTGCCGACGCCGAGGGTGCCGCCGCCCGCCAGGTCCGCGCCGCTCCAGACGTAGCTCCGCCCGGACCACTGGCCGCCGCCGTCGTCGTAGCCGACCGACCCGACGATCAGGTCGCTCAGGCCGTCGCCGTCCCAGTCGCCCAGCTCGGCGAGGTCGTGACCCAGGCGCACACCGCCGAACTCGCCCTCGAGCACCGTGGTCGCGACATCCGTGATCAGGGTGTACCCGCCCTGGGTGGTGCTGACCTGGAGCCCCTGGGTGCTGAGCAGCACGTAGGCCTTGCCGCCGTCGGACCCGGAGACGTCGGCCAGGTAGGCCCCCGCCACCAGCTCGGGCAGGCCGTCGCCGTCCAGGTCGTCGAGGGCCGTGAGCTGGAAGCCCAGGTAGCCGAAGTTCTCCTCGCCGTAGAGCCGCACGCTGGCGTCGTAGGCGGTCTCGAAGACCCCGCCGGCGAGCAGGTCGGCACCCCGGAAGATCCAGACATAGCCGGCGCCGTTGGTGCTGTACCGCAGGTAGGGAGAGCCCACGGCCAGGTCGGCGAGGCCGTCGCCGTCGTAGTCGGCGGGGGCCAGCCCGCGGCCGAAGCCGGCGGGGTCGTAGCTCAGGTTGTCGACCAGGGTGATGTCGGCGTCGTCGACGCTCACGTCCCCGCTGCGGGCCGCCAGGTGCGCACCCAGGAAGATGTAGACGACACCGTTGTCCTCGTCGCCGTTCTCGTCGGAGATCACCAGCTCGCCCAGGCCGTCGCCGTCCAGGTCGCCCATGTCCTGGACCTGCAGGCCCAGGCGGTGGTTGTCGCCGTTGCCCCAGAGGGTGAGCCAGGCGTCCGCCGCATCCACCTGGGGCTTCGCCGGCAGGTCCGCCGCCCGGAAGAGGTACACGGCGCCGTTGTCGGCGTACCCGTCGCCGTCGGCCAGCTGGGCGCTCATCGCGAAGTCCGCCAGCCCGTCGCCGTCGAAGTCCGGGGTCGGCCAGACCTCCCAGCCCAGGTAGTCGTCCTCGGCGCCGTAGAAGCACCAGCTGGCGTCGTCGGGCATCACCGTGTCGTCGGGGAACCAGTCGAAGCCGTCCTCGATGACCACGCTGGCCTGACCCGGGTCGCTCGGGTCCGTGCCGTCGGTGGCGACGGCGGTGCAGGTCCAGGTCTCGCCTTCGGTGGTGTCGGACGCGCTGATGCCGTCGCCGGTCTCCACGGTCGTGGTGGTCCCCCCGGTCCAGCCTGCGCCGTCCACGTCCCAGCTCAGGGTGGTGGTCACCGCGTCGCCGTCGCAGTCCGTCGCCGGCGTGACGATCGTGCACAGCAGGTCGTCGACCCCCTCCACAGGGCCCGCGGGCGTGACCTCGACCACCGGCGCCGTCGGTGGCGTGTTCGCGCCGACGACGGTGTTGCTGGCCACCGCCAACCCGGTCGACAGCCCGTCGTCGGGGGTCACGGTGCACTGCACCGCTGCACCGGGCGACCAGCCGGTGCTCAGGCTGTCCGAGGTCTCGGCCTGGGCCACGCCGTCGATGGTCCAGGCGTAGCTCAGGGCGACGGCGTCGCCGTCTTCGTCGGTCACGCCGGACGCCGTGCACACCAGCACGTCGGTGCAGGTCGGGTCGTCGGGCGCCAGGGTGACCTCGGCGATCACGGGGGCGGTGTTGGGGCAGGGCTCGCCGGTGTCGGGGAGCGGGTCGCCGCTGCAGGCCAGGGTCAGGGTGAGCAGGAACATCGAGACCTCCGGGTGGAGGGGCAGCTTGCCGGCCCGGGGCCCGGCCCACATCCCCCCGCACTCCTACACGCCCCCGGGATACGAGAGGGAGGTGAGCCCCCCGGACGCCCCCGCCGTCGGCCTCGTGCACGCCCTGGTCAGCCTCGGCGACGGCAGCGCGGCCCGACTCTTCCCGGGCGACGTGATCGGCCGGCTCTGGCGGGCCGACCTCCAGGTCAACCACCCGGCGGTCTCCGAGCTCCACGCCTACGTCAGCCACCGGGACGGCCGGCTCTGGCTGCTGCCCCTGCGCGGCACCCTGAAGGTCTACGGCATGGCCTCCCGCGAGGTGGCCCTCAAGCCCGGCCTCGAGGTCGAGCTCGCCCCCGGGGTCGTGCTCGCCGTGGACGAGGTGTCCGTGCCCGGCGAGCTGCCGGCCCTGAGCCTGGACGGCCGGGTCCACCCGCTGCACAGCGAGCGCGTGAGCCTGGGCCCCGACGGTCCCGGCGCCCTCGGGGCCCGCGGCGCCTTCGCCGAGTGCTGGAGCGACGGCGAGGGCTGGTTCGTGCGGGACACCGCCGGCGAGGTCCAGCGCCTCACCCCTGGAGAGACCCTGACCGTCGACGGCCACGCCCTCGCCTGGGTCGACGTGCGGGCCCCCTCCGCCGAGGCCCGTCCCACCGAGGGTCGCTCGGAGCTCCGCCCCCTGCGCCTCGTCGCCCAGTTCGAGACCGTGCGCATCCACCGGGGCGACGCCAGCGCCGTGCACATCTCCGGGCTCCAGGCCCGCGCCCTCTCCCTGCTCGCCGAGTACGGGGGCCCGGTCCACTGGGAGCTGGTCGCCCGGGAGCTCTGGCGCAACGTCGACGACAGCCTCCAGCTCCGCCGCCGCTGGGACCGGGTCCTGTGGGCCCTGCGGCGGCGCCTGCGGGCCGAGGGCCTGCGCTCGGACCTGGTGCTCACCACCCAGGGCCAGGTGGAGCTCGCCCTGACCGAGCACGACACCCTGGAGATCGCCACCTGATGCGACCCGGGGACCGGGTCGACCGCTACGTGGTGGAGGCCCTGATCGCGTCCGGCAAGGCCCAGGTCTACCGGGTCCGCCACGAGGCCCTCGGCACCCGACGGGCCCTGAAGGTGCAGCAGGGACTGAGCGAGGCCACCGCCGCCGCCTGCCTGGAGGAGGGACGGGTCCAGGCGCAGCTCGACCACCCGAACCTGGTCGGCGTCGTCGACGTGATCGACGTCGGCGGTGCCCCGGGCCTGGTCCTGGAGTACGTCGAGGGCCCGACCCTGCGCACGCTGCTGCAGGACGCGCCACCGGCCCCCGAAGACGCCGTGGCGCTCTTCCGCCAGGTCCTGGACGGGGTCGCCCACGCCCACCGCGCGGGCCTGGTCCACCGGGACCTGAAGCCCGACAACGTCGTGCTCGACGTGTCCAAGAGCCCGCCGGTGGCCCGGGTGACGGACTTCGGCGTGGCCCGCGCCGCCCGCGGGGTCGGTGGCCGGGAGGGCACCCTGGGCTACTGCGCGCCAGAGCAGCTGCGGGGGGAGTCGCCGTCGCCCCGAGCCGACGTCTTCGCCCTCGGGGTGCTGCTCTGGGAGCTGGTGACCGGCGAGCTGCCCTACCCGCAGCTCGACCGGGAGCAGCTGCTGGCGGCGATGACCGCCGGGCGCCGTGCGGCCCTGCCCGAAGACCTGCCCGCCGGCTTCGCCGCGCTGCTGGACCTGTGCCTCGACCCGGAGCCCGAGGCCCGGCCCGAGGACGCGCGGGCGCTGCTCGCCGCGCTCCGCCCGGCGGGCCCCGCAGCGCTCCCGCCCCGGGGCCGCGGCGCCTGGCCCTGGCTCGTGGCGGGCCTCGCCCTCGTCTCCGGGCTGCTGGTGCTGCGCCAGCACGGCCTGCAGGAGGACCTCGCCGCCGCCCGCATCGCCGAGGAGGCCTCCCGGCTCCAGGCCCGGGCCTCGGACGTGCGCCTCACCGACCCCGCCGCCTCCCTGGCGCTGTCCCGGGCCGTCGCCGCCCTGCGCGGCGAGGACCGCCTCGGCCTGCGCCAGGCCGCCGGCCTGCTCCACGACGGCGCCGTCACGACCCGCCTGGACCACCCCACCGCCCTGACGGTGCGCGTGGCCCTGTCCCGGGACCTCATCGCCCTGGCCGACGACCGGCCGGCGGTGCGGGTGCTGCGGCGGGACACCGGCGCGGCGGTCGTCACCGTCGACAGCCACATCACCCGGCCAGGGCGTCTGAGCCTCGACGAGGACGGGCGCTGGCTGGTCGTGACCCCGCCGGCGGACCCGGCCGAGGCGGTCAGCCCCGTGGCCGCCTGGTCCCTGCCCGACGGCCAGCCCGTGCTCGGCGTGCCGGCGACCCCGGCGTGGAGCTGGGCGCCCGACGGTGCCTTCGACCGGGTGCTCACCGTGCACGACCAGGTCTCCGGCCGGCGGCGGGCCGAGGTCCGGCAGCTGCCCGGCGGCGAGCTGCTCTGGCAGGCGGACCTGGACGCCGGTGAGATCGCGCGGCTGGGCCCCGCCGGCCGCACCGTGCTGCGTCCCGACGGCACGGACTGGGTCCAGCTCGCCGTCGCCGACGGCGCCGAGGTCGCCCGGTGGCCCTACTTGCCGAGCCTGCCGCCGGCCGGCGACGGCTGGGCCCGCTTCGGACCGGTCCTGGCGGTCATGGACGCTTCGGGCGCCCTCGTCGGGGAGCTGCCTGCGATCTCGGCCCGGCGGGCCTGGGCCAGCGACGGCTCCTGGGTCGGCGGGGTGGACGGCGACGAGCGCCTGTGGGCCATCGCGGCTGGGGGCACGCCCGTCGAGGCCTGGCCCCACGACGCCCCGGCCCGAGCGGTGGCCGGCCAGCCCGGCGGCCTGCTGGTCGGCACCTCCGACGGCCAGGTCCACCGCTGGACCCCGGGGGGCGAGACCCGGGCGCGGCTCGGTCTGGGCGGGCGGGTCATCTCGATGCTCGAGCACCAGGGCACCCTGGCCGCCTCGGCCCTGGGCGGTCGGGTGGCGATCTGGGAGCCCGACGTCACCCACGTCGGCGTCGCCAGCCGGGCCCGGGAGCCCCAGCGGGTCCCCCTGCCCGACGCGGTCCAGGGCCTGCGGCGCGGCTTCGCCCGGGTCGACGGCGGCACCCTCATCGCCACCACCCACGAGGTCGTCCTGGTCGACGACGACGGCCAGGTCCAGCACACCGAGCGCTTCAGCCAGGTCGGCCAGCTCGAGCCGGGCCCCGATGGCACCGCCCTGGTGACCCACGGCGCCACCGCCGGGTTCAGCGTGCTGGGCGCCGACGGCCGGATCCGTGCCTCGGCCCACGCCGACACCGACCAGGGCCTCGCGTCCCTGACCCGCGGCGACTTCGGCACCTTCGGCGGCACCTTCTGCGGGCGCCTCCTGGTCTTCGAGGGCGCCGAGGGCCGGGAGCTGACCCGCACGGCCACCCCGATCTCCGCGCTGGCGGCCGGGGAGGGGGGCGTCGCGGCGGGCACCTGGGGCGGCGAAGTGCTGGTGGTCCGCGAGGGCGAGGTGCTCTGGCGCCAGGCCCTGGGTCGGCAGATCGTCGACCTGATCTGGACCGAGGGCGGGCTGGTGGCCGCCGACGGCGGCGGGGGCCTCACCTGGCTCGACCCCCGGGGGGAGGTCCTGGCCGTGCGCCAGGGACACGCCGCGGGCAAGGTCCGGCTCCGGCTCGCCGACGGCGTGCTCTGGAGCCACGGGACCGACGAGCTGCTGCTGTCCTGGGACAGCGAGCGCATCGTGCGGCAGCCGCCGACCCTGGCCCACACCGGCTCCTGGACCAACCTGCGGGTCTGCCGGGCCGACGGCCGGGGCGACGGCGGACCGACGGGTGCGACTGGCCGACGGCCGGGTGGTGCCGGTGCTGCCCTGGCCCGCCGCCGAGAGCGTCTGGGCCCCGGACTCCGCCTGCGCCGGAGCCGCCGGGTAGACTGCTCTCGGTGGTTCCCCAGCTTCCCCCGTCGGTCCCGCTGAGTCGCGGGGTCATGCACCACCTGGCCCGCTTCGGGCTCTGGCTCACCGGCTGGCGGGTCGCAGGCTGCGTGCCCGACGAGCGCCGCTTCGTGATCATCGCCGTGCCCCACACCTCGAACTGGGACTTCGTCTACGGCATGCTCGCCATCTGGTGGTTCGGGGTGCCGTTCCGCTGGCTCGGCAAGGCGTCGCTGTTCAAGGGGCCGCTCAAGGGACGCTTCATGCGTTTCTGCGGGGGCATGCCCATCGACCGCACCGACGCGGCGGGCCTGGTCGAGGATCTCTCCGCCCGCTTCGCCGAAGCCGACGAGCTCATGCTCGGCATGGCCCCCGAGGGCACCCGCAGCCGTGCGGACCAGTGGAAGTCGGGCTTCTACCGCATCGCCCAGGCGGCGGGAGTGCCTGTCGTGCTCGGCTTCATCGATCACGTCAGCAAGCAGGCCGGGGTCGGACCGGTGCTCGTGCTCACGGGCGACGTGAGCGCGGACATGGACCGCATCCGCGCCTTCTACGGCGAGGTGGGCCCCCACACGCCGGAGCACTTCGGGCCGATGCGGCTCTCCGGCGAGGGAGAGTAGCGCTCAGGAGCAGGTGTCAGACCCCAGCGCCTGACACTTTGAAGTGTCGATCAAGGGGAGGGTCGAAACCAGTTACCCCCGGTCCCCCGACCTCCCCTTCGGAGTCCGCATGCAAGCGCTGCTGAACCTGTGGGACTCGACGATCGGCAAGAAGATCGTCATGGCCGTCACAGGGCTCATCATCTTCGGGTTCGTCATCGGCCACATGGCCGGGAACCTGCTCATCTTCGCCGGCGCGGACGTGTTCAACGCCTACGCCCACGGCCTCAAGAGCAACGCCCCGCTGCTCTGGGGCACCCGGCTGACCCTGCTCGGCGCCATCCCCCTGCACATCCTCAGCGCCATCCAGCTGGTCAAGCGCAACCAGGGAGCGCGTGAGGGCGACTACGGCGCCACCGAGTACAAGCGGGCGACCCTGGCCAGCCGCTTCATGAAGTTCGGCGGGTTCTTCCTGCTGGCGTTCATCCTGCTGCACCTGGCCCAGTACACGCTCTTCCTGACCGACCCGGGCTACGCCGATCTCCTCGACACCCAGGGCCGCCACAACGCCTACGAGATGGTCCTGGACGGGTTCTCCAACCCGCTCTATGTCTGCCTCTACCTGGTGGCGATGGCCTGCCTCTTCCTGCATCTGGACCACGGCGCCTGGTCGATGCTCCAGACCTTGGGGCTGTTCTCGCGGCCGGACCAGCAGGAGCGCCGCAAGCTCTTCGCTCGCGTCTTCGCGAGCCTCCTCCTCGTGGGCTTCAGCAGCGTCCCGCTGTTCGTCCTCATCACCTCGCTGGGTTGAAGGAGTCCAGAATGATCCTCGACGGCAAGTGCCCCGAAGGCCCCATCGAGACCGCCTGGGACCGCCACCGCTTCGCGATGAAGGTCGTGAACCCGGCGAACAAGCGGAAGTACCACGTGATCGTCGTCGGCACCGGCCTGGCCGGCGCCTCGGCCGCGGCCTCGATGGCCGAGCTCGGCTACGACGTGACCGCCTTCTGCTACCAGGACAGCTCCCGGCGGGCCCACAGCATCGCGGCCCAGGGCGGCATCAACGCCGCCAAGAACTACCAGAACGACGGCGACAGCGTCTACCGGCTGTTCTACGACACGGTCAAGGGCGGCGACTTCCGCTCTCGCGAGCGCAACGTGTACCGCCTGGCCCAGGTCAGCCGGAACATCATCGACCAGGCCGTCGCCCAGGGCGTGCCCTTCGCCCGGGAGTACGGCGGCCTGCTCGCCAACCGCTCCTTCGGCGGCGCCCAGGTCTCCCGCACCTTCTACGCCCGCGGCCAGACCGGCCAGCAGCTGCTGCTCGGCGCCTACCAGGCGCTGGCGCGGCAGGTC
>CAYFPX010000094.1:0-28289 GCA_964344945.1 uncultured Enterobacterales bacterium
GGCGGGGGCGAGCCAGCGGCCGGGCCACCAGGGGTCAGCGCCGGCGAGCCAGGCCAGCGGCGCGTGGATCCACCACACCAGCCCGCCCCACAGCGCGAAGGCATAGGCGAGCTGGGAGCCCCAGCCAAGCAAGGGCGAGAGGGGGTGGGGGTCGGTGCGGTGGATGCCGAAGAACAGCGCCCAGATGCCCACCTGACCCAGCAGCAGCCAGGGCTGGACCGCGCTCGGCGCCACCTGGTGGGTCAGGGCGTAGAAGCCCAGGCAGGCCACGACCACGGCGGCGACGAAGTGGTCGTTGAAGGTCCGGCCCACCGCGTAGACCCGCCGCAGGGTGTCGGCCCCCAGCAGCGCCAGGGTCCACCAGCCCAGCGCGTCAGGCACGGGTGGCCACCAGGAACTTCAGCACGCCGTCGGCGTCCACCGCCGCCCGCCAGGTCCAGGCCCCGGGCAGGGTCTCCGGGAGGATCGAAGGCGGGAGCTTCAGCCGGGTGTCGGCGGGGGCGTGGTCCAGGAGGGCGGCCAGGTCCAGCCCCAGGGACCGGGCATCCAGGGCGCGTCGGTCGTAGTCCCGGCCGCCCCAGGGCGGATCGGCGACCAGCACGTCGCACGGCTCTTGGCTCGCGACCTCGGTGGCGTCGCCGAGCACGAAGCGGATGCGGTCAGCGACGCCGTAGACCGCGGCGTTGTGGCGGGCGCAGGCGAGCCGCTCGGGGTCCCGCTCGACCGCGACCACGCCCGTGACGCCGGGCTGGCGCGCCAGGGCGAGGCTCAGGGCCCCGAGTCCGCAGCCGGCGTCCAGGGCGAGGCCCCGGGCGCCGCGCACCAGCTCGTCGGCCAGGGCCTCGGGCGTGGCGCTGTAGAGGCCCTCTTCGTCCCACCGCACCCCCTCGTGCCAGCGCGAGAAGAGCCGCTTCCTGCGGAGGTCCTGGGGGGCGCGTCGCGGCGGCCGCGGCCCCATGCGCAGGGGAGGCTCGCAGCGCACCGCCAGGGGCTGACCCGCCACGTGACGGCCGTGGAGCAGGTGGTGCACGCGCCGGGCCTCGGCGGGGGCGAGCTGACCGTCGGGAGGCAGCCAGGGCGACGGGTCGAGCCAGGCTGGGCCGGACAGGGACACCGTCACCCGCTCCGGCTCTCGCAGGAGCTCGGTCGCCAGGGCCAGGGTCTCCTCGGCGGTGGCGGCGAGACCGCCCGCGGCCTGGCGAGCGAGCAGCTCCCCGAGCCGGTCCACGGCGGCCACTCTGGGTCCCGGTGCGATCGGCGTGGCCAGCAGGCGGTCGGCCAGGCGCCGCCGCAGGCCGGCGCGCACCAGGGCCTTGCCGGGGTTCACGGGGCAGCCCGCTGCCTGCAGCCGCTCGCCCACGGTGGCGGAGTCCCCCGCGGTCACCGCTCCAGGGCCACGACCTGGGCCGCGATGACCGTCGCGTCGTCGTCGTGGCCCCGCTGCCGCAGCTGGCGGTCGAGCTCGTCGACCATGCCGCGGGCCCCAGGGGCCACGAAGAAGGCGTTCTGGATGGCCTTCTCCTCGAGGGCGTCGAGCACGCCATCGCTGCAGATCAGGAACAGGTCGCCAGGCCGGACGGCGTGACGCTGCAGCTGCAGGGCCGTGCGCACGCCAGCGCCCATGCCCACGAAGGTCGCCAGGCCCAGGCCCCGTGTGTCGGAGAAGTTGAGCCGCTCCAGCTGGGCGTTGCGCAGCCGGAAGATCGCCGAGTCGCCCACCGAGAAGGTCCAGGCCTGGCCCGCCGCGAGCCACACCCCGGCCAGGGTCGTGGCGCTCTTGGTCTCCTCCCGCACCGCGGCGTCGGCCGCCTCCACCAGGTCGAGCAGCGTGTCCTGACTGACGGGCTTCTGGGTGGTGAAGAAGGTCCGCAGGGTCGAGCAGGTGATCTGGGCTGCACGGCCCCCGTCCGAGGTGGAGCCGACACCGTCGGCCACCGCGTACATCACCCCCCGCCGGGCCTTGCGGACCTCGCCGTCGCCCTCGTCGTAGAGGGCATAGGCGTCGTCGTTCGCGCCGTGCTTGCTGCCTCGGCGGGACGTGACGGCCGCCAGCGTGTGCGGCAGGGTGCCGGCCATGGGGCCAGCATAGCGCCCAGGGCCCGGGCCGGTCTGGCCTCACGGGGCCGCTGAGTGCACACTGGAGCCCGCACGGGGGTCCCACGCCCGGATGTCCAAGTACCTGACCGAAGCCCTGCGCCAGGCCAAGGCGGAGCGCGAGGCGACCGACTCGCCCCACCAGGCGCAGCGAAGCGCACCCGGGGCGGGCGCCGGCGCGTTCCAGCCCCGGGAGCCAGCCGATCTGGCGGCCGCAGGCCTCGACGAACCCTATGTCGAGACCCTGGTGCTGAAGCACCTGCTGGCCTTCCCGGGTCACACCGGGCGCCAGATCGCCCAGGCCGTGGCCTTGCCGCTGCTGCCCACGAACACCCTGCTCTCGGCCCTCAAGCAGACCAAGCAGGTGGTGATCAAGCAGAGCACCCACACCGGTGACTTCCACTACGAGCTGTCCGAGGCCGGCCGTCGCCACGCCCGGGATCTCCAGCAGCAGTCCCGCCACGCGGGGCCCGCGCCGGTGCCGCTCGACAGCTACCTCGACAGCGTGCGCCGGCAGAGCGTCTCGCTGATCAAGGCGACCGACGAGGGCGTGCGGGAGGCCTTCTCCGACCTGCTCGTGCCCGCCGCGCTGCTGCGCAAGGTCGGACCCGCGCTCTCATCGGGCAAGGGACTTTTCCTCTACGGGGATCCGGGCAACGGCAAGACCAGCCTGGCCCAACGCATGACCCGCGCCTTCGGATCCCACGTCTGGATCCCCTCCGCTGTGCTGGTGGACGGCATGGTGGTCAAGGTCTTCGACCCGGTCATCCACCGCCGGGTCGAGCCTCCGCCGGGTCGGTGGGATCGGCGCTGGGTCGCCTGCGAGCGGCCCACGGTGATCGCCGGTGGCGAGCTGACCCTGGAGCAGCTCGAGGTCCAGTTCGACGAGCGCCTGGGCATCTGCGAAGCGCCGATCCAGCTCAAGGCCAACTGCGGCACCCTGGTCATCGACGACTTCGGCCGCCAGCGCTGCTCCCCTGCGGACCTGCTGAACCGCTGGATCGTCCCCCTGGAGCACCGGGTCGACTACCTGCGCATGCCCGATGGCAAGAAGATCGAGGTGCCCTTCGATCCCTTCGTCGTGTTCTCCACCAACCTCGACCCCCAGGACCTGGTCGACGAGGCCTTCCTGCGCCGCATCCCCTACAAGGTCCGGGTGGGTGATCCGGATCGGGCGACCTTCCTCCGCCTGATGCGCGAGCAGGCCCAGGAGCTGGGCTTCACCGTCGACGAGACCGTGCTGCTGGATGTGCTCCAGCGGCACTTCGTGAACGCCGGCCGGCCCCTGCGCTTCTGCCACCCACGGGACCTGCTCCAGCAGGTCTTCCACCAGCGCACGTTCCGAGAGCAGTCCCTGGTGCTCACGCCGGCGGACTTCGACGAGGCGGTGGACACCTACTTCTCGCTGATGTAGGTCCCGCCGGTGTGGTTGTGGCTGCTGGCACTGGGCTGTGGAGAGGCGGAAGCGCCGCCGCCGCCGCTGTCGGTCGACGCCGAGCAGCGCATCCTGCTCGGACCCCTCGCCCACGCGTGGCGGGACCTGGCCCGCGCCCAGGGGGACCTGGGAGCCGCGGCCCGGGAGTACCGCGCGCTGGCCGCGGCCCTCTCGGCCTTCGCCCCCACCGACCCGGAGCTGGTCGCCTGGCGGGACCTGCTCGTGGCCGCGGCCGGGCGAGACCTGGCCTGGGCCGAAGCGCTGGCGGCCGGCGAGACCCCTCCCGGCTCGGACCTGGGCCCGGTCTCCACCCTGCGGGCCGTGGCCATGGGCGCCGAGAGCGAGGTCTCGCTCGTGGCGAGCGCCCACGTGCTGCTCCAGGACCCCCCGTGGAAGGACTGGCGCGCGGAGACCACGCCGTGGCTCGAGACCGTCGGCTTCGCCCTCGACGCGGCGCCACCCTTCGCCGTCGACGCCCACTGGGGTGGCTGGCAGCCCCGCGATGCCAACCGCCAGGTGGCTTCGCTGGCGTACACGGCCGGCGGTCGGGGCCAGCCGAGTGGCTTCGTGGCCGGGCTGCAGCGCCAGACCGGGCCGGGGCCCCTGAGGCGCCCCCTGGGGTGCGACCTGTACATCGACCTGGCCGGCGAGCCCGGTCCGCCCCACTCCCTGGCGCCGGCGCCGGGCCAGGCGATGGCGGCCTCGACCGTGCTCGCCCGGGTGCGCAGCCAGGACCAGGCGGGGCTGATCGAAGCCCTGGAGGCGCTGGTGCGGGTGCGGGATCCTCGCTGCCCGGGGGCGGAGCTCTTCCGCCTCGGCCTGGTGGGCCGGGCCCGGCTGGCTGCCGAGGATCCGGCTGCCAGGGGCACTCTGGAGCAGGCGGTCTCCGCCGGCCGCGCAGCCCTGGGTCTCGCCGGTTCCTGACCGCGGCGCCCGCGAACCGATCAGCCCAGCAGCTTCTCGATCAGGGCCCGGTTGCCCTGGACCGCCGTGCGGTTCATGTAGAAGTGCAGGCCGCGCAGGCCGCCGAGCTCCTCGCCGCCGCCGGCCCGGCCGGGGCCGCCGTGCAGCAGGCCGGGCAGCACCATGCCGTGGGGGGTGGCCTGGTCGGCGACCTTCTTGTCGACCGTGAGCACCCGGCCGTTCCAGGCCGCCACCTCGGGCAGCAGCTCGCCCAGGAAGCCCCGGTCGCTGGAGAACACGCTGGTGACCAGGGAGCCCTTGCCCTCGGCGACCAGGCCGGCCGCACTGGCGGAGGAGCCGTCGTAGGCGAGCACGGTGGCGACCGGGCCGAAGACCTCGTGGTCGTGGACCGGCCCGGCGTCGACGCCGGCGTCGACCTGGAGCAGGACCGGTGCGGCGAAGTAGCCCTTGCCCTCGGCGCCAGCGGCGTCGACCTCGGTGGGGGAGCCGTAGACGATCTTCGCCGTGCCGGCGAGCTTGGCCACGCCCTCGCGGTAGTCCCGGAGCTGACCTGCGGTGGTCAGCGGCCCCATGCGCACACCCTTGACCGACGGCACGCCCACCTGGACGCGGTCCAGGCCCTCGCCCACGTCCTCGACCAGGGCGTCGACCAGGCCTTCGGGGCAGAGGATGCGGCGAATGGCGGTGCACTTCTGGCCGGCCTTCTGGGTCATCTCGGTGGTGATGTTGCGCACCACGGCGTCGTAGACCGCGTCGCGCCGCTCGACGTCCGGGCCGATGACCAGGGCGTTGAGGCTGTCGGCCTCGACGTTGACCCGGGCGCTGAGGTGCACGTGGCCCGCCACGCCCCGCAGCTTGGCGCCGGTGTCGGCGGAGCCGGTGAACGCGAGCACGTCCTGCCCGGTGAGGTGGTCCAGCAGGTCGCCGGTGCCGCCGCCGATGAACTGGAGGGCGCCGGCGGGCAGGATGTCTGCTTCGACGACGATCTTCGTCATCTCCCAGGCCAGCCAGGCGGTGGAGGTGGCGGGCTTGGTGACGACCGGGACCCCGGCGAGCAGGGCGCAGGCGGCTTTCTCGAAGGTGCCCCAGGCGGGGAAGTTGAAGGCGTTGATGTGGACGGCCGCGCCCCGCAGCGGCGCGTAGAAGTGGCGGCCGTGGAAGCGGGCCATGCTCGGGTTGATGACCTCGGACTCGCCATCGCTCAGGAGCTTCGCCTCGCCCAGTTCCCGGCCCAGGCGGGCGTAGTGGCTGAGGGTGAAGGTGGCGCCGTCGATGTCGAACTTGGCGTCGCTGCGGGTGTTGCCGCCGTTGACCATCGCCACCTCGAGCAGCCGGTCCCGCTCGGCGTGCAGGGCTCGGCTCATGGCCTTGAGCAGTGCGCCCCGCTCGGCGAAGGTGAGGGCCCTCAGCGCTGGCCCGCCCACGGTGCGGGCATGGTCCAGCACCGCGGCGAAGTCCACGCCCTTGCTGCTGGTCTCCGCGACGACGGCCTCGGTGGACGGATCGACGAGGGTGCGGAACGGCGCGTTGCCCTCCTGCCACTGGCCGAGGACGTAGTTGGACAGGCGGACCATCAGAACCTCCGGGGGGTGGGGTTCTAACCGTTCTAGTCCTTGAACAGCAGCGCCCCGCCCAGCAGGAACAGCGGAATCGGCAGCCAGTACAGCTGCAGCAGCGGGTGGCTCCAGGGCCACCAGCGCACGTACCGCGCCTTCATCGACAGGTAGGGCGGGTGGGTGACGCCGTCGGCCACCGCGATGCCCTGGACCACCTGCTCGAAGGTGCCCAGCACGCCCTCCTGACCGGCTTCGGCCACCGCCAGGCAGCTGAGGGAGACGTCGTCCCAGGTCGTGTAGAAGAAGCTGGCTTCGGCGGGCTCTTCGAACAGGGTGCCCTCGACCCGCCAGAGGTAGGCGTCGCGGGAGGGCAGGGACACGAAGCTGAGCTTGCCGTCGTCTCGGGGCTGGAGGGGGAGCTCGCTCAGGGAGTCCACGAACAGCTCGTCGATGCCGGTGGAGATGCGCACCCGACCGCCGCGCAGCATGACCCGGGCGTAGGTGAGGAAGTTCTCCGCGGCCTGGGGGGACTTGACCGGATCCAGCACCTCGAGGGTGCCGCCGGCCATGGCCTCGCAGGCGAAGACCAGGCCCTCGAGGGTGGCTTCGTCGACCACGAAGGGGCCCTCGCCGGCGATGCGGGCGGTGGACAGGGCCCGGGCCTCCAGCGGGGTCAGGCCCCGCCAGCCGGTGGGCAGGTCGATCGTGTAGCCGGCGTCGCGGGTCAGCTCGCCCCGGGGGAGGTCCTCGGCCGCGACGGGGGCCTTGGTCACCACCAGCAGGCCCAGCGCGGCCATGAGCTGCTCGTGGGCCATCTCCGCGCTCATGGAGCTGGTCGCCATGGCCAGCACGCCGTGGCTCTCGACGGCGAACACCGCCAGCTCGCTCCACAGGTCCTGCTCCATGAAGGCGTCGTGCACGGTCAGCGGCAGGGTGAGCACCTGGCCCAGGAGCTCGTGCTCCGTGACCCCGAGCTCGCCCGCCTCGTACTTCAGGTCTTCGTCGAGGATCTTGCGCAGGTACGGCTCCAGGGACACCTGGATCGCGGCGAGATCCGGCTGGTAGGCCGTCGCCATGAACGCGACGTCGGTGAAGGCCTCGGCGTTGCGCATCGAGAGCCGGATGTCCGAGGTGGCGTCGCCCTTGGAGTGCTTCCACGGCGGTGGCAGGGCCGGGTCCTCCGACTCGGGCAGGTCGACCTTGAGCCCCAGGCCAGGGATCTGGACCTTCTTGGCGTGGACCGGCGAGGCGGTCAGCAGCGCAGCGAGGAGCGGGATCATCTGTGCACCAGTCAGCAGGGCAGGACCTTAACGCAAGCGGGGCGCCCCGAAGGGCACCCCGCAGTGGCGTCGCGACAGGCTGTGCTAGTCCTTGACGTCCACGCCGGTGCTGTGGCTCTCGGCGGCGGCCACCTGGGCCTCCATGTCCATCTGGCTCAGCAGGCCGATCCAGGCCAGCAGCAGCTCACGCTCCTGGGAGTCGCCGGTGCCGCGGGCGTGCTTGGCCAGGCCGCGATCGATGGTCTTGAGCTGCTTCAGGGCCGCGTCGATGGCGTCCTGCGGGCTCGGGCCGTCCTCTTCCATGGGCTCGTTGAGGCCCTCGACGAAGAGCGCGTCCATGCGGACCATGACCGCCGCGGC
The DNA here is from genome assembly GCA_964344945.1 of uncultured Enterobacterales bacterium. Lineage (GTDB taxonomy): Bacteria > Myxococcota_A > UBA796 > UBA796 > CAJQPC01 > CAYFPX01. Next base: position 7,650 of record CAYFPX010000094.1, read on the forward strand.
GGCCTCTTCCATCGCCATGTCCTCGTTGACCTCACCGCTCTTGGCGGCTTCGACCATCGCGTTCACGGCGGTCTGGGCGAGGATGCCCGTGACCTCGTCGATGATCGGGTTGAGCTCGTCTTCCATGACCTGACGGTAGGTCGGGATCATGTCCACGATGCCCTGGGACGCGGCCTGGGCCAGGTCCGGGGCGCCGTCCACGACCAGGGTGCGCAGGCTGCCCGCGGCCTCGGGCACGGCCTCGACCGCCACACCGGTCGCGGCCATGGCGATGCCCTCCGGGTCCAGGACCTTGCTCACCTGGGCCGCGGCCCAGGCCAGGTACACACCGACCAGCAGGGCAAGGCCGACACCGATCATCAGCGAGCGCATGTTCTGCTCGCGGACGTTCTGCAGCTCCGACTCGAGGAGGCCTTCGATCTCCTTGATGGCTTCAGCGCTCATGGATCAGCCCTCCTCGTTGATGCGGGTGTTCACGATGTCCATGAACAGGAACATCACGTCGTCGACCTCGGGGGCGCCGTCGTCGGAGGCCTGCTTGTCCGCGGCTGCCTGCAGCTTGCGGAAGGACTCGTTGATCGACTGCAGCACGTTGACGTGGTCGCTGAAGGTCGAGTCCAGGTGGCCCTGGGCCCAGCCCTGTGCGTGGGCGTGCAGCTTGCTCATCAGCGCGTCGTAGGACTCGCTGTCGTCGCTGAATTGGGGCAGCTGCTCCTTGAGCAGGTCCTTGTGGGGCTCCGCCGAGGACAGGAACTGCGAGTTCAGGGACTCGGTGATCTTGCTGTTGACGTTGTTCTGGAACGTCGCGCTCTCGGTCACGATCTTGTCGTTGAGCGAGGGCAGCAGCTCCTGGGCCTCCTCGGTGAAGGCCTCCTGGATGGCGGGCACGGCCTCGGCCGCCACGGCATCGAGCTCGCGGGAGACGAGCGGCCACACGGTCGTGGTCGCGGACTCCTGGATGTGGGTCATCAGCGCGGTCGTGTCGAAGTTGCGGACCCCGCTGACGATGTTGAAGGCGAACAGGAGGAGGAAGGCCAGGACGACCAACCCCACGATGCGGCGGATGCGGTTGCCGCGATTGTGCTCCTCGGCGATCTCGTCGAGGAGCTGACGTGCACGGGCGCTTTCAGACATGTTTGGGGGCTCCGTTTGGGAAGGACGGTGTCGGGCGATCAAGGCCCGATGAGACGCGTACGAGGGACCACCACCGCCGCCCGTTGTACACCTTTTGACCCTCTGGAGGGAAGCACAGTCGGGGTTCTCCCGGTGCAGTCGCGCCGTGTCGGCGCGTCGGGAGATTCCTCAGGCCCCGAATTCCCCGAATTCCCGACGGGGGGCTCCCGTCAGGGTTCACCCGCCAAGGTCGACGCCCCCACGATCCGGTCTGGCACGCGATCAGCCCCCTCCAGGGCCGGCTCGATACGAGCCCGCTCGCCGGTCAGGATCCAGACACGCCCTGCCGGGTCGAGCCACCGGCGAGCCACGTCGTGGAGCTCCACCGCCGTTGCGGCGGCGATGCGAGCGCGTTCGGCGCGCAGGTCGTCCAGCTCCCGATCGAGGATCAGCAGCTCGCCCAGGGTGTCGGCGGCGGCCCGGACCGTCTCCAGGCGGCGATCGCTGTGGATCAACAGCGTGTTCCGGGCGGCCCTGAGCTCGGCCTCTCCCAGTCCCGCTGGTCCCTCTGCCAGCAAGCGGTCCAGGTGCGCCTCGACCGCGAGCAGGGCCTCGGCCGCCCGTGCCGCGTCCACTTCGGCATCGACGCGCAGGCGCCCGGCACCCCGCCAGGAGTGGGCCTGGCCCCACACGCTGTAGGCCAGGCCGCGGGTCTCTCGCAGATCCATCGGGATGCGGGAGGTGAATTCACTCGCCAGCACCCCCATCAGGAGGTCTGCCAGCGGCGCGTCGGGATGTCCGAGGGGCGGGCCGGGCAGGGCGACAGTCAGCCGGGCCACGTCGAACCCGGCTCGGTTCACGAGCCATCCCTTCGCTGTCGGCTCCACGGCGGGAATGGGGCCGCCCACGGCTTCGCCGTCCAGGTGACCGAACGCCTGTTCCAGCAGCGGCAGGATCCGCTCCGCCGAGGTGTCCCCCACCACCACGAGCCGGGGACGGGCCTCGGCCAGCACCCGCTGGTGGAGCTGCGTGACGTGCCGCGGCTTGAGCTTGCGCAGGTCCTTGGGGGTCGCGCTGTGCCGGCTGGGGTGCCCGTGGGGGAACCAGGCGTGGTTGACCGCGCGGCCGTGAGTGCGGGCGATGTCCAGGCCCAGGCCGTCCCGCCACGTCGCCCAGCGATCCTGGATCCGACGCGCCTCGTCCCTGTCCAGGGCCGGCTCCAGCAGCACCTCTCGGAGCAGGCCCAGGGCCTGGTCCTCCGCCCCCACGGGGACCTCGACCTCGCCCCAGAGGCGGCTGGTGGTCATGCCCGTGTTCCAGCGGGCGCCGAGGCGGTCCAGGGCGGCGTCCAGCTCGGCGCCGCTGCGGTGCAGGGTGCCGGCCTTCAGCAGCTGTCCCATCATCGCGGCGGCGAGCTGCTCCTGGAGCGAGGCGCCCGCGCCGTCCCAGGGGAGGGAGACCTCGACGCGCACCAGGGGGACCTGGGGGCGGGGGAGCACCCGCACGGGCGCGCCGGAGGACAGGCTGTGGGACTCGGGGGCCGGCCAGGAGCGGGTCACCGGATCGGCCACCGGGGGGACCGGTCGCACCGGCGCCGGCGGCAGGGGTGCCGCCGCGAGCAGCCCCAGGGCCGCCAGCGCCGCCAGGAGGCGCCTCACGGTGGCGTCACCGGGGTGCTGTCCGGCACCGCCCGGTCCTGCTCGCCGTGGCTGACCACGCTCAGCACCACCCGGCCGGGACCCAGCCAGGTCTGCGCCACCCGCTGCACGTCCTCCGGCGTGACCGCCAGGTAGCGGGCGAGCTCCTCGTCGCGGCAGCCGGCGTCCTGCCAGGTCAGCAGACAGTCCGCCAGGTGGCCGGCCAGAGAGGCCCGGTCCTCGAGCTCTCGCACGAAGGCCGCGCGCCAGCCGGCGACGACACGGTCCACGGCGGCCTGGTCCACCCCGTCGGTCCGGATGCGGGCGAGGGCGCTGTCGAGCTCGCCGAGGAGCACCTCCAGCGCTTGGTCGTCGCTGACCGTGTAGACCACGAACTCCCCACCCAGGCGCCCGTTGTGGGTCCAGGAGCCCAGGTCGGTGGCCAGGTCGCTGTCGTAGTAGAGCGCGTCGTCCAGTGGGGTGCCGCGGCCGCCGCTGAGCAGGCCCGAGAGCACGTCGAGAGCGGGCTCGTCCGGGTGGCCGTGGGGCACGGTGCGCCAGGCTGCGTAGAGCCGCTCTCGGCTCATGTCCTCGACCGGCAGTCGGCGGCGCTCCGCGGCGAGCGGTGGGGCCTCGGCCGTGGCCCGGGCCGGGGCCGGGGAGCCGAGGGGCACGTCGGCGAAGGCGCGTCGGGCAGCGTCGATGGTCGCCTCGGGCGCCAGGTCGCCCACCAGCACCAGCACGGCGTTCGAGGGGCGGTACCAGGCCTGGTGCCAGGTGAGCAACCGAGTCCGCCTGGCGGCGGCCAGGTCCTCCAGGGTCCCCAGGACCGGCCGGTGGTACGGGTGCTCGGGGGGCCACAGCGCGGCCGACAGCCCATAGGTGGACCAGGCGTGATCGTCGGCTTCGTCGCCCAGCCGCTCGGTGCGGACCACGTCCTGCTGGTTGGCGACGTCGTCGGGTTCCAGTCCCTGGCCCAGCCAGGCCATGCGATCGGACTCCAGGAACAGGAGCAGGTCCAGGGCGCCGGCCGGCACCGACGCCGTGTAGACGGTCCAGTCGTGGTCGGTCCAGGCGTTGTTCGTGCCGCCGACTGCGGCGAGCAGGGTGTCGTAGCCCCCGTCCGGCGCGTTGGCGCTGCCCTCGAACATGAGGTGCTCGAGCAGGTGGGCGGTGCCGGTCGCCCCGGGGGGGTCCTCGGCGGCGCCGACCTTGTAGAACAGGGCGCTGGAGACCACCGGGGCCCAGGGGTCGGGGTGCACGACCACGGTGAGGCCCGTGTCGAGCACGGCGACGTGCGAAGGCGCCGCCAGGGCCTCCAGCACCGGGTCGGCGGCCCCCGCCGTGGCGATCCACAGGAGGATCACGCCTGGAGTGCTCCGGGTCCCGGCGCGGTCACCCAGCCGGTCGAGCCGATGCCTCGCACGTCGAGCCAGGCCACCACGGCGTCGCGGACGCGCACGGCGGTGGGCTGGTCGGGGCAGGGCGCGAACACCGCAGGCCCGCTGCCGGAGATGCTGAGGGCCGGGGCGCCGGCTTCGACCGCCACCTGCTGGACCTCGGGCAGCCAGGGCACCAGCGGGGCCCGGTAGGGCTGGGCCAGCTGGTCGCCGAGGTGGTGGCAGAACGCGGCGAGGTCCCCGCGGGCCGCCGCGTCGAGCAGGCCGGTGAGGTCTCTCAGGTTCTGCACGGCGTCGGACATCGGGACGCGCCGGGGCAGGACGTTGCGGGCCTCGGACGTGCGGACCTCGAGGTCCGGGAGCACCACGGCCAGGGGCCAGTCCCCGGCCAGGGGCAGGGCTCGCACGAGCGGTGGGGTGGTGCCGAGCACAGCCACGAAGCCTCCGAGCAGCGCCGGTGCGACGTTGTCCAGGTGGGGCGAACCCGCGGTGAGTGCCTCGGCGTCCCGACCGATGGCGAGCAGCAGCTCGGGCTCGCAGGCCAGGCCCAGGGCCCGGGCCGCGGCGACCGCCCCGGCGACGGCACTGGCGGCGCTGCTGCCCAGGCCGGAGCCCGGCGGGATGTGCTTGTGGACCAGCACCGCGAGGCCCCCCGAGGCGCCCGATGCCTCGAGCACCTTGCCCGCCGCCCAGCCCGCCACGTTCTTGTCCGGCGCGGCCGGGACCCGGTCGCCGTAGGGTCCAGTGTTCTCCACCACCACCCCTCTCGCGTCGGTGTGGTGGGCGTCGACCCGATCCAGGGGCTCCTGGAGCGCCAGGCCGAGGACGTCGAACCCGGGTCCGAGGTTGGAGAGACTGCCGGGAGCGACTGCGGTGGCCATGGTGCAGGACTACCACCGGCGAGGGCGGTATCGTGGCCCACCCCCCCGCGGACCCCTGGAGGACGCGCTGCTGCTCGGCCTGCTGATCGCGCCCGCCCTGGCCGCCTCCGAGGTGAGCCGGTGCACGGTCACGGTGCGCGCACCCGAGGGCGCGCCCATCGCGCTCACCGCCTGGGGCAGCACCGAGGACCAGGCGAAGCTCCAGGCCCACCGGGTGGCCCGGCTCGCGGCGGGCCTGCACTGGGAGACCACCCTGGTCGACGCGGTCACCGGCACCACCCGCGAGGAGCAGCAGCCGCTGATCGCCGCCCTCGACCAGGGGGACCGCTTCGAGCCCCTCGGGCTGCCCGGCTACCGCCTGGAGGCCGGCGCCTGCCAGCGGGACCGGCTCCCCGGCGACAGCCCGGCCTGGCGGGCGACCTGGGGTGGGGGCCAGGCGGAGAGCCACGTGCGGCAGTCCCCCGCGGCGGCCCTGGAAGCCGCGCGCCGCCGGAGCTGCCTGGTGCCGTACCACGACGCCCTGGGCGCCACTCTGGACGAGATCGCGGAGAGCGACGCCGCCGATCGCCGGACCATCCGCGGCATGGGTCTGGACCTGGCTCGCCGCAACGCCCTGGCGTGCCTGGGCCGGTCCGATCCGCGGCTGATCCCGGCGCCCGAGGCCGGCATCGCGCTGGCCCGGGACTCCCGCTGGCTGGAGTGCACGGCCAAGCCCTGGAATGGCGCGGTGCTGCCCCCGGGGGTCGCCTGGGGCCGGGACCTGTCCGAGACGGCCGAGGCCGCGCTCACGGAGCACGTGGTCCAGGCCCGGCGCGCCGCGGCCGCCCAGGCCGCACGGGCCTGGGCCCGGGCCTGGGCGGAGCTTCGCGACACCGAGGTCCGCGCGGCCCTGGACCTGACCGCGGACCTGATCCCTCCGTCGCCCGAGGTCGCCTACAGCGCCGTGCGCTGCCGTGCGCTCACCGGGGCCCGGGCACTCGACTGGAACCCCGGTCGCGCCCCCCTGGCCCACGGCGACGCCTGCCAGCCCGTGGAGCAGGTGGCGACCGAGCCGGTCCCGGTGAACAGCCCCGAGGCCGCCGGCGCCAGGCGGCTGGCCCTGTGCCAGCGGCGGACCTGGCACTCCCTCGCCGTCTATCGGGAGGTCCGGGGGGAGCTGGCGCCGCCGATGGAGCCGGTGATGGCGCTGGGGACCTGGGGGGACCTGGCCGGCTGCGACGCCCTGTGTGAAGGCACGGCCTTCCTGCGCTTCCAGAGCCAGGAGGACCTGGGGCCCTGGCCGGGGGGGCCGGATCGGTCCACCGCCGAGGCCGCCGATGCCTCCCTGGACAACGCCGTCGCGGCCCGGGACCTGGGCGCCTTGCTCCAGCTGGTCGCCCCGGAGCTGCGCAGCGGGCTGATGACCACCTGGCGCCGGGAGGGCGCCCTGTTCTGGCGGGTGGTGCCGGAGCTGCTGCGGACCAACGGCCACGCGCCGGTGGTGGCCTGGTACGAGGTGGAAGACGGCCTGTGGCTCCTGGTCCCCAGGTAGCTGGCTACTCCGCGTCGTCGGTGCCGCGGATCGAGTCCGGGTCGAAGAGCTCCAGGATGCGCACCCGGGTGCCCGGGCCCACGATCTTGGTGTGGCAGCCCAGGCGGGTGAGCTCGTTCGGCGGGGGAGCGGGGGCCCGCGGGCGGCCTTCGTGGGGCTTGCCGGCGGTGTGGTCGTCGAGGACCTGCTTCTCGAACACGCTCATGGGCTTGACCCCGGACGCGTCGAGCACCTCGACCCGGCACATCCCACACATGCCGTCGGGGCAGGTACCGCCGGCCCTGCGACCCGTGCTGATGGTCAGGCCCTGGGCGTCGGCGGCCATCAGGATCGAGTAGTGCTCCTCGGTCTGGAGGCGCCGCTCGGAGCCGTCGGGCAGCTCGAAGCAGACCTCGTACCGCACGATCTCCGGCGGGCCGGCTCCACCCACGAGGGACTTGAGCTTCTTGCGGATGCCGAAGCGGGACATCGTCGCTCCTCCGGGGACGGGCGGCGAGCTTACCTCGCTGGCCGCTGGACCGGTGACCGAGCGGCCCGATCAGGCTGCGGGTCGGCCTGCACGCCGGACCCTGCCTGGTGGGCACGGTGCGGGGGACCTGGGACCTCGCCGGGCCGCTGCCGCTCGGAGTGGTGCCATCGACCCACCGCACGGCGCTGAAGGGCCTCGCAGGCACACTCTCCGTGATCGCGCCCCGGCACGGCACCGACGAGGACTCCCGAGCGGCCTGATCCGATCTTCGTCCTTGACGCCCGCAGCGAGGTGGGTAAGAAAGCGGCCCCCTCGCGTGGTATCACGTGCTTCTCGGCGGCTCCGGCACGGAGCCCCGCCGGTCGAGCGGACCCGGTGTGTGGTCCCTTCGGCCGACGCGTCCGGTGAATGCGTCGCGGCCCGCACCTTCACAGGTGATGGAAATGCGTACTTCGATGTTCTCCGTGCTGACCGCGGTCCTCCTCTTCACCTCGGCCCCCGTGTTCGCACAGGGCCAGCCGGCCCCCGGACCCTGGGCCTGGCTCCAGGTCGACACCGCCCTGGCCCAGCAGATCCTGGCCCAGGGTGACCGCTCGGCGGCCGGCCAGCTGGCCCTGGACACCCACCAGGCCCTCACCGTGGCCGTGGTCGAGGTCCAGGCCGCCCGCGGCGAGGCCTGGGTCGGTGAGCTCCACGAGGAGCTGAGCGCGGTCCTGAGCCGGGCGGGCTTCCAGGTGCCGCCGGCACCGGGTCGGGACGCGGTGGTCGACGCTCGGGACTGAGCTGCGGGAGTGGAACGCTGCCCGATCCCCTCCACGGCCCGTTCGGCGCCTGGGATCGCAGGGCTCTGAGGCGCCGCTGCGGGCCTCAGGCCTCCGGCGTCGGGCTTCGGCGGGGGTCTCGCCGCAGTGGCAGGCCCGGTGTAGGAGGGCGATGCGCTCCACGGCGACCCGCCTTCTTCTCCGAGGCCCGAGGCCCGAGGCCTGCCGTGGCGCGTCAGCGCCCGGCACTACCCGTAGGCGGCCATGCCCGCCAGGTACCGCCCCGGGTGCCCGGCGTGGGCCGGGATCAGCTCGGGCTCGATGCGCGGGAGCACCAGGTGGATCGCGATGCCGCGGCCCCGGTCCGGCGCCGAGGCGGCGATCCAGCCGTGGTGCTTCACCACCAGCACCTTGGCGAGCATCAAGGCGATGCCGTAGCCACGGTGGCTGCGGGCCTCGCCGTCGGTGCGGCCGCTGGTGAGCTGCAGGCTCTCCCGGATGGCCCGCAGGGCGGCGGGCCGCTCGGCTGAGCACACCCCGTGATCGCGGATCACGAGCCGGTAGTACCAGGGATCCAGCACCTCGCCGTGCACCTCGAGGCGATGCCCCGGAGCGTGCAGCGCGCCGTTGGTCAGCAGGTTGCCCAGGCTCGCGGCGTGGCCCGCCGTCACCAGCACCGAGGCCTGCTCCACCAGCACCTCCACCTCGGGGGGCTCCTGGTCGTGGCCCTGGAGGTGAGCAGCCATGGCGTCGACGGCCCGGCCCACCAGCGCTTCGACCCCGATGGTGTCCAGGCTGCCGCGGCTGCTCAGGGAGCGGGCCAGGGCGCCGGCTGGGTGGCTTCCTCGAGGTCCCTCAGCACCTGGCGGGCGGACAGCTCCCAGCTGTCGAAGGCCGCCTGGGTGCGGCGGCGCAGCGTGGGGTCGAGGCGGGCGAAGGCCTGGCGGACGTGGGGATCCCGGGCCGGCGACTCGTCGAGCAGCATGTCCAGTTCCTCGCTGGCGGCCCGCATGACCGTGACCGGGCTGGCGACGTCGTGGGCGAATTGGCCTGCGGCGAGCCCGTGGCCCAGCAGCACCGAAGACTGGGCGATGACGGCTCGCTCCGCCTCCATGACGGCCAGCTTGCGTGCGGAGGCGTCCTGGCGCAGCCGCCAGCGGTCCTGGGCGGCCAGGCTCCGGCTCACGTGGGTGATGACCCCGGTGACCAGCGCCCCCAGCACCAGCTGGAAGGCCAGGACCTGGCCGAGGAAGCGCGGGTGGAGCTGCGCGGCGGCGAGGGGCCCCGGGCCGCCGAGCGCATCCAGCCCGAGCAGCAGGAGGTCCGCCAGCAGGATGCCGAGGAAGTAGCGCCGGTGGAGCTGGCCTGGATCGAGGCGCCCCAGCGCGTCGTTGGCCGCCCAGCAGACCAGGATCGCCGTCACCAGCGCCAGGCCCAGGGTGGGCAGGGTCGGCACGGTGAACCAGGCCAGCACCAGGAGCCAGCTGATCTGCACCAGGCTGTGGCCGGCGTGGGCCCGGGACCAGGCCGGCCGGTCCCCGCGCTCGAGCGCCCGACGGGCCACGATCAAGCCGGGCAGCTGCAGGACCAGCAGCGCCCACACCAGGGGATGGGTCGCGCCGATGGCCTCGGCCAGCGCCGGAGCCCGGTCGGGCTCGACGAGTCCCGGTGCCACGAAGGTGAGCAGGGGGGGCAGCGCGGTCATCGCCGCGGCGGCGCCCCAGCTCCGGGCGATGGCCCGAGGGGCATAGGCCTCTCGGAGCGAGCGCAGGCTCGGTGGGTTCGGGCCGGGGATCGAGAAGGGGCGTTCCAGGGTCCACCTCGCGGTCTCTTCCCTCCCAGGAGGACCGCATGACCAACCTACGGCCGGGATCGTGAAATCCCGATGTCCGCCCGGTTTCAGCGGGGCTTTCCCCGGCGCCCTACGGGGCGGGGACTTCGAGCACGACGAGGGCTCGCAGGCAGGCCGCGGTCACCAGGACCCGGGAGCCCTGGCGCGGCGGCATGGCCTGGGGCAACAGCCGCCGCCCGGCTTCGGCGGGCCAGCCGCCGTCGGTGCACTGGGTGTCGGCCAGGGCCCGGAGCGTGACGTCGGGCCAGTCGAGGGCGCCGGCGCCGGTCAGCGCCACGGCCGCCACGGCGGTCTCGAGGGGGGTGCCGAGCAGGCCCGAGCGCCGGCGGCGGCCGAGCAGGCGGTCGGTGAGCACGGCCTCGGCTTCGCGCCAGCGACCGGGCTCGACCCCGCGCAGAGCCTGAAGCACCCGGGCCTCGCAGACGGTGTCACTGGCAAAGGGCGAGCGGAGGGTGCGCCGGGCCACCACCCAGGCCGCCAGGGTGCCGAGCCCGTGCCGCACGCGGTCTGCGTGGGCGCTGGCGTCGAGGTGCCACAGACCCAGCAGGGCCATCGCGGCGGCCACCGGGCAGCGGTCCGTGGTCCAGTCCGGGGTGCCGGCCACCGTCGCGGAGGTCGGGACCTCGCCGAGCCAGGTCCGCGGCAGGCCGTCGTCGTCCAGGGCCACCACCAGGTCCTGCTCGGTCTGCCGGACCAGCGGGTGACCGGACCAGCCCGCCTCGCGGGCCAGCATCAGGACCAGCCCGCCCGACTCGGCGTCCCGGGGGACCTGGCGGAGCCCGGGAAAGGTCCGCCAGCCGTCGGCGTCCGCGTCGTCCAAGGCGGCCTCGAAGGCGGCGTCCACCGGGAGCCGGCAGCCGAGCAGGCGCTCCAGGGCCACGAGCCGGGTGTGCACGCCCCCTCGGACCTCGGCCCGCCCGAACAGACCCCAGCGGTGGACCTCACGGGTCTCCGCGAGCGCGGGGTCGGCGGCCAGGAAGGCCCGGCCCATCCCCAGGGCGCGGCTGCGCTCTTCGGACAGGCTCGTGAGCCGCGGCGGCGGCTCGGCCCCCGCCAGGGCGAGCCGGGACAGCACGCCGCTCAAGCGCGGCTGGACCCTGGGGCCTTCGCCTTCTCCCAGCAGGGGGAAGGTCTGGCGGGCCAGCTCGCGCAGGGCCTGGGCCAGATCGGTGTTGAGGACCCGCCAGCGAGCGGCTTCGAGGCGGGCCGGGCGGGTGGTGTCGCCGGCCAGGAAGCGCCGCACCCAGGGGCCGTGCTCGCCGTGCTCCAGGGCCACAGCCAGGGGGAAGGGCAGGGGGCCCTCGTCCAGGCGCACCTCGCCAGCCAGCAGGTCCTCGCAGTCCTGCAGCGCGAGCTCCAGATCGGCCAGCGCGTCTTCACCCCGTGCCCGAGGCTGGTGACGCAGCGGAAGTTCCGCCATGACGGAGCAATACCAGAGAGCCGGGACCCCGGACAAGCCCCCCCGATCAGTCGCTCAGTCGCTCCGCCGAGGGGGCGCGCCCAGGGCCGCGGCCACGGCCGCCGGATCCCAGCCATTGTCCGGTGCTCTCAGCCGGACCACCCCGTCGGCATCCAGGGCCAGCAGCACCAGGTTGTGGGTCAGCGGACCCCGGTCCGAGAGCCGGTTCACGCCGCTGAGGTGGAGCAGGGGACCGAGCTGCTCCAGGGGCAGGCGGCCGAAGATCCAGCCGGGCGGCCGGGCGCCGAAGCCGGCCCCCCACGCCTCGAGCACCGGCAGGGTGTCGGTGTCCGGGTCCAGGGTGATCGCGAGGATCCGCGCGGTGTCCGGCAGCAGGGGCTGGAGGGCGGCCAGGCGCGTGGCCAGGGCCGGGCAGTACTCGGGGTTGGGGCAGGTGGTGAAGAGGTAGGTCAGGACCGTGGGCGCTCCCTGGCCCGCGCCCACCGTGACCGGGCCGATGGTGGTCTCGACCTGGCGCGCGGCCAGGGTGTCGCCGACCTGCAGGGGCAGGGGCTGGGGGGAGTCGGCGCGGGTCGCCAGATCGGTGTGCCCGGTCACCTCGACGCCGGTGAGGCGGTAGCTGGGCCCGTTCACCAGGAGCAGGGCGCGGATCTGGTCGCCGGGGGTGACCTTTCGGGTGAGGGAAGGCTCGGTCTCGAACGACATGGCCATGGGCTTCATGACCCCGACGATCTCGTCGTGGTCCACCAGCAGCGACCGCTCGTGCACCTCGAGCACCGTGCCGGTGACGGGGTAGGTGCGGCCGGCGTCGAAGTTGCAGGCCCACAGCGTGAGCAGGGTCAGCACTCCTCCCTCCTGCGCCAGCCCGCCAGGACGGCCAGGGCCCAGGGGGCGTGGGCCGCGCCGGCTGGGGTGGCGCTGCAGCCGCAGCCACCGGCGTCCAGCTCGTCCGCCGGCGGGGCCGATCCAGTGTCCGGATCGCTGGCCCAGCAGGCGATGTCCGAGGCCGGACTGCGCCCGCCGGTGGTGTCCTCCTGGATGACCACGAAGCAGTCGGTGGCGGGGTCGGAGCCGCTCCGGGCCACCGTGGCCGTGACCAGGCTGCCGCCGGCGGGCACCTCCCGGGTGGCCACGTGGGTGGTGGAGTCGTCGGTGTCCACGCTGTAGACGTGGAGCAGGCTCAGGCCGTGGAAGTCGCTGCTCGCCGGGGTCAGCGACAGGTCCCAGACCCGCGCCTCGGGCCAGCCACAGGTCGAGGCCTCGGTGCGGGTCGCGGTCACCTGGACGCTGGGCTGGCCCTCGACCTGGACCGCCTCCGTGCTGCCGGTGCTGATGAAGACCGGCTCGTGGTCGTCGTCGCCACCCCACCCGTCGTCGGCCTCGAACAGCAGGCTGTAGTCGGTGTCGGGGTCGAGAGGGGCGCTCGGGCGGAAGGCCAGGAAGCAGCGCTCCTGCTCCGGGGCGCCGTCGGCGTGGCACCAGGACTCGGTGGTGCCGTCGATGTCGACCGCGTCGTGGCTCAGGGAGATCCGCCAGAGCAGGTCGTCTTCGAGCCCTTCCCCGAAGATGCCCACGAACCGCGCGTCGACGGGGACGCCGGTCGCGCGGTCCAGCGGCAGGCTGCCCAGGAAGTCCAGGGGATCGGCGGGGCAGTCCTGGGCCGCGGCGGGGGCGACCAGGGCGAGCAGCAGTGGGGTCAGGGCTTCGGCAGGCCGGTGACCACGGCCAGGTCGGACTTCGCCGGACGCCGCGCGATCATGCCCTGGCCGGCCGCGCCGGCGTCGAGGTGGCTCAGCTCGATGCGGACCATGTCGTCCCAGACCTCGGCCACGTTGCCGAAGCCGATGATCCGGCGGTTGCTGGTGCCGGCGACCGGGGCGCCCAGCACGGTCACCGCGCTGTCCATCACCAGCCCGCTGGTGCGGCCGGCCTTGACGAACATCGCGCCCTGATCCTGGAAGGCGGTCCACTCGCCAGCGGCCTGGGCCGGGGCCGTCGGCGCAGCCTCGCCGCTGGCATCGGTGGTCTCGTCGCCGCTGCAGGCGGTGAGCGCGATCGACAGGAGGATCAGGGGCAGCGAGCGGACCATGGCGCTTCTCCAGCAGGCCCCTGCGGGCTATCGCGGGCGACGCGCCGCCGCACCGGTGGTGGCGCCCTGCCGCGGCAACCTTTAGAAGCGCTGGTTGTCGTTACCGGCGCCGAACCCCGAGGCCGGAAGGCCCGGCCGCGGGGCCCGTCGCTTCGAGGTGGACGTGTCGTCGACTGAGCTGAGCGCATCCGAGGCCCTCCCCGCCGTCGTCGAGCAGGAGCTCGACCTGCTCCAGGACGTGCGCACCCGTCTGCTCGAGCGGCCGGTGGTCTCCGGTGCGAGCGACCGGGACATCGTGCTGGAGATGGACCGCCTCCGGGTCGAGCTGGCCACCGCCAAGAACGAGGACCTGGGCGCGATGCTCCAGCAGTACGACACCCTGCACGCGGTCCTGCGGCAGCTGCGTGCAGGCCGGGACAAGGCCGAGGTCGACCCCGACAGCCCCTACTTCGCCCACCTGCGGCTCAAGGAGAAGAAGGGCACCCGGGACCTGTTCCTGGGCAAGGCCACCCGGGTGGAGAAGGGCCTGCGCATCGTCGACTGGCGCAACGCGCCCATCTCGCGGGTCTTCTACCAGTACGCCGAGGGCGAGGACTACGAGGAGGAGATCGGCGACGTGCTGCTCGAGGGCCGGGTCGAGGCCCGCCGGACGGTCACGGTCGAGCACGGCGAGCTCCGCCGGGTGGTCTCCCCCGAGGGCACCCACGTCAACGACGGTGGGACCTGGCGGCACTTCCAGGGCGCCGGACCCAAGCTCGCCGGCGGCGCCGGCACCACCATGCTGGCCCACTCCCGGACCGAGGGCGGCGAGCGCCGGCTCGGCTCCGCCAAGGGGGGTCGCCGGGTGCGCCGGGACAAGCACCTGCCCGACATCGCGGCCCTCATCGATCCCGAGCAGTTCAGCCTGATCACCCAGCCCGACAGTGGGCTGGTGGTCATCCGCGGCTCCGCCGGCTCGGGCAAGACCACGGTCGCCCTGCACCGCGTGGCTTGGCTCGCCTACAACGACGCCCGGACCTTCCACCCCCACCGCATGCAGGTGGTCGTGTGGGGTCGGGCGCTCCGGGACTACATCTCCCAGGTCCTGCCGAACCTGGGGGTTGCGGGCGTGCCGGTCACCACCTGGCGGGCCTGGTCGGCCACCATGGTCAAGCGGCACTTCCCGTTGCTGCCCAAGGCCCGGGCGGTCAACACCCCCGAGGTGGTGAGTCGCCTCAAGCTCCACGGCGCCCTGCTGCCGGTGCTCGAGGACCACATCGAGCGGGTCCACGGTGCCCCGGATGCTCGCCAGGCCTTCGAGGACTGGGCCCGGGTCTTCACCGACATCGACTGGCTCTACAAGCTCCTGCGGGAGCACGCCCCCGGCGAGTTCACCCGCGAGGACCTCCGCAAGGTCCAGGACTGGGCCCGCCGCGCCCAGGGGGTCATCCTCGACTGGCTCGACGGCGACAAGAGCGTCGACCCCGAGCTGGACATCGAGGACGAGGCCGTGCTCCTGCGGCTCTACCAGCTGCGTGTCGGCAAGCTGAGGACCCGCAAGAAGAAGCCCATCAACACCAGCCACCTGGTGGTCGACGAGGTCCAGGACTTCTCGCCGCTGGAGCTCCAGGTCCTGCTCGGCACCGCCGGGGACCGCCAGTGCGTGACCCTGTCCGGCGACACCCAGCAGCACGTCATGGAGGGCTCCGGCTTCACGTCCTGGGAAGACGTCTTCGCCGGCATGGGCATGGCCGGCACCCAGGTCAGCTCCCTGAAGGTCGGCTACCGCTCCACCCGCGCCATCACCTCCTTCGCGATGAAGGTCCTGGCCCACCTCGCCGAAGACGAGGACCTGATGGTCGCCAACCGCGACGGCGAGACGGTCGAGCTCTTCCGCTTCACCGACCACGGCGCCTGCGTCGGCTTCCTGGCCGACGCCCTCAAGGACCTGGTCCGCCAGGAACCCAACGCCAGCGTGGCCCTGATCACGCCCAGCGAGACCATCTCCAAGCTCTACGAGGACGGCCTGGAGCGGGCCCGGGTCCCCCGGGTCGGCCGGGTCGTCGACCAGTGCTTCTCCTTCACCCCCGGGGTCGAGATCACCGAGATCTCCGAGGTGAAGGGCCTGGAGTTCGACTATGTCGTGTTGATCGAGGCCACCGCCCGGCACTACCCGGACACCGACCACCACCGGCGGCTGATGCACGTGGGCGCGACCCGCGCGGCCCACCAGCTGTGGCTGACGGCGGTGGGGTCGCCGAGTCCGATCGTGCGGAGCGTGTGACCGCCCCTACGGGATCATCACCTCGAACAGCGCCGACCGCTCCGCGATCCACGTGTACAGGTAGTTTTTCTCCTCCTGGTACGTGGTCCAGTCGCTCTCCCGGTAGGGCGCCCACCACTCGTGGTGGTAGTCGTAGGCCCACCTCTCCCAGTCCCGCTCGGCGGAGGGCTCGATCAGGGCGTAGTAGGCGTCGAGCTGGTCGATGAGCCAGTCCTGGGCCAGGGGGCCGTCGTCCATCAGGTCCCGGGCCCGCTCCCAGAGCACCCGGCTGGCCGAGGGGTCGGTCTGCATCGCCCAGAACAGCCGGTTGGCGGACTGGTAGTCGTTCAAGGCGTCCGAGCCGGTCCGGGCCGTGTACCAATTCTGGCCCCAGGCGTGGTTGAAGTCCCAGGGCACGTACCGGAAGCGGGTGGCGTGCAGCGGGTCGTTGTACAGGTAGGCGTTCTTGCCCGCCGAGTCCTCGGACAGGCTGAAGTAGACGAGCAGGAACCAGTCCTGGAACTCGTCGTAGGGGAACCAGTCCTCGGCCTCGGCGACGATGGTGTCGGCGCTGGCGTTGCCCGACCACGACACCAGGGCGTCCAGATCGCCGAAGTCGTCGGCCGGATCGCCCTCTTTCTTCTCGTAGCCGGCGTGCATCGAGCTCTTGGTGCTGCCGTAGTAGTCGGTCAGGTAGAAGTTCGCGTCGTGGTTGACGGACTTGTAGAGGTTGCCCTCCCGGCTCAGGCCGAAGTGGTCCACGAATTCGTTGTCCACGTGGTCCATCACCACGTAGAGCCCGTGGTAGACGCCCTGGAGGTACACGACGGCGAAGAAGGTGCGCGGGGTCAGTCGGTCCTCGCCCGCGTGCTCCGCCATCGCGGCCCACAGGTCGTAGATGAGCTTCTGGCGGGTGTAGGCGTTGTCGTCGAAGGTGGTCAGGAAGACCAGGTGGTCCCGGCTGCGGTCCCAGCCTTCGATGTCGATCTCCGGCTCGTCGTACCTCACCGTCCAGCTGTTCTTGGGGTAGCCGGCGCTGGCCGCGCCCCGGATCTTGATCTCGTGGGGGTAGCGCTCGCCCAGGTAGGTGGTGGCGCCTGGGGTGTAGCTCTCGCCCAGGGTGCCCTGGTGGGTCAGGTGGAACACCGGCAGGCCCCACTCCTCGGTGTAGGTGAGGGGGTCGGGGGCGACGGCCGCCGGGTGCTCCGGGTTGTCGGCGATCCAGAAGCTCACGCTCGCCGCCGCGGGCACCCGGTCGGTGGCACCGGCGGCGCGGTCCGAGAACCACAGGTCGTGCCGGCCCCCAGAGGTGGGCCCGGTGTCCCAGCTCAGGCTCAGGGTGACCAGGTCGAAGGTCGCCTCGGTGGGCTGGGACAGGAGCGTCAGCTCCGAGGCGTCCCGGTCCAGGGCGCCGCTGCAGGCGAGGGTGAAGGCGACGCTGTCCCCTTCGAGGAAGTGGGGAGAAGCGAGGTCGGCGGTGGGCTCGCAGTGGCCCTCGGGCGCGGCCGGATCGGCGGCGGCGAGGCCCTGGTCCGGGTTCTGGGCGCCCGGGGTCGGCGCGGCGGAGAGCACCCAGCCGTCGCCGCCGTCGGGGCTGCGCGCGGCGCTGAAGTCCTCGCCCTGGGTCGGGTAGCTCACCCGGTCGATCACCGTGCCGTCGGGGGCCGAGAGCCAGAGCGCCCCGCCGGTGCGGGCCAGGCTGAAGTCCAGGTGGTCGGGGCCGAGGGTGATGTCGTTGTCGGCCCAGAGCAGCAGGTGATCCCCGGGCGCCAGGGTGAAGGACGCCAGGGTGTGGTCGTCCAGGTTGTCGGGGTCGTCGGACAGGGTCCAGTCCGCCAGGTCCACCGTGACTTCGCTGGCGTTGACCAGCTCCAGCCAGTCGCTCGAGGCCCCGGTGCCGTCGGCGACGGTGTCGTAGTTCGAGGCCATGAACTCGTTGATGCGTACCAGGGGCCAGTCCACGGCCGGCAGGGTGGGGGTGGTGTCGCTGTCCTCCGGGGACGTGCCGATCGCGGCCGTGTCGGGGGTCCCCAGGTCGCTCGTCGGGCAGCCCAGGAGGATCGAGAGGAGGAGCATGGGGGGATGCTACCGTCCGGGGCGTGCTGCCTGCGCTCCTGATCGTCCTGGCCGGTTGTCCGGGGGAGGACGCCGCCACGACGCCCACCGGGCTGGACTCGCCGCCAGAGGACTCCGCTGTGTCTCCGACCGGGGACTCGGCCACCGAACACCTCGGCGGCGTCGACCCCGGCACGGTCCTCATCAACGAGCTCCTGCCGGTCAGCGACAGCACCGACCCCTGGGTCGAGCTCTACAACCCGGGCGAGGCGGCGGTCTCCCTGGCCGGCTGGCACATGAGCAACAACTGGTCCTGGCAGACCCTGTTCACCTTCGACGTCGGCGTGTCGATCGAGGCCGGCGGCCACCTGCTGCTGTGGGCGAGCGGGGTGAGCGCCGAGGGCTGGGACCACCTCAACTTCCAGCTCGACCAGGACGGGGGCGCGGTCGGCCTGTTCACGCCCGACGGCGAGCCCGCGGACTGGCAGCTCTTCCCCGGGTTGGGAGACGACCACGCCTGGGCGCGGCTGCCCGACGGCGCGGACACCTGGCAGGAGGTCGCCCTGGGCACCCCCGGTGCGCCGAACCAGGACCTGGTCGCCGAGACCTCGACCCCGCTGCCCGCGGGCAGTGAGTGGGCCTACCACGACCAGGGTCTGGACCTGGGCACGGCGTGGCGGGAGCCCGAGCACGACGACAGTGCCTGGCCCCGAGGGCCCGGCCCCCTGGGCTATGGCGACAGCCAGGTCACGACCCTGAGCTACGGTGTCGACAGCAGCGACAAGCGGCCCACGGCCTACTTCCGCACCACCTTCGCCGTCGACGACCCGGCCGTCGTCGGCGCCCTGGAGCTCGGGGTCAACCGGGACGACGGCGCCGCGGTCTACCTCAACGGCGTCGAGGTCGTGCGCACGGCGCTGCCCGAGGGCGAATTGAGCTACGACACCCTGGCCAGCAGCACCGCCGGCTCCAGCGACGAGACCACCTACTTCAGTTTCGCGGTGGACCCGTCGCACCTGGTGGCGGGGGAGAACGTGCTGGCGGCGGAGGTGCACCAGGCGTCGCCCACCAGCTCGGACCTGACCTGGGACGCGACGGTGGAGGTGGTGGTCGTGCGGGAGCGGTAGCCGCATCCACCACGAGCGCGCAGGTCCGGTCTGGACGCAACACACCCCGGTCAGGTCCGGCCTGGACGCAACATCTCGGGTCCGTGGACGGCCGCTCCGGCCAGATCGACCCCCTGAAGGCCCAGATGAGGCCCCATTTGTTGCGTCCGGCCTGGACCTGACCGCGTCGTGTTGCGTTCACCCGGGACCTGGCTGCCCAGGGGGTTCGTCGCCGGGCCGCCCCTCGCGCAGCCTGCGTGCCGCAGGATCAGTCCGCGGCCTCCAGGGCGTAGAGGTCCTCGATCACCACGGTCCGGCCCAGGAAGTAGCCGACGTCGAGGGTGGCCTCCCACAGCAGGGTGCCGTCCGAGGCAACCTCGTGCAGCGCGCCTCGGCTGCCGAAGTTGACCAGGGTGTTGCCGCCGTCGAGGCGGTGGGCCTCGCCCAGGGCCAGGGCCGGCAGGGGCTCGGCGGGGGCGTAGGCCCAGACCACCTCCAGGGCGCCGGCGTCGGGGTCGAGGGCGTACTCGGTGGCCTGGGTGGCGCCGGTGAGCTCGTCGCTCCAGGTCAGCAGCAGGGTGCCGTCGTCGGTGTAGTGGCTGCCGTGCTGGTGGTTGAAGCGCCCCTCGCCATCGGCGAAGGACCAGCTGTCGTCGAGGCGGCCGAAGGAGCGGACCTGCTCGCCGGAGTCCCGATCGATCTCCAGGATGGTGTCCAGGGCGGACAGGGAGAACAGGTAGCGGCCCGCCTCCGCCTCCCAGGACAGCATGTTGGCGTGGGTCCAGTCGAGGCAGTCGCAGTAGAACGGCTTGTGCTGGGTGATGCCGGGGCCGGGCTCCAGGTCGTCCCAGGTGCTGTAGACCTCGCGGGGCTCGCTCTCGCCGGGGGCCAGCTCGAGGATGCGGTCGCCGCACACCGGGTCGTCGAAGCCGTCGACGCTGCGGCGGTCCACGGCGATCCAGGCCAGGGTGCCGTCGTCGTGCTGCACGAAGGTGTGGTGGCCGTCGGTGGTTCGGGTGCTCCGGCGGAGCTCCCCGGACAGGTCCAGGCACCAGACCTCGCCGACGTCCTCGCAGAAGTCCCCGTCGAACTGGTTGAACAGCAGGCCCTCGCCTGGTACCGCCTGGGCCCAGGGAGCGCTCAGGCCGGGCTCGGGCAGGTGGTACCAGACTACGCGGCCCTGGCGGTCCAGGATGACCCGGGCGTCCTCGGACTCGGGAGTCAGCGCGGCGGCGAGCAGCCAGGTGTCGGCCACGGCGGCGGGCTGGTGGGTGATGGCCGTGATGGTTGGCACCCGGGCGGGCAGGTTGCCGGTGCGGATCGTGGCGAGCACGTCCGGCGAGCGCGGCACGAGCAGGGGCTGGCCGGCGGGCCGCTCGGACAGAGCGGCCATCCAGCCGCCGTCGACCCGGCTCAGCAGGAGGTCGACCTTGTCGTGCGGGGCGTCCGACGGCGGGCCGCTCGCCGCCATCGGCATCGTCAGATCGGCCGCGCGTCGCGCGAGGACGAGCTGGACGCGGTGCATCCCGGCCTCCGCCGCCGTGCGCAGGACGACGCCCAGCGTGGCCAGCGGGGTCGCGGCGTCCAGGTGGACGGCCGCGGACGGCTCGGCGGCGCGGCCGACCAGCCCGGCCCGGACCCGTGCGGCGTGCGCGTCAAGCGCCGCGCGGAGGGCCGGGGCCTTGCCCTCCTCCACGTCCTCGGCGGCGAGGCGGCCGTCAGCCAGAGGCACCAGCGAGGGCTGGTCCGCGGGGACGCCGTCGAGGCGGTCCCGATGGAGCGCCGGATAGCGCACACCGAGCGCGTCGGGGCCGACCCAGATCTCGGTGGCCCAGCCGCTCCGCGCGTGGGGGCCGGTGACATCGGGCGGCGGCAGCGCGACGAGCGGCCCGACCGGGCCGGAGGCGCAGCCAGCGACGAGGAGGAGGAGGAGGAGAGAGCAAGCGACTCGAGGCTTCATGGCACGACCACCACCGTCACGACACCGTCAGCCACCAGCGGGACGGTCACGAGGGTCCCGCCGAGCAGTTCGAGCGCTTCCTCGGGCTGCTCCAGCAGATCCGCCGACCACGCCTCGGCCACGG
>CAYFPX010000095.1:0-28124 GCA_964344945.1 uncultured Enterobacterales bacterium
ATCGTCTTCGGGACCACGACGATCGACAACGGCGGCTCCTGCCAGTGATCCGGGCTGGAGGTCCAAGCTCTCGACGGTGGCCCCGGGGCGATCCAGCGGGACCTGACATCGGTCGGTCATCGACAGCCCCCCCCCTTCACGAGCTATGCCAACGGCGAATCCCGCGGCACCTTCGCCTTCTCAGAGGGTGCCTTCTTCCGCCACAATCAACCGTCGGGAATCCCCATGCGGCTCAAGAACCTCATCCTCATCGACCAGGTCATCAACGGCAACACCACCGTCGAGAGCGATCCCAAGCTCAACGACGCTCTCGGCGAGGGCGACACCTACACCGTCCAGACCTACGTCGCGAACTCCGGAGGCACCTCGCCGACCATCACCGTGAAGATGCAGGGCAGCAACGACGGCAAGAGCTGGGCCGACCGCCAGACCATTCTCAACGCCCAGGACATCAGCACCAGCCCCTATGAGAACATCACCGAGTCGACGGCCGACATGGTCGTGACCGCCCAGGGCAAGCTGCAGGTGAACCTCGGTGGCACCAACCCCTACGCGTACGTCCGCATCGTGGCCTGCACCCGCAGCTCCTGAGCAGGAACTTCCCGAGCCCTGGACCGGAGCGATCGTTGAAGCAGCAGACCCCATCGAGGCGGCAGCGCAGGCCTGTGGCATCGCCGACCCCCGTGGGTCTTGCTGAGGACTCGGCCTGCTGCCGGTCCTGCGAACGAGGGGATCGCTGCGACGACCATCACTTCGGGCTGTACGGGCGGCGAGAGACCGAGGCACTGATGCGCCAGCTCGCCGATGAAGGGGTCGTGGTCGACCATCGTGTTGGGGCGCCCACGCCGGGCTGCGCGCCGGGCAACCCCGGCCCGGAGGAGGCTGCCTCCTGCTCGAATTGCGAGGCCGGCAGGCGGTGCGACACGCACCGCTACGGACTCCCAGGAAGACAGGATGCAGACCGGCTGACGCACGGTCTCCGCAGAGAAGGTGTCGTCCTCGACACCGTCGAGACCTGGCAGGCTCACCACCGCGGGGCCCACCAGGACTGCAGCAGCTGCGAACCACGGTCCTCGCACCTGACCTCATGCCCTGAGTGCAGCAGCGGCAGCGCCTGCCTGCGACACCACTACGGTCTGCCTGGGCGCCGCGAGGCCGCGCGCGTCCACGCGGAGCTGAGCGATCGGGGTCGCTTGACCGACCATGCGAAGAGACGTCCGCTCCCCCAGGCGGAGGTGCTCGGACTGGTCGGCGGCCTGGAGGCCGCGCTGGACGGTGGCGTCGACAGCATCGTCTACAGGCTGCTGGAGGAGGTCGGTCTGCCGACGGCCAAGGTCGGCGAGGCGTGCAGCGCCTGTGATGACGGCCTGGCTTGCGGGCTCCACAGCTATGGTCTCAAGGGCCGCACCGAGCAGCAGGCCTTGACCCGGGAGCTGGTGGAGGCCGGCGTCATGAGCGTCTACCTGCCTCCGACCGCGCCGACCAACACCTCGAGTCGGGTGCCGGGACTGGTGAAGGGGGCCGCACAGGGATGGAAGTGTGGCGAGGTGCAACCCTTGCCGCAGCCCCCCTGTCGGAATTGCAGGTCGGGGGCCGCCTGCGATGAACACCAGTACGGGCTGCCAGGGGCCGCCTGTCGCGCGCGGGTCGACGCCGAGCTGGCCGCCGACTCCAGTGTGCTCGACTACCGCCGGACTCGACACTCCAGGGGGGCACGGGGGAGGAATCGCCTGACGCTCGCCTCATCGACCAGGAGCTGCGGTACGGACATCCGCACGTCCCAGATCTCACCCCGTGACCCTGGCTTCGCCTACGAGGTGGTCCAGGTCAGCGACAACACCGGCACACTCACGGCTGGCGCCGACAATCCGGACGCCCTCTGGCTCAAGATCGACCAGGCCCCGGCGGAGTACGGGACCAATGGCTGGAATTGCCGCAAGGTCGAGCGGAACAGTCTCGGCATCGTGATCTCGACGACTGATACGCCCATCTTCGACCACATGGACCTGTCGAGCACCCCCATCGTCGTCGGGGACTGGCTGGTCTTCGGCGTGTCCTACCAGGATGTCGACGACTGCATCGGGATCTACGACGACGCCGGCAACCCGCTGCTCGACTCCGACGGGAACCTCCTCGGGCCGCCGTACGCAGACTGCCTGCTCGGCTACTTCATCCCGGACCTCAAGCAAAGGAAGACGCCGGAGCTCTATGTCCTGAACTCGGAAGGAGGTGATACCGAAGGCACACTCTTGTTCGATCAGGACGCGTGCGTGGTCTACTGGCCCCACTTCGCGGGTGCCTACATGAACGACCCGGCGAAGACAGACGACGGCAACAGCATACTCACCGTGCTCAGTGCTGTGGACTTCTCAACCATTGCGCAACACACGGGCTTGGATGGCCGCGACGACGCCACTGTCGCCGGTGCTGACAGCTCCGGCGTGCTCACAGCGGATGGCTACGTGTTCGGAACCACCAACACGCCGGGCGCACCCTGCAACACCGACCAGGAAGACCCCTCCATCTGGATCGACGGCGAGCACCCCAGCTGCGGCGCCATCATGGCGACGACCTACTCCAGCGCCGACGGCACTGCCAACGTCGACACCCAGCTCGATCTCTACAACAACCTCGACGGGAACACGGGGGAGGACGGGTTTCGAACCTGGATCGGAGGCAGCGTGTCTGCGGACGGCAGCGACACGCTCTACATCGGCGGCACGAACCAGTACGGCTGGGACACGGCCACTGGCCAGCAGACTCACTGGGATACCAAGAACCGCTACGGTTGTGCAGTGACCAAGGCGACGATCTCAGCGGGCCTGTTCGATGGCGTACTGAATGAACATGCCTTCGACCCGGGCGACGTGAGCAACTGCCGCGCCGACCCCTACGACCCCACCGACCCCGCCGTCGGAGACGGCTTCCGGAGCGCTGTGTCTGGCGAGGTCACGGTCACCTCATCCGGCGAGTACATCTGGGCACAGTACAACGTGAACAACTACTCCGACGGGGAGACCAACGCCGACGGCCAGATCATGACGGACACCTACCAGGCGTATGCGGTCTCCACCGACACCATGACGCAGGACTGCGAATTCGTGATCGAACCCGGCTCCAGCAAGTACCGCGCGGGCAGGAACTTTCAGGCCCCGACACTGATGGGTCCGGACTACGACTCCGTCTACGCACACATGCTCTACAACGAGCCCCCGAGTCCCGGCGCCAAGCCGGTGAATGCCTCCAGGCTGTGGCTCCTGCTCCGTGAGTACGGTGCCTACTCCTGCCTCTCTGGCGGATATGACCAGATGGTCGGACTCGTCTACCACAGCCCGACCCTGGTCACGACCGACTCGTCGGACACCACGCCCCTCGACTCGACCCACATCCTGGCCGCCACCAACACATTCCTGTACGTCTTCAACTTCTGGTACACGGCCCCGGTTCTCCGGCTCCCGCTGGACCACGGTCACGATCACCAAGCGTCTCCCGTCTTCCACGACGGGGCGCTCTACCTGCTGTCGAGGCGGGGGGACCTCATCATCCTGCCCAACCCCATCGTCGGCGAGGACAGCACCGGCGCAGCGAGCGAGCTGTCATTAGAAGGCTACGGGGACTTCGTCTGGCCGAGGTTCCGTGCGGACAACTGCGGGTCCGGACGCCCGGATGGCGTGTGTGAGGAGCTGCCGGGGCCCGATCACCGTCTACACGTCGAGGACTTCCCTTCTGATCTGGGCCGCTTGTCTTGACGTCCTTACAGGCACACGCCCGCCCCAGAAAGCTCTCTCCGCGAGGCTGGCTTGCCTCATCCACGATGGTCGCCCTACTCATCACAGCCTGCGATGAAGAAGGGGCCTGGTTTCGATCCAGCGACGCCGTCGACCCTGCAGACTCGGTCGAAACACAGGCCGACTCAAGCCTGCAGACACAGGACTCCACACTCGCGAGTGACAGCACGGTAGATTCCGACCCTACCTTGGAGGCAGACCCACCCCGGGACACCCAGCCGGACTCCGGCGAGACTGTCGACACGGTGACGGACTCCGTCGGTGACACGGGGCCTCTGATGGTCGAGTGCTCCGAGTGGCTCGTCTGTGAAGGCAACTACTACGTCTATGCGGTCGAAGACATGGAAGCCGTGACAGGCTGCAGTGAAGTGACGGGCACAGTCGCGGTGGCCGAGAACAGTACGCTGACCCACGTCGACCAACTGGCGTGCCTGCAGGAAGTCGGTTGGTTGCTGAACCTCTACCAGAATGCAGCCTTGGAAGATCTCACAGGCTTGGCTGCGGTCACTTCGGTGGGCGGGTTGTTCGTCAGAGAAAATTCCAGCCTGACTGAATTCTCGGGACTGTCCGCACTGAAGACCATCGACGTGGACCTGTCGATCAAGGACAATCCAGCACTGGTGTCATTGGAAGGTCTGTCTTCCCTCTCCGAGATCGGGGTGTCAGTCGTCATCGGCGACAATCCTGCCCTGGAGAGTCTCAACGGACTGTCGAATCTCAGCTCGGCACCAAGTATCAGTTTCAGGGACAACCCCGCCCTGCGGGACCTCGGCGACTTCGCTAGTCTCACCTCGGCGGACGCCCAGCTACGGATCTCGTTGAACGACTCATTGGTCGACCTCTCGGGCGTTCGCAACCTCGAATCAGTCGGCGATCTCTCCGTTGGGTGGAACCCCGTCCTCCCGAATCTCGACGGACTCGAGAGCATCGCCTATGCTGCCGCGGTCAAGATCGACGACAACGACACACTCTCCGACATCGACGGACTCTCCGCACTCCAGGAGGTCCGGCGAGACGTCGTCATCTCCGACAACCCCGTCCTCCTGGACATCGACGGACTGTCGAGCCTGACGACCCTCGGCACCCACTTCGAGATCACGGGCAACGCGATGCTGGAGGACCTGGACGGCGCCGCCGGCCTCACCGGAATCCCCGGAAGCGTGGTGGTCACCGACAACGCCTCGCTGGAGGACGTCGCCGGACTCTCCGGTCTCACCGTGATCCGGGGCGACCTGACCATCGAGGACAACGACCTCCTCTGCGACGACCACGTGGAGGAGATCCTCGACGGCGTCATCGTCTTCGGGACCACGACGATCGACAACGGCGGCTCCTGCCAGTGATCCGGGCGACCGGAGGGCCGACCATCACACCCCCTCGCTCAGGTGGCGAAACGCTTCGCGGGACCCAGGGGTATTGCAGAGCGGGCGAAGTCCGCCCCACTCTGTGTGCTCCACCATGCTCCTCTCCACGGCCCTCACCGCAGCCCTCGCCGGCGTCGTCGACGGCGCCGCGCCGCCAGACGGCATCGGCGACACCTACGCGCCCCGGCGGGTCGCGCTGCTCATCGGCATCGACACCTACGAGGACCCGGAGCTCGCGGGCCTGAGGTACGCCGCCAAGGACGCCGAAGACATGGCCCGGGTGCTCCAGGACCCGGCCCGCGGCGGCTTCGACGAGGTGGTCCTGCTCACCGGGCGGGTCGACCGCACGGACTTCCAGGGCGCGCTGGACCACGTGGCCGACGACCTGGAGCGCGACGACACCCTGCTGATCTTCTACGCCGGCCACGGCACCCTGGAGTCCGACGGCCGCAGCCCCAGCCAGCTCTACCTGCTGACCTCGGAGGCGCGGCTGGACCGGGCCTGGGACACCGGCATCCCCCTCGCCGACTTCGAGGCCGCCCTGGGGCAGATCCGCGCCGAGCGCCGCATCGTGGTCTTCGACACCTGCCACTCGGGCCAGGGGCGGTCCGCCCTGAGCCAACAGACCCGGGCGGTCCGCGAGACCGTGCGAGGTCCCCTGCCGGCGCCGGACCTGCCGGAGCTGCACTCCCGCTATGAGGCGCGGCTCTACAGCGCCCACTACCACCAGCCCGCGGTCGAGGATCCGGCGCTGGAGAACGGGGTCTACACCCACTTCCTGGTCGAAGCGCTGGAGGGCGCCGGGGACCTGGACGGCGACCGCGTCGTGGACCTGATGGAGGCCCACACCTTCGCCCGGGACCACACGATGGTCCGCACCAACAACGCCCAGGAGCCCTGGTACCAGGTGACCGAGGTGGGCCGGGAGCCGGTGGTGCTGGCGGGGCGGGCCGAGGACCGGACCGAGGCGGAGCGAGCGGTGCTGGTGACCCAGCCGGGGCCCTGGTACCAGCAGGCCTATGCCCTGGTGGTGGACGGCATCCCCCGGGGCTCCGGGGCCATCGATCCTGGGGAGCACACCATCGAGGTCTGGGACCGGGCGACCCTGCTGTCGAGCACCACCCGCACCCTGCGTGCCCAGGACCGGGTGGAGATCGACCGCCTGGTCTCCGAGCGGGACCGGTGGCGAGCGGTGGCTGGGAGCACCGGGGTGCGCCTCGCGCCGAACCAGCTGAGCCCTGGCTTCGCGGGGCTGGACGCGTGGTGGATGCCCCGGGATCCCCGCGGAGGCCGGGCCCTCCTCGGCGTGCATGCCGACTGGGGCCTCGGCCCGACCGGAGAGCTCGGCACCCTGCCCTCCTGGCAGGTGCGGGCCCGCGCGGCCTGGGGCGCCGGACGCGGCCCCTGGTGGGGCTTCGCCGGGGTCAGCGTCGGGGGCGCCTGGCGGGTCAAGGAAGACCACGTCGAGGCGGCGCCGGTCTTCTGCGGCGGCCTGCACGGGCAGGTCCACTGGGGTCCCTGGCTGATCGGACTCGACGCCGAGTGGCTGGTGCTGGCGACCTTCCCGGGCGGTGCCGGCACGGCGCTGAGCTGGGCCGGCGGGCCGGCGGCGGGGCTCAGCGTGGGGCGGTCGTGGTGAGCCAGCCCGCGTCCAGGGCGGGTCCGCGGCAGGTCCAGGCGGATCACCGCCGCGGCGGACCCGTGTCCAGGAAGTGCAGGAGACGCGCCTCCAGGTCCTTGCCACGATGCATGGCCCGGACCGTGATCAGCTGCAGCAGCTGACGGGTCTGGGCGAGGTGGAGTGCGCGGCCCAGCGCGGCCAGCAGTGCACTCACTCGAGCGGCCTGCGCCGGACCCGGAACTCCGGCAGCACCTCGTGCCCGGGCCCGACATCGAGTCGCCAGGCCCTGACAGCCGCCTCCTGTTCCTCCGCAGAGGCGCCCGGCTTCCGCCGACGGACCTTGGCCCGGATCAACTCCTCGGCGAGGGTCACCAGCTCCAGCGCCACCTGGCCCCCGGGTCGCGTGCTGCTCATGCCCTCAGCATAGCGTCCTGCTCGATCGAGCCGATCCACACCCCCGAAGGGTGAGGTAGATTGCCCCCGTCGATGATGACGCCTCTCCTCTGGGTGCTCGCAGGGTGCGAGCCCTTCGACCTGCTGGAGCTCCAGCGCGCACCGGACGCCGTGCCGGTCGAGGTGGAGGTGCCCCGCCGCGACGTCTTCGTCGACTGCGACCAGGACGGCGACGGCGCCGTGCGCGACGACGACGCCTGCTTCGGTCTGCTGGCGACGGTCGACTGCGACGACACCGACAGCAGTGTCTTCCCGGGCGCACCGGAGCGCTGCGACGGCCAGGACACCGACTGCGACGGTGTGGTCGATGGCCCGCACCCCGAAGACGGCACGACCTGGTACCTCGACGCCGACGCCGACGGCTGGGGCGACGAGACCACCGCCTTCCAGGCCTGCGACATGCCGCTGCTCGGCGCCGCGAGCACGCCCGGCGACTGCGACGACTCCGACGGCACCGTGCACCCCGCCGCCCTGGAGATCTGCGCCGACGGCCAGGACCAGGACTGCGACGGCCTCGACGCCGAGCTGCTCGATGCGGGCCTCACCTGCGCCTGGGTGACGGTCGAGGGCGCCCCTGGCACCTGGGCCGGCGGCGGCGTGGCCGGCACTGGCGACCTGACCTGCGACGGCCTGCCGGACCTGGCGATCTCCGCCAGCGACCAGGGAGACACCGGCCAGACCCGGCTCTACGCCGGCCCCTTCGACCAGCCCGGCAGCGCCCGGCTGGTGGCGACCCTGCACGACCCCGAGCGGCTCGGCCTGAGCGGCGACCTGGCCGCCCTGGGCGACCTGGACGGCGACGGCTGCGACGACGTCGCCCTGGCCGGAGACCCCGCGGTCGACCCCGATGTGGCCGCCTGGCTGCTCTCCGGCGGGTCCGACCCCGACGACCGCTACCTGGCCGACGGCCAGCTCTCGGCGCCCGACATCGGGCCCACCACCCTGGTCACCCGGGTCGGCGACGGCACCGCACCCCTGCTGGTGCTGGCCCCCGAGCGAGCCCTCGCCTGGCTCGTGGGCGACCCCGCCGGCAGCCACACCCTGCCGGCCGACACCGCACTCACCGCCAGCGCCGAGCTGGACACCCTCGGCCAGGTGGCCGCCCTGGGGGATCTGGACGGCGACGGCCTCGCCGAGGTGGTCCTGGGCGCGCCCGAGGCCCGAGACGGCGCGGGCCTGGTCCTGGTGGTCTCGGAGTCGGACACCCAGCAGGCCCTCAGCGAAGACCACCTCGTGCTCGAGGGCCGGAGCGGCGCCGGGCTGGGCGCGGCCCTGGTCATCGCCGGCGACCTGGACCAGGACGGCCTGGCGGACCTGGTCGTGGGGGCGCCGGACGAGGCCGTGGCTGGCGACGACCGTGCCGGCGCGGTGCGTATCCTGCGCGGCGGCGCCCTGGCCGACGGCCCGGACGGCACCCTCTACGGGATCGGCGGCGAGCGCCTGGGCCACGCCCTGGCGGCGCCCGGCAACCTGACCCCGGACCTCGACGATCGGCCGGACCTGGTCGTCGCCTCGGGCGCCGACGGCACGCTCTACTGGTTCCCTCGGACCGACGCCGGCGGCATCGCACGGCCGGAACAGCTGGGGCCCCGGGGCCTCGGCGGCGCTGGCGTGACCCTGGACGCCCCGGGAGACCTGGACCTCGACGGGGTGCCCGACCTGGTGGTGGGCGTGCCCACCGAGGACCGGGTCCACCTGCTGGTGGCGGCCCAGTTCGGCCTCTGAGGTGCTACGCCACCGGCTGAGTCCGGCGACGGACCTGGTGCTCGTGCAGGGGGACCTGACCCGGCTCGAGGTCGATGTCATCGTCAACGCGGCCAACGAGCGCATGCTCGGAGGGGGCGGTGTGGACGGGGCGATCCACCGCGCCGCCGGCCCGGGTCTGGTCGAGGCCTGCCGGGCGGTGCCCGAAGTGCGGCCCGGTGTGCGCTGTCCCACCGGTGAAGCCCGGCTCACCCCCGGCTTCGACCTGCCGGCGAAGTTCGTCATCCACACCGTGGGGCCGATCTACGCCCACCACCCGGACCCAGCCGCCGCCCTCGCTGGCTGCCACCGGGCGAGCCTGCACCTGGCGCGCACCCAGGGCCTGCGCACCATCGCCTTCCCGGCGATCTCCTGTGGCGTCTACGGCTACCCGGTGGACCAGGCGGCACGGATCGCCGTGGAGACCGTGCGGGACTACGGCCACGGGCTGCGGGAGGTGTGGTTCGCGCTGTTCGGGGTCCAAGCCTGGGCGGCGTGGACGGTGGCGGCCCGGGACCTGGTGACCGACCCGTGATCCTGGCGCTGCTCGGGCTGGCCCTCGCCGGTCCTCCGCCCCTGGTCCAGCACCCCTTGCCGTGGGACGACGAGCGCACGCGCCTGACCGTCGCCTACCTCCAGGCCCACCACGGCGAGCCACTGCCCGCGGACCCGACCACCATGGCGCCCCGGGTGATCGTGCTGCACTGGACCGGCGGCGGGTCGGCCGAGGGGGCCTGGCAGACCTTCGCGCCGACCCGGCTCGCCGGCCGGCCCGAGCTCCAGGACGCCGGCGCGGTCAACGTCTCCGCCCACTTCCTCGTCCACCGGGACGGCACCATCGAGCAGCTCCTCCCGGTGACGCGGGTGGGGCGACACGCCATCGGCCTGAACCACACCGCCATCGGCATCGAGAACGTGGGGGATGGCGATCGCTGGCCCCTGACCGACGCCCAGGTGGCGGCGAACGTGGCCCTGGTGCGCTGGCTCGCCGAGGAGCACCCGATCACCCACCTGCTGGGCCACCACGAGACCAACCGGCTGGACGGGCAGCCCCTGTTCCGGGAACAGGACCCGGACTACCGGACCGTCAAGCAGGACCCGGGGGACGCCTTCATGGCCCGGGTCCGGGCCGAGGTGGCGGAGCTGGGGCTCCAGGGGCCGCCTTGATCAGCGGCAGCCGCCGGACTCCTCGGCGGCGACGAGCAGGTCCCGGTTGGCCTCGTCCGCGTCGGACAGGTGCTGGCCGATGGTCTTGCTGGTGACCGACGCCTTGCGCGTGTAGCGGGGGTCGGCGCCGAAGTGGGCCTGGGCCTTCTCGGTGGAGAAGGCGTAGCCGTGGCGGGCGTAGACCGCGTTGCGCATCCGCCAGAGGGCGGCGCAGTCCTGACCGTCCAGGACCGACCTGACCAGGGGCTTGCCGGCCCAGACCCGGGCGCTCAGGGGATCGGCACCGTCGCCGTACAGGATCACCTCGGAGACGCAGGTGTCCTGGTACTTCGTGCCGGGGTGCACACCGAGGATCTCCAGGGTGAGAGTGGCGCTGGCACCCTCCGGACAGGGTGCGCCGCTCAGGGGCACGAAGAGCTCCGTGCGCTGGTCGGGCAGCTCGGAGGTCTGCGCCAGGACCTTCTGACCGTCGGCCACCAGGGTGAGCCGCACCTTCGAGGGCCGGGCGTTCTTGTCGTACTGGGCCTGGGAGCGGGCGTAGCCGTTGTGCAGGCCCAGGCGGGCGAGCTTCCCCTGACAGGCCCAGGTCAGCGTGAACGACTCGCCGATGCCCTCGGCCGGGTCGGCCTCGCACCAGGAGGTCCCGACGTCGCCGTCGGTGAGGCGGGACGGGACGTGGTGGACCTTCTTCTCCTTCAGGGAGGAGGTGGCGGACTGGGCCGTGGAGGTCCAGGGGGTGCCGGAGGCGGCCAGCTTCGTGATGACGATCGGGCGCTCGAGGGGGGCTACGGGCTCGGCGGCCTTCTTCGTCGGCGCCGCCGGAGCCTTGGCGGGCGTGCTCGCCGTGGCTGCGGGGCCTGACGACTGACTCGCCGTGTAGGCGGTCATGCCGAGCTGTCCGAGGAGGAGGACGCCGGCGGAGAGGAGGACGGGGAGCTTGGGGTTGGTGGTCATTCGTCCAGCTTCCGTGCTCGGACCTTCCAGTCCTCATCGACGATCTCACCCGAGTCGAGGATTCGACCCCGGTCCTTCCAGTTCTCATCGACGACTCGGCCGTCATCCAGCACGCGACCGATCTCCCGGAAGTTCTCGTCGAGGACTCGTCCGTCGTCGGTGACTCGACCGATCTCGCGGAAATTCTCATCGAGGATGCGGCCGTCTTCCATCATTCGGCCGGCCTCGCGGAAGTCCGCATCGCGAACCTTCCCCAGCCCACCCAGCGCGGCCTGCCTCGCGACGGTGTTCTGTTGCTGGCGCCGCAGGGCCTCGGCTTCCTCCTCGGCCTTGCGGATCGCCTTCCGCCGCGCCTTCTCCTCCGGATCCATCCCGATCCCGAAGGCCTCGTAGAGCATCGCCTGGATCATGCCCCAGGCCATCGCCAGCACGATCCAGGCAACGAAGAGCGCGATGGCCAGGGCCGCCAGGGCCACAGCCAGCGCGATCAAGGCAGCGATCACCACC
Organism: uncultured Enterobacterales bacterium; assembly: GCA_964344945.1. Classification (GTDB taxonomy): domain Bacteria; phylum Myxococcota_A; class UBA796; order UBA796; family CAJQPC01; genus CAYFPX01. Next base: position 11,598 of record CAYFPX010000095.1, read on the forward strand.
CCGTGCAGCAGCGTCCGCACCAGCAGCCGTGCTCGCGGCTCCGGCAAGCGCTCGGTGAGCTCGTTGATCTGAAGGAACGGTGGGAGCTGCCTCAGCCCCATGGACAGCGGCCACCCCACCACCAGGCCTGCCAAGGCCCCCCCTCCGAACGTGGTGAGCGCACCCACCAGCTCCTCGCCGGCCAGACCAGCCCCCAGGGACTGCTCGGCAGCGAAGAGACCGACCAGCACGAGCGCGGTGAGCAGCCCGACCGCAGCTCGCCGCTTCCACTCCGGGTCTCCGACCGCGTGGACCGCGGTGACCACCCCGACAGCGCCCGCGAGGGCCACCCCGGTCCCCACCAGCCCCGGCTCTGGAGAGAAGGAGACCGCGACCCTCGCCACCGCCGACACCCCGAACCCGAAGGCCAGCGGCGGCAGGACCTGCCCGAACCGGTACATCCCCCCTTCGAACTCAGCGCCGCAGCTCGGGCACTCCGCTCCTTCCGCCGACGCGAGACACAGCTCGCACACCCGCTCTGACATGGCCACCTTCCCAGCGATCGACGGTATCAGAGCCACGACCCCACGCGTTCCGGATCCATGGACGGTGCTGGGGCCCGCCGAGCTGCCCCGTCTGCCCACGGCCCACCCCTCGACAGCGACCTCTGCCAGCACCCCCCGTCCAATGCGACACCGCCGTCAGCACCCCCCCCCGGATGCGACACTTCGGCTCCTCCAGGGGGCAATTCGGAGCTCAGAGAGGGGAATTCGGGCCCTGAGAGGGCTCCACGGCCCGGAACTGTCGCACCCGAGGGGGGGTGCTCACGGGACTGTCGCGTTCGGAGGGGGGTGCTGACATCACCAGCCACGAGCACGAGTGGGACCGGCCTGCCGGTCAATGAGGACAGGCGCGGAGGCGGCGGGCGTCGATGGTCCCGGATCCCGCGGGACGACTGACACCATTCACTGACATTCGTCGACGAAACCAGCTACGCTCCTCCACTGGAGGTCTGCCGACCCGTGACTTCGCTGCCCACCACCGAGCCCGTCATCGATCTCTGCGCCCCGTCGACCCACATGGAGGGCTGCTACGCGCGCTACGCCTGGATGCGGGAGCAGCCGGGGCTCTACCTGGACCCGAAGAACAAGGTCTACGCGGTCACCCGCTACGACGACGTGAAGGCGATCAGCCGGGACTCGAGGACCTTCACCTCGACCGAAGGCAACCGGCCAGGCATGCCGCCAGAGCCGAACTTCATCAACATGGACGGCCACGACCACCAGGTTCGCAGGGCCCTGGTGGCGGACTGGTTCACCCCCAAGCGCATCCGGACCCTGGAGGACCACATCCGCCACGTGGTGATCGGGCTCGTCGACAAGGCCCTGGAGGCCGGCGAGGTCTGCTTCATCGACGCCCTGGCGGGCAAGGTCCCCCTGCGCCTGATCGGCGAGATGCTCGGCTACCCCCTCGAGGACCTGGACCAGCTCGCCGCCTGGCTCGACGTCTATGTCCAGGGGGGCTGCGGCGCCGACTACGTCACCGAAGAGATCAACATGGCCTTCATGGCGTTCACCGCGTACCACCTGCAGTGCGTGGTCGACCGCCAGCAGGTGCGGACCGAGGACCTGATCTCGGTGTGGATGCACGCCCTGGTCGACGGCGAGCCCCTGGACGAGGAGGAGATCCTCTTCGAGCACACCCTGATCCTGGTCGGCGGCGCCGAGTCCACCCGCAACGCGATCAGCGGGGGGATGTGGGAGCTGCTCCAGCACCCGGACCAGCTCGCCTGGCTCAAGGAGCACCCCGAGGGCATCCCCAACGCGGTCGAGGAGTTCGTGCGCTGGACCAGCCCGTTCATCTCCATGAGCCGCACGGTCACCAGGGACACGACCTTCCGCGGCCAGGACCTGGTGGAAGACGACGAGGTCCTGATGATCTACCCGGCCGCCAACCGGGACCCCGCGGCCTTCGAGGACCCCGAGACCTTCGACATCCGGCGCACCTTCACCAACAAGCCCGTGGCCTTCGGCTATGGCGCCCACCACTGCCTCGGCGCCGCCCTGGCCCGGATGGAGATCCGGGTGGTGCTCGAAGAGCTGTTGAGGCGGGTCGAGAGCATCGAGCTCGCCGGACCGGTCACCCACAAGCCGTCGAGCTTCATCCGCGGCATGACCCGGATGCCGGTGCGCTTGGGCTGACCCGGTCGGCTCCCCGGCAGGCTGGTTAGAGCACTCGCCTGCCGAGTGCCCTCTTGGACCTCCTCACCGCCCTCCGCACCGCCCCGGACGAGGTCCCCCTCGGGCCCCTCGCCGTCGCTGCGGCCGCCCGTCGCGACGCCGCCTGGGACCGCACCATCACCTTCTCGCCGAAGGTCTTCCTGCCCCTGACGAACCTCTGCCGGAACGTCTGCAGCTACTGCACCTTCCGCAAGGCCCCCAGCGACCCCGCCGCCTGGACGATGTCGCCGGACCAGGTCCGCGAGACCCTCGACGCCGGCCAGGCCACGGGCTGCACCGAAGCCCTGTTCTGCCTGGGCGATCCCCCCGAGCGGGCCTTCCCCAGCTACCGGCGGCTGCTGCGGAGCTGGGGCTTCGACACCACCGTCGCCTACCTGGTCTGGGCCGGCCGCCAGGCCCTGGAGCGGGGTCTGCTGCCCCACACCAACGCCGGCGTGCTGACCAGCGACGACCTGCGCCAGCTGATGACCGTCAACGCCAGCCTGGGCCTGATGCTCGAGTCCACCGCCGAGCGCCTCACCGAGCCGGGGCAGGTCCACCACCGGTCCCCCGACAAGCACCCGGCCCGGCGGCTGGCGATGACCGCGGAGGCCGGTCGCCAGGGCATCCCCTTTACTTCGGGCCTGCTGGTCGGCATCGGCGAGACCCGGGCCGAGCGGATCGAGACCCTCGACGCCATCGCCGACCTGCACGCCGATCACGGGCACATCCAAGAGGTCATCGTCCAGAACTTCCGGGCCCACGCCGGCACCCCCTGCCAGGGCGCCGAGGAACCCTCGGGGGCCGAGGTCGCCTGGACCGTGGCCGCGGCCCGGCTCCTGCTGCCCGACGACGTCTCCATCCAGGCCCCGCCGAACCTCAACCCGGCCTCCCTGGAGGACCTGCTCGCCGCCGGCCTGAACGACCTGGGCGGCATCTCCCCGGTCACCCCGGACTACATCAACCCGGCGTGGGCCTGGCCCCACCTCGGCGACCTGTCCGCCCGCTGCCGGGCCGCCGGCTTCACCCTGCAGGCCCGCCTGCCGGTCTATGAGAGGCACGAGTCCCGCATCGAGGTGCCCCTGGACCCGGCCCGGGCCCGGTGTGCACACTTCGAGGCCGCCCCGTGAGCGACGTCCTGAACCGCGCCGTGCGCGGCGAGCCGGTCGACTGGACCGAGCTGCGCCCCTGGCTCGCCGCCGAGGGCGCCGACCTGGAGACCCTGCGCCAGGCCGCCGACACGGCCCGTCGGGCCCAGGCCGGCGACACCGTCACCTACGTGGTGAACCGCAACATCAACTTCACCAATGTCTGCGTGAAGGCCTGCCGCTTCTGCGCCTACGCCCGGGGCTTCCGCAGCGAGCAGGCCTACCGCCTCCCGGTCGAGGAGGTCGTGCGCCGGGCCGCCGAGGCCGCCGAGCTGGGCGCCGCCGAGGTGTGCCTGCAGGCGGGCCTCGCCCCGGAGCTCACCGGCCAGGACTACGTCGAGCTGTGCCGCGCGATCACCACCGCCTTGCCCGACCTGCACGTGCACGCCTTCTCCCCCGAGGAGGTGAAGTTCGGCGCGACCCGCAGCGACTGGACCTTCGAGGACATGCTGCGCCGCCTGATCGACGCCGGCCTGGGCAGCCTGCCCGGCACCAGCGCCGAGATCCTGGACGACGCGGTGCGGCGCCGCATCGCGCCCGGGCGCATCTCCACCGCCGAGTGGCTCGACGTGGTCACCACCGCCCACCGGCTGGGCCTGCCCACCACCTCGACCATCATGTACGGCCACCTGGACTCGGCCAGCGACAGGCTCCGACACCTGGACCTGGTGCGGCGGACCCAGGCCGAGACCGGCGGCTTCACCGAGTTCGTGCCCCTGTCCTTCGTGCACGACGAGGCGCCGATGTGGCAGCGCAGGCGCCCCAGCGACCTGGCGGGAGGCCCGACCCGAGCGGACGTCCTGCGCTTCACCGCCGTCGCCCGCCTGCTCCTGGGGCCGTCGATCCCGAACCTGCAGGCGAGCTGGGTCAAGGAGGGGCTGGACCTGGCCACGACGCTCCTGGACTGGGGCGCCAACGACCTGGGCGGCACGCTGATCAACGAGTCGATCTCCACGGCCGCCGGCGCGGGCCACGGACAGCGCCGCACCCCGGCCGAGCTCCGCCGGGCGATCCGCTCGGTGGGCCGGGTGCCCGCCGAGCGCACCACGCTCTACGCCACCCGCCGGGTCTTCGACGATCCCAGGCGGGATCCCCTCCACCCCCTCGACGCCCTGAAGGACCCGGACACCCGCTTCGGCTCCTACGCCACCCTGTCCACCGACCGGCGCTTTTCCTACGAGCGGCCGCTCGCGGGTCCAAGGGGTCGATGACACCGCTCCTGCTGTCCTTGCTCGCCTGCGGCCAGAAGTTCGACTTCTCCGAGACCCTCCCCCGCGACGACGCCTTCGAGCCGGGCACGGCGACCGCCGACGAGCTCGCCCGCTTCGAAGCCGCGTTCGAGTACTCGGCCGAGCGCGACGGCCACAGCCTGTTGATCCTGCGGGGCGGGGAGGTGATCTTCGACCGGTCTCACGAAGGCCAGGACACCGACGTCGCCAACCACATCTTCTCGGGCACGAAGAGCTTCTCCTGCGCTCTCGCCCTGGCGCTGGACCTGGACCTGGACCACAAGCTGAGCGCGGACCTGTCGGAGCTCGACCACGGCGACAACGCCGACATCGCGATCCGCCACGTGCTCGACTTCACCAGCGGCCTCACCCAGGACGCGATGACCTTCAGCGTGCGGCTCCAGAACGAGGTCGAGGACCAGAAGGTCGCCGACCACTATGCCCACGCCCTGACCCGGGAGTCCCAGTGGCCCCCGGGCTCGAAGTACGAGTACGGCGGGGTGCACCAGGCGGCCTTCGGCGCCTGGCTGGTGGCGGTGCACGGCGATCCCATGGCGCTGCTCGAGGAGCACGTCTTCGCGCCCATCGGCCTGCAGCACGCCGGCTGGGGCCACGACAGCCGGGGACAGATCGCCCTGGCCCAGGGCGCCTGGCTCACCGCCTGGGAGTGGGCCAAGTTCGGCCAGCTGGCCCTGGACGACGGGGTCTGGAAGGGCGAGCAGGTCCTGCCGGCCGGCGGCTTCGAGCGCTGCTGGACCGGCTCCGAGGCCATGCCCGCCTACGGCCTGACCTGGTGGCTCAACGAACCGGTGAGCGATGCCCAGCACGAGGACCTGCCGGCGCCGCTCGACGACTACCCGGCCGACGCCCTGCTGGGGCACGAGCCGGAGGTGGTCGCCGCCGCCGGTCACCAGGACAACCGGCTCTGCCTGGTGCCGTCGCAGGAGCTGGTCGTGGTCCGCATGGGGCACGGGGATCGGGACTGGGACGACCCGGAGTTCCTGGGGCTGCTGCTGCCGTAGGCCATCGGGCGAAGTCCTTGGCGGGCACCACCGCCCAGGTGGAAGGCGTGCCCTCCCCTACCGCTACTGGCCGAAGACCTCCAGCTGGAACTGGCCGCTCCACGGCGAGCCGGTGCTGGCCGAGGCTTCGTCCAGGGTGAGCGAGCCGCCCAGGTAGGCGCCGACGTCCCAGTTCTGGAAGTCGCCGTCGGTGTCGACGATCAGGTAGGCGACGGCCTGGCTCCAGTCCATCTCCACCGTGCCCGGCGCCTGCATGAGCTCCGGCTGGGTCGAGTAGACGTAGACCGCCACGTTGTAGCCCCCGCCCAGGTCGGCGGAGAAGATGATGTAGAAGAGGCCGTCGTACTCGCCGACCACCGAGCCCAGCACGTCCAGGGGCACGGCCTCGCCGTCGAGCTGGAAGTCCCAGGTGGCGTCGCCGTAGGACCAGGTGTTCTGGGTGCCGTAGCTGTTCTGGGTGGTCTCGAAGAGGATGTCGATGGTGCCGACCTCCTCCAGGCACCACTCCCGGGGCTCGCCGGTCGAGGGGTCCGGCGTGCGGTCGTCCCACTCGTCGGCGACCTGGTCCCGCCGGCTGTCGACGAAGTCGTGCATGTTCTGGATCGTGTCCCGGCGCCAGCCGCCGTCGTCGTTGTCGGGCCAGGCGTAGGGGGCGGTGAGGTCGTCGGCGGCGTCGACCCGGTCGTGCAGCCGCTCCTCGTCCCAGACCGTGTCCAGCAGGTCGCGGAGGTGGGCCTCGTACCGGTCGACCAGGTCCGGGTGCTCCAGGATGCGCTGGGGCAGCGTCGCCGTGCCGGTGATCGTGGTGGGCCGGCCCTGGCCGAAGGGCTCCTCGCCCTCCAGGATCGCGTCGATGCCCCAGGGCAGGAAGCGGAACCGGCCGTCGCTGTCCGGGTCGGCGTAGACGTAGAAGTTGTTCCGGTTGCCGCTGTAGCTGTCCCAGTGGCCGATCAGGGACTCCATGGCCCAGTAGCGCAGGAATTCGTCGAGCACGAAGTGGGCGTCCGCGGCTGCCTCGAAGCCGTCGCCTTCGGTCTCCAGCGCTTCGGCGGCGGCGGTGAGATCGGCCCGGTCGCTCGCGTCGGTCTTGTCGTCGAAGGTGCCGGTCCAGCCGTCGAGGAAGTCGCTCAGGGTGCCTTCGTAGAGGTTGCCGTCGTCGTTGCCGTAGACCCGACGCAGCATGTCCTTCTTGACCGGCTCGACGTTGGCGTAGACCCCCAGGTCCTCGCCGTTGACGGTGACGTGGGCGTAGTTGCAGCGAGAGCCGGGCAGGCCGGCGTCTTCATAGAGCCAGTAGCCCTGGCAGGTCTTGATGCGGCTGCCGTCCTGGCGCTGGTTGTTCAGGGTGAGCCGCTCCACGTCCTCGAAGCGCTGGCCCTCGACGGTGCGGTCGAAGGAGATCTTGAGCGAGGGACGGTCGGGCACGACCGAGCCCAGCAGGCCCTTCTTGCGGACCTGGACGTCGGTCACCGTCACCCCGTCGATGGTCACGTCGGCGGGGAACCAGGTGAAGGGCGACTCCCAGGGGTCGGCCAGGCACTCGTCGCCGGTGATCATGTCCAGGAAGTTCCGGGCCTGGTTGCGCAGCTCCTCCCAGTCGTCCGGGTCCAGGGTGACCTCGACCGCCAGGAAGCGGTCCTTGTCGTAGACGCCGTCGCCGTAGGCCAGGCAGGTGAGCGGGTCCTCGGTGTCGACGCCAGTGTCGTCGAGGCCGCCGGTGGACAGGGTGCCGCCGGTGCAGGCGACGAGGAGCGCGGAGAGCCAGGTCGTCATCGCCCCCAAGGTGCCACAGGCTCAGGGCCCGCGCGCGGGCACCTCCTGGCCGAGCACCTCGGCCAGGCGCTCGACCTCGGGCCACAGGTGCGCCACCAGCTCCTGGTCGAGGGAGCCGGCCGCGTCGTGCAGGTCCTCCAGCTCCCCCGGATCGTCGCCCAGCTCGAACCGCTCGAAGGTCCCGGGGCCCCAGTCGAAGAGCAGGCGATCGCGGCCGACCTCCACCCCCTGGACCGTGCGCCCGCGCAGGGAGAAGGCGGTGAAGGCCGGCCGGTCCTCGGGCGCGGTGCCGACGACAGTGCCGGTGGCCTGTCCGGAGGCCGGGAGCGCCAGGGCGGACAGGACAGACGGCAGCAGGTCGCCGTGGTGGGTGAGACCGGTCCAGGAGGCGGGGGCCAGACCCGGCGCGGCCAGGGCGGCGACCGCCCAGGTCTCCTCCCCGTAGAGCCCGCTGCCGTGCTCGAACTGCCCGTGCTCGTAGAACTGCTCTCCGTGGTCGGTGACCAGGAGCACCAGGGTGTCGTCGAGCAGGCCCCCGGCGTCGAGGCCATCGAGCAGCGCCCCGACCTGGGCGTCGGTGTAGCGGAGCTCGGCTTCGTAGAGCACGTCGATGTTTGCCAGCAGGGCGTCGCGCTCCTCCTCCGACAGCTCGCCCCAGTGCTCGACGATGTCGTGCACGATCTCCGGGTCGGTCAGGTCGAAGATCGTGCTCGCCAGGTCCGCCGGGCGGCGTTCGTGCTCCGCGGGCGCGAGGTAGGGCAGGTGGGGGTCGAGGTAGTGGGCCTGGAGCAGCCAGGGCGACGCCAGGTCCTCGGCCAGGGCCAGGGCCTGCTCGGTCACCTGCTCGGCGGACCAGTCGGCGTCGACCGACACGGTCCCGAAGCCCTGGACCAGGCCGAGCTCGGGGTCGAGCAGCAGCTGGGCGCCGGCGAGTCGGGTGTCGAAGCCCGCGTCGGCCAGCCCCTCGGCCATCGTCTGCAGGTCCGGCGTCGCCGGCTCCGGCCCCCGGGGCATGAAGCCCACGTCGGTCGGCGAGGCCCCGGTGTAGAGGCACACCAGCGCCGGGTAGGTCCAGTTGCTGCAGGCCCGGTGCTGGTCGAGCACCACGCTGCGGGTCAGCAGGGCGTCGAGCACCGGCGTGGTGTCCCCACCGCCGTACCGGCCCACCCGGTCCCGGCGCACGGTGTCCAGGCTGACGACCAGGAGGTTCTGGGGTCGTTCCTCCGGGAAGGAGAGCAGGCCGCCATCTTCGGGCGCCGGCTCGGGGTCGGCGCCGGTGCAGGCGAGCAGGAGGAAGAGGGGGGTCACGGAGGCATCATGCCCCGAGCACCTCCCGCGCAAGACGAGCCCGATCCGCCCGCTCCCCCATCACCGTCGCCGTCTCGAAGACCCGCCCCGGCACACCCTCGGCGTCCCCGTGCTCCACGACCCAGGTGTCGACGAGGCCTCCGTAGTGATCGGCGACCGCAGCAGCGCTGGCGGGCCGGTCGGCCAGGCTGTCGATCATGCCGGCGAGCGGCCCCTTGACCGCTCGACCCCGGACGATCGGGCTCACGGCGACCACCGGCCTGGCAGCGATCGCCTCGCGGACCCCGTCGCGGGTAAGGCTCGGGTCCAGGGAGACGTAGGGGTTCGACGGTGTCAGCACCACGAGATCCGCGCCGGCCAGGGCCTCGAGGACCGCAGGCGCGGGCTCGGTCGTGCCCTCGAGGCGCACACCGATCACCCGCGGTGCCCCCCGGGCCCGGACCAGCCAGTCCTGGAAGCTCAGGTCCCCGTCGGCGGTCTCGATGATCGTCGCGCGGGGCCCCTCCGCCATCGGCAAGACCCGGTGCCGCACGCCCAGGGCCTGGCACAGTGCCGCGGTCACGGCGGACAGCGCCTCCCCGGCCCGCAGCCCCTCGGTCCGCACCAGGTGCGTGCCCAGGTCCCGGTCCCCCAGCTGGAACCAGGCCTCGCCGCCCAGGGCCCGCACCGCCTCCAGGGTGCGGAAGGTCTCGTCCTGCAGCCCCCAGCCCCGGACGGGCTCCGCCACCCCGGCCAGGGTGTACATCACCGTGTCCAGGTCTGGGCAGATCCGCAGGCCCCAGTGGTCGAAGTCGTCTCCGGTGTTCACCACGACGGTCAGCTGGTCCGGCGCCAGCACCGCCGCCAGCCCGTCGACGAGCCGGGCGCCGCCCACCCCGCCGCTCAGGGCGACCACCCTCACGCGTAGAGGTCCTGCTCGGGGGGCCGCACCAGGTCAGCGGCCGGGCCGGAGCGACCGTCCAGGTCCAGCCCGCGCACGTGCACCACCGCCCGTCCCTCACCGGCCTGGCCGGCGACCAGGTCGGCCGCCGCCGCGATGGCGTCGGCGGTGGCCACGCTCGTGTGCTCGAGGGCACGGCCGAACAGGTCCTGCTCGCCAACCAGGGAGCGCAGGGGCTCCAGCCCGGCGCAGCCGATGGCCGTGCCCTGGCTGCCCAGCCGGAAGGGCCGACCCAGCGAGTCGGTGATGATCACGGCCACGCCCAGGGCCTGGTGCAGCTGCTCGGCGGTGGCGTCGGGATCCTCCGGCAGCAGCAGGATCCAGGGCCCGGAGCCCTCCGGCGCGTCGGCTGGCCGGGCGTTGGACCGATCGACAGCGGCGTTGGCCGACACGAGGCCCAGCCGATGCCGCACGACCAGCACCCCGGGCTTCTTCCGGGACACCGCCACCGACTCCCGCAGGACCCACTCCACCAGCGCCGGGTCCTTGTCGACCTCGGCGGCCAGGGCCCGGGCTTCGTCGGAGACCTCGGTGGCACCGAGGTCCCGGAAGCGCCCCTCCGCGCGGCTGATGGCCTTGCTGGCGACGACCAGGACGTCGTCCGGCGCCAGGGCGATCCGGGCGGCTTCGAGCCCGCCCCGGATCCAGGCGACCAGGTCGTCCCCAGAGTCCAGGACCCCGAGCCCTGGCAGGGCCCGGAGCGTCAGCTCGCTCACTCCGGGAGCCCCGTGATCCGGATGCCCGCGCCCGGTGCCCCGTACCTCTTGTTCAGGTACAGCAGCACCGGGGTCAGGGCCTCCAGGGCGATGGCGTTCTTCAGCGGGCCGGCGTCGAGGGCGTTCAGGCCAGCGCTGCGCAGCAGCTCGACCACGCCGCCGCGAGCGTCCTTGTGGCCGCACACCAGCACGTCGCAGTCCAGGTCGTGGTCCACGTCGGACAGGTGGTGACTGCCCACGTGGTGGAGGGTGGCGCAGACCCGGGTGTCGGGCAGGAGCGCCCGGGCCTCCAGCGCCGCCGCGTGTCCTTCGGGGAGGTGCACCGTCCGCACCCTGGGCGGCACCAGGGGGACGGTGATGTCCACCAGCACCTTGCCGGCCAGCACCTCGCGCAGGCCCTCCAGGGTGGCCCGGTGGGCGCTGTAGGGCACGCTGAGCACGACCAGGTCCGCGCCCTCGCACGCGGCCTCGTTGGCGTCGCCGCGCAGGGCCACGCCGTAGGCGCTGTTGAGCTCGGTGGCGCGGGTCCCGGCCCGCCCTGCGTCCCGCGATCCGATGACCACCTCGTGACCCGCTCGGGAGAGCCTCACGGCCAGACCCCGACCCTCCTTGCCCGTGCCCCCGACGATCGCGACGCGCATCAGGAGTTCAGCTCGGCCATGATCTCCAGGGCCTCGAGCTGCTGACAGCCGATCAGCATCGAGTCCACCGGGCTCTCCCTCCACTTGGCGAACTCGTCCCGGATGCGCTCCTTGGGGCCCACCAGGTTGAAGGCGTCGACCATCTCGTCGGGCACGGCGTTGATCGCGTCGACCTTCTTGCCGTCCAGGTAGAGGGCCTGGATCTTCTCGGCGGCCTCCTCGAAGCCCACCTTGCAGACGTAGTCCTTGTAGAAGTTCTTCTTCTTGGAGCCCATGCCGCCCACGTAGAGCGCCAGGGACGCCTTCAGCGGCATGCGGCAGACGTCCAGGTCGTCGCCGACCACGACCGCCACGGCTGGGGCCAGGTCGAAGTCCTGGCGCTGCTTGCCGGCCTTGGCCAGGCCGATGGCGAAGTTCTCCTCGATGACCTCCGGTGAGGTCGGCGAGTAGCAGGTGACCAGGCAGCCGTCGGCGATCTCGGCGCACACCTGCTGGCTCTTGGGGGCCATGGACCCGGTGTAGATCGGCAGAGTCGGGTTGCCGTGCAGGATGCTCTTCAGCGGCTTGCCCTGGCCGCTGGAGCCGGGGCCCCGGTAGGGCAGCTGGTAGCGCACGCCGTCGAAGGTGACGGGCTCCTCGCGCGCCAGGATCTTCCGCACGATCGCGATGTACTCCTTGAGCCAGGTGAGCGGCTTGTTGAAGGGCACGCCGTGCCAGCCCTCGACCACCTGGGGACCGCTGGTGCCCAGGCCCATGATGAACCGGCCACCGGTCATGGCGTCCATGGTCATGGCGGTCATCGCCGCGTTGGCCGGAGAGCGCCCGGGGCACTGCATGATCGCCGTGCCGAGCCTGATCTTCGTGGTCAAGGCCCCGATGTACGCCAGGGGCGAGATCGCGTCGGACCCCCAGGCCTCAGCCGTCCAGACGCTGTCGTAGCCGAGCTTCTCCGCGAGGAGCACGCGCTCCATGTCCAGCTCGAAGTGGGCGCCCGTGTAGCCGAGCATCAGGCCGAGTCGCATGGTGGGGACCTCCTAGAACGCGTTCTAACGGGGACCCGGCCTGGCGCTACAGCCCGGGCTCCGTGAAGTCCTGGAGCCCCGGGTGCAGGTCCTGCAGATCCTCGAAGCGCGGCCGCAGGTAGCCCCACAGCTCCGAGGCGAGCGCCGGCTCGTCCGCCAGCCGATCGACCTCCTCGCCCCGGTCGGTGGACCGATCGTAGAGCGCCGCGTCACCGTCCCAGTCGACCACCAGCTTCCAGCCCTTGCGCTCCATGGAGAGCTGGGTGTCGGTCGGACTGAAGTGCACCCCGACCCGGCGCCGGTCGAAGGGCGGGGTCCCTACGATCGATCCCTTCGCGTGCTCGGCCTCGGGCAGGCCCAGCAGGTCGAGGACCGTGGGCACCAGGTCGACGTTGGCGGTGGGCCGGTGGGTCTCGCCGGCGACGACCCCGCCGGCCTCCATCCAGAAGAGCCCGATGGCGTCGAGCTCCTCGTCGTGGGTGGCCCGGGCGTGACCGAAGCGGCCGTCCTCCCAGAATTGCTCGCCGTGGTCGCTCCAGACCACGACCAGGGTGTCCTCGAGGGCGCCGAGGGCCCGGGCTTCGGTGAACAGGTCCGCGATCGCAGCGTCCATGCGCTTGATCTCGGCGTCGTAGAGCACATCGACCCAGCCCTTCACGTTGCCCTGCTCCGCCCCGTCCAGCTCCGCCCAGGCCTTGAGCATCTCGTCGATGCCCGCCTCGGTGGTGAAGTCCCAGGCCAGGGGCGCCAGGTGGCTGGTGTCCCCCCACCACTCCGACGGTGCGCCGTAGGGCGAGTGGGGATCGAGGAAGTGCACGTGCTGGTAGAAGGGGCGGTCGTCGCCAACGGCCTCGGAGAGCTGGCTCAGCGCTGCGGCAGCGACGTCTTCGGGGGCGTCGTAGCCCATCAGCTCGAAGACCTCGAAGCCCGAGGCGGTGCCGCTGAGGGGCCGCAGGAACACGTTCGTGGTCACCAGCGCGGTGTGGAAGCCCGCCTCCAAGAGCATCACGTCGAGGGTCGGGTAGGTGCCCGGGTAGGGCTCGGAGGCATCGCCCGGCTCCGGGTGGAAGCCGAGCTGGAGCGAGGTCCGGCCGGTCTGGGCACAGAGCACACTGGGGAAGGTCCAGTTGGCGCAGGCGTGGTGGTCCTGGAGTGCGAAGCCCTCGGCCGCGAGGGCATCCAGACCGGGGGTCAGGTCGGTGCCCCCGGTGAAGCCGACCCGGTCCCGCCGCAGGGTGTCGATGCTGATGACCAGCAGGTTGCGCGGCCGGTCACCGGCCAGCTGGATCAAGGGATCCTGGAGGAACTCACCGGTGTCGACGACGGGGGGGGCCGGCGTGCTGGCGGAGTCCGTCGCGGGGCCACCGGTGCAGCCCAGCGCAACGATCCAGGTCGCGAGCCCGCCGATCAACACCCCTCCTGGTGGCGGGGAGTATCCCCGTCCACGCTGCGGGTCCGCTCAGAGTGCCTCGCGCACCTGGTAGTGGATCTGCTCCATCGCCTGGCGCTGATCGCTCCACATGATGTGCAGACGCCCGTCGGTGCCGGTGGTGAACGAAGGGAACTTCAGCTCGACGTCGCCCAGGTCCGTCATGAGCTCGGGCTCGGTCCAGGTGCGGCCGTTGTCCGCGGTGAAGAGCCCGGCGATGTCAGCGCAGCGGTCCCGGCCCACACACGGCGGCGTGCCCCAGTCCCGCTCGTCCTTCCACAGCAGCCAGGCGCCGGAGCCGTCGGCCAGGGGGGCGAAGCTCGGGAAGCGACCCTGGACCCGGTTGAGGCTCACCGGACGGGTCCAGGTGGCGCCGAAGTCCGCGCTGCGGCTGTAGTCGATGGTCACCCCGCGACCGCCGCCCCGCTGGGTCATCCAGGCCAGGTGGATGGTGCCGTCGGGCGCGATCCAGGCCTCGGGATCCCAGTCCCGGAACGGGGTGTCGACCGCGGAGACGGTCGTGAAGGTCTCGCCGCCGTCGCGGCTGATCGCCACGAGCACGTCCCAGTCTGGCGGGTCCTGCTGGCCGCGGACGGGCACCGCGACCACGTCGCCGGTGGCGCCGGTCAGCAACAGGCGCGGGAACGCCGCGTGGCCCGGCAGCTCGGGGAACAGCGCTTGCGGGGGGCTGAAGCCCGCGCCCCTCGGTCCGGAGCGGGTGTACCAGGTCCGCGTGCGGCCGCCGTCCTGCTTGGGATCGCCTTGGTGCCAGGCCACGTGCACCCGGCCGCGGGCGTCGACCGTGACGGTCTGACCCCGCAGGGGCTCGGAGACCTCGGCGGAGATCGGCACCGGCGTGGACCAGCTCCGCCCGCCGTTGGTGGAGCGCAGGTGGTAGAGCGCCTCCCTGGGGCCCTGGCGCATGCCCACGACCAGGTGGACCGTGCCGTCGGCGGCCACCGCCAGGTTCGGGGACAGGCTGAACTGGGTGCCGGGCACGGCGACGGGAGCACTCCAGGCCTCTCCGTCGCGAGACCGGCTCAGCAGCGTCGGGCGGCCCCGCTGGCGCCCCGACCACACGATGAGGCGGGTGTCGTCGGGCAGGACGGCCAGGGTGCGACCGACGGCACCGACCGCCTCGGACCCGCCCGGCGAGACCTGGACCGAGGGGCTCCAGGGCGCGGCGGTGGCAGCGGAAGTCCCAGGAGCGACGGGCGGGCTGCGCCCGGCGACCGGTGCGTGATCCATGGGGGCCGAGGCGGTGACAGGCGGGGGCTCGACCGGGGTGCTCTCGGGGGAGCGGGTCGAGGCCCAGGCCCCGAAGGCGCCGAGGGCGACCAGGAGACCGGCTGTGGCGATGCGCAGGAACATCTCGGGGAGCCGACGGGACCGGCCGCGGGATTCTTCACCAGCCATCATCGTCCAGCCTACTGCAGGCTCACCCAAGGCCCTGCGGAGCGGCTCCGAACTGGCTAACCTGGGGCCCCGAGCGGGAGGACACCGACGGATGTGGTCCCCGGCCACAGCGGCCCTGGCCCTGATCGCCGCGTGCACCCCGGGGGGGGAGCCGGACGGACCGATCCGCACCGCACCGCACGCCACCCACGACCGGCCGGTGCCCGCCGCCGAGCCCCTGGACACCGGGGGCTCGGGAGACACCACCGGCGACGGCCTGGTCTTCACCGAGGGGGTGCCGAAGAACCTGCTGATCGTCTCGTTCGACACCCTGCGGTACGACGCCATCGGCGCCTACGCCGGCACCCAGAACACCCCCTTCCTCGACGGCCTGCTCGACGAGGCGGTCCTGCTCACCAACCTCCGGGGCTGCTCGAACTGGACCTACGCCAGCGTGCTCTGCCTGATGACCGGCCGGTCGACCGTGGACCTGGGCTTCGAGCCGGTCACCGCCGACCCAGACGCCCTCGGACCGCCGGACCAGCTCGACATGCTGCCCCTGTGGCTGCGGCGTCGGGGCTTCGAGACCGCCGTGGTGACCGGCAGCCCCTGGCTCACAGACGAGCCCGGGGTGCTGACCGGTGAGGGCTTCGACACCATCGTCTACAACGACATGGGCGACCCCTCGGAATTCCCCTCGGCGGAGTGGACCGCCCAGAAGGCGCTCACCCAGGCCCAGTCGATGGTCGGCGGGGTGCAGGATCGCTGGTACCTGCACGTCCACTTCATGGATCCTCACACCCCGTACGACGCCCCCCAGTCCTACCGGGACGAGCTCTCCGGTGACCTCGATCCCATCGACTACGACCTCACCACGGGCAAGGGCCTCCAGGAGGCCAAGCAGGACTACCTCTCCTTGTCCGAGCACGATCAGGACCTGCTGCTCGCCCACTTCCTCGCCCACTACGAGGCCGACATCCGCTTCATGGACGACCAGCTCGAGGACCTGTGGTCCGGCCTGGAGAACCTGGGCGCCCTCGACGACACCCTGGTGCTGTTCTGGAGCGACCACGGCGAGCAGTTCTACGAGCACCGCAAGTGGGGCCACTCCCAGGCCCTTCACCAGGAGGAGAACCGCGCCCTCGCCGCCTGGTGGGCCCAGGGACTGACCCCGAAGGTCTGGAAGGTCCCGGTCCAGCACCAGGACCTCGTGCACCTGATCTACCGGGCGCTGCGGCTGAAGCCCGAGCCCGGCTGGACCGGCAGCGATCCGGACGAGGTGCCCGCCGATCGCCTGCGCACGGCGTTCCGCTACCACCTGGACACCGACGCCTGGTGGATGGCCACCCGCGAGAACGACCTCCTCACCTATCGCTGCGACGGTGCCAAGGGCCTCTACGACGTGGGCGAGGACCCGGGCGAGCAGGACAACCTCTACGACCCGGATGACCCGCTGGTGACATCGCTCTGGGCGGATCTGGACGCCGAGATAGACCGATCGCTCGCCTACCTCCCGCACCTGGACTGCGAGGCCCGCGGCCCCTGATGCCGGCAGCGTCTTGCGACGGGGGTCGGGGGCAGCTCGTGACAGGGCGTAGGTGGGGAGGATCGGGGGTCGAGGCCCTCCGGCAAGACGAAGCGGTGCGCCGCCATGCACGCCGGAAGGGACTCCGCCTGCGCTGAGGGGGGTGTAGCGGGGTCGTACT